>JACPJE010000194.1 GCA_016187725.1 Candidatus Latescibacterota bacterium
CCCGGCGGGCCACCTCCTTGCCGATGTTCCCAAGCCCGATCAGGCCCAGGCGCTTGCCCTTCAGGCGGCGCAGGGGCAGGGCTTCCTGGATACTCCAACTGCCCTGGCGCACCCGCCGGTCGAAGAAGGGGATCTTGCGCGAGAGGGCCAGGATATAGCCCAGGGTGTGCTCGGCCACGTCCACCACGCAGTAAGTGGGCACATTGAGCACCGGGATATGGCTGCGGGTGGCGAAGTCCACGTCGATGTTGTCCAGGCCGATGCCGTAGCGGACGATCACCTTCAACTCCGGGTAGGCAGCCTCGATCACCTTGCGGGTGGTTTTGGCCCAGCAGGTGAGGATGCCCTCGCAGCCTTTGGCCAGGCGGGTCAGGGTCTCTTCATCTCCCGCGGGGGCCACCACCAACTCGACACCTATCTCCCCTAGGATGCGTTTTTCGATCTCCAGATCGGGCCACTGGTAATCAGTGACCAGTACCTTGTGCGCCAAGCTCTGATCCGCTGCCGCTGCTGGTCCAGGTGCCGGGCCAGGCCTTCCAGGGCCCGGGTCTCGATGGCGATGTGGTCCCCGCCCACCCCGTGCATGCAGATGATGGCCCACAGCCCCTGGTCGGCGGCCTTGTCCACGTAGGCGATCATCTGTTCGGCGCTGTGGCCTTCCACTGCCCAGGCCCAGGTGTAGGAAAGGTCGATGAGGCGGGGGTTGTTGGGCCGTTCCCCACCCCCCCGGGCAGCGCGGAAGCGGCGCGCTACCACCGGCACATAGGACTGTCTCTCCACCCCGGCCCCCACGTAGCTCTGGTAACAGGGGTAACAGAAACTGCGCTTGCCCCGCTGCTGGGGGAAGAGCTGGTCGAGGTCGGCTTCGGCCTCGTCGATGGTGGCCTCGATGTCCTGCAGGCTCAACCTTTCCAGACAATAGGTGGGGTCGAAGCCAAAGTTGCAGGAACAGGGGTGGCGGCTGGTGTGGTTGCCGATCTCGTGGCCCCGGGAGGCGGCTTCCTGCCAGCGGGGTACCTGGAGTTCCCAGGCCGGCCGCCGGCCGGGATTGACGTAGAAGGTCCCCTGGAGTCCATGGTCGTCCAGGCAGGGCAGGGCATTGGCCAGTTGACTGGGGGCGTTGTCGTCAAAGGTGAGGCTGAGGGCGCCCTCCACCCCGGCTGGCCAGAAGGGAATCTCGGCAGACATAGGACCTTTCCTGAGAAAACGGGGCAGGAATATACGCATTTGGGAAGCCGTCTCAAAACTCCATTCGGGCTTCGCCCGGCTGCAAGCGGCGTGGATCTGCGTTGCCCTCAGTTGGCAGATCTTCTTTCAGAGATATGCCTCCTTCGGGCGCCTTGCCCACGCCGCTTTCGCTCGGGCTCGGGCCACAAAGCAAATTCTGAGACGGCTTCTTATATCAGCCCCAGCCAACGCCAGTAGAGCACATTGAGCGGGCAGAGCAGCAGCAGGGTGAACAGGGTGATGCAGACCATGCACAGGACCAGTTGGCCCATGCCCAGCCGGCGAAAGCTGTAAGCCAGCATGAAGGGAGCGCACTGGTAGGGGAAGAATACCTGGCCGGCGGCCATGGCCACACTCAGCGCCACGGGTACTTCCTTCAACCCCAGGCTTCCTCCCAGTTTGAGCAGGGGAGGGGTGAGCAGGCTGGCCACGGCGGCGTTGTCCATGAGGAAGTTGAGGGGCATCGCCATCCCGGTGAGGGCCAGGTGCTGGAGCACCGGCCCGTACCTGCCCAGTTCCAGCCAGGCGCTGGCAGCGCCGATGAAGCGGCGGTCAAAGCCCGAGGCTTCCAATGCCGACCCCAGGGAAAAGAGGGCGGCGATGTAGAAGAGAAAGGGGAAGTTGACCTGGCGCAGCTGGGCAAAGGGCAGGGGGCCCCAGCCGGGCAAGGTGTACAGGGCCACCAGCATCAGGGCCACATACACCGGGGCCAGGTGGTGCAGTTGGTCGCTGGCCCACAGGGCCACCCCCAGCAGGAGCAGCCCCAGCACCTTGCGCTGGGCCGGGTCCAGGGGCTGGGAGACCGGCGAGGTACCGGCCCGGAGGACCTTGGAAAGGCGGCGGCCGAAGAGCAGGTAGATCACCCCATAGCACAAGCCGGTGCGCAAAAAGCCCATCACCGGAAACATCCACTCGAACCACTCCCCCCAGTACAGGACCCGGCCGCTGACCCTTTCCAGCTGGCCGGCCACCACCAGATTGGGCACGGCCCCGGTGAGCAGGCCGGCCCCCCCGTAGTAAGTGCTGCACAGCAGGGAGAGCAGCACCGCGGCGTTGAGGGTGCGGTCCTCCTTGCCCCCCAGACCGTCCACCACGGCCATGCCGATGGGGATCAGCAGCAGCACCCGCACCACTCCAGAGGGCACCAGGAAGGCGGTGGCCAGGCCCAGCAGGTGGAGCTGGAGGAGCAAAAGTCCCGGGCGCCGTCCCAGATAGCGCAATCCCAGCCCGGCCAGGCGGGCTTCCAGGCCGGTGGCGGTGATCCCTAAGCTGAGGGCCATGCCGGAGAAGATCAGCCAGAGGGTGCTGCCGGCAAAGGGGGCAAAGCTCTGCTGCAGGGTGAGCAGGCCGGTGGCGGGGATGAGCAGCAGGAGCAGGAGGGCGCTGTGCTCCACCGGGATGGGCTCGGCGGTCCACCAGCAGATGGCGAAGAGGGCCAGGCCCAGGGCCGGGGCTCCCCAGGCCCAGCCGACCCCCAGTCCGGCCAGGCCCAGCAGGGCGCCGGCCTGCCGGCGTCCCGCCAGAGCCGCCCAGTGCGCCCTCACTGGGCGATGCGGTCGGCCAGCTGGCCCACCGCCAGGCCGAAGTAGGTGGAGCGGTTCCACTCCCTGAGCACGCGGAAATTCCCGTAGACCAGGAAGGCGCGTCCCTGGTCGGGACGCACCAGCGAGGCGCTCAGGTCGCGGGAGGGCAAATCGCCGCCCTCGGCCCGGCGCACCCCCAGCTCCTGCCAGTCCTTCAGGGGCTTCTCTACCTCCAGGCCGATCAGGCCCTGGTCAAAGCCGGCGGGCAGCTTCACCTCGCGGCCCCAGGTCTGGTCCAGAGACCAGCCTTTCTGGGAGAGAAAATGGGCGATGGAGGCGAAGACATCGGCCTGGGTGTGCCAGATGTCCCGGCGCTGGTCCTGGTCGTAGTCCACGGCCAGGGCGAGGAAATTGGAGGGCATGAACTGGCACTGGCCCAGGGCCCCGGCCCAGGACCCCGTCAGCTTTCGGGGGGGGAGGTTTTCCCGCTCGAGGAGGCGCAGGGCAGCCAGCAGCTCTGTGCGGAAGAGCGCCCGGCGCTCAGGGCGTTTGGCCCCGTAGGCCAGGGTGGCCAGGGCGCCGACGACCGGGGTCTTGCCCATGTTGCGGCCAAAGTCGCTCTCGATGGCCCACAATGCCACGATGAACTGGGGCTGCACGCCGTACTGGGCGCTGATCTTTTCGAGCAGGGGGCGGTGTCTGGCCAGGCGCTGGCGGGCGGCCTTGATCCGGCTGGCCGGGACCATGCGGCGCAGGTAGGTGGCCAGGGTGATGGTGTGCTCGGGCTGGCCCTCTTCGAGGGCGAGAATTCTGGCGCTGGGTTTGAGACCCACCAGGGCCAGGTCCAGGATCCGGGCAGACAGCCCCTGGGCCTGGGCTTCCTGGCGGAACTGGTCCAGCCAGGAGGCAAAGCCCTGCTCCTGGGCAAAGGCGCCAGCGGTCAGCAGCAGGCAAAAGGCGATGGGCAATGGCTCGGGCCTGGTTGAGAGGAGGTAGAAGTTTGCGTATTTTGCCCCCTACTCGCAAGGGCTAGGTCCGTGCTGGAAAATCTACGACGACTCTCGCTGATCCGCCCGGTGAAGCTCCGCCTGGACCGCCCCCTCTCCGGGCCCTACACCCAGGTGCTGCGCCGTCCCCCTCCTGAGATCGAAGCCCTGGGCGAGGGGCAGTGTCTGGTGCTGCTGCGGGCCAGACGCCTGTCCCATCCGCTGCCCCTGTGTACCGCATCCATCTCCCCCTATTACGCCCGCAGGGGGAGCCGGCTGGTCCCCGAGGACTTCAGCGATCCAGAACGCGCTGCCCGGTCGATGGCAGCCTCAGCAGGGGCGCAGGTGCGTTTCCTGGTCTTTCCCGCAGGTCAGGTGGAACTGCCCAACGAGGCCTGGGTGAGCCAGCTGCTGGCCGGCCTCAGCCCCTGGCGGGCCGAGGTAGTGGAGCGCTGGCGGAGGCAGCTCAGGCAGGAAGTGCTGTGGCTGAACGTGGTGCGGGTCTATGCAGCAGCGCCGATCTGGGTCAAACTTCCCAAGGGCAATCTCCCCCAGGTGCGGGTCAAGCCGCTGCGCCTGGCCCAACTGCGGCCGGTCCTGGACGATCGGGAGTTCGCCTCCCGGGTGGAACAACTCCTGCAGGTGGTGGTCCAGTGCTCCGCAGGAGAGCGCTCGCCGCTCCCGGCGCAGGAGGCGCCTGTCCACACCCTGGAGGAATGCGCCCGCCAGACCGGATACGAGCCGGCGCTCCTGCAGCAATGGGAGGAAAGGCTGCGCCGCAAGCGACAGGTCATCCTCTGCGGCCCGCCCGGTACGGGCAAGACCTTCCTGGCCCGCCACCTGGCCCTGCGCCTGGCAGGTGGCGGGCCAGGCTGCTGGGATCTGGTGCAGTTCCACCCCTCCTTTGCCTACGAGGATTTCATCCAGGGGCTGCGCCCCGGCGCCAGCGGGGGATATGAATTAGTGCCTGGGCGCTTCCTCGAATTCTGCAAAAGGGCGGCCCAGGCCCATCCCCACCCCTGTGTGCTGGTCATCGACGAGATCAACCGGACCCATCTGGCGCGGGTCCTGGGCGAGGTGATGTACCTGCTCGAATACCGGGACCGGGCCATGCCCCTGGCCGGGGGAGGCCCCCCCTTCCGCATCCCCGAGAACGTGCACCTCATCGGCACCATGAACACCGCCGACCGCTCCATCGCCCTGGTGGACCAGGCCCTGCGCCGGCGCTTTGCCTTCATCCGCCTCCAGCCCGACTACGGGGTGCTGCGCAAGCACCTGGAGTCCCACCAGCTGCCTGCCGGCGAATTGATCCAGGTGCTCACCGAGATCAACCAGCGCGTCGGGGACCCGGACCGCGAGCTGGGATGCTCGTTTTTCCTCCAGGACGGGGCAGGCTTGCGCCAGGCCCTGTCCCAGGTGTGGCAAGGGGAGGTGGAGCCCTACCTGGAGGAGGTGTTCTACGACCAGCCCGAAGCCATGGCAGCGAGCCGCTGGGAGGTCCTGGTCAAAGGTCCGCTGGCCGGCTGGGGCTAGCCATGCAGGTCGTGGAATTGGAAGAGGAGCAACCCTTTCAACTGGCGCGCCAGCTGCTCAGCCAAGCCGATGCCCTGCGCCTGCACCAGCGCCATCACCACCAGCTCCAGCTCGATTTTCCCAATCCGCTCCATCCCTCCCACTATATCCTGCGCTCCCGCGGCTGGGCCGGACAATTGACCATCGGCGGGCTGCTCATCCAGCTCAGGCCCAAGATCCCCCTGCGCAATCTCTTCGGCATGATCGAGACCGCCTATCAATTCAAGGGCCTGCACTTCTTTGCCGGGCAGGGCCGCATCCAGAGCCTGGAAGAGATCTTCAGCCACCTGGCTGAGCTGCTGACCCGGGGGATCCAGGCCCGGCTCCACCAGGGGCTGTACCGGGAGTACCTCGAGTGCCAGGAGGATCTGCCCTACCTGCGGGGCAGGATGCTCTTTCCCCCGGCGCGGCGGCCTCAGACCCTGCGCTGTGCCTACCAGGAGCACAGTGCCGGCGGTATGGACAACCGCATCCTGTCCTGGACCCTGCACTGCATGCGGGGATTTTCCTTTGCGCAGGAGGCCACCCAGCGCCAGGTCCGGCAGGTGTACCGGCTGGTCTCAGCCGCGGTGGAACCCACTCCGGTGCACGCTGAGGAATGTCTGAACCGCCCCTACCACCGCCTCAACCAGGACTACCAGATCCTGCACGCCCTGTGCCGTTTCTTCCTGGAGCACAGCGGTCCTGCGGCAGGCCCCGGAGACCGCGCCTTCCTGCCATTTGCGGTGCATCTGCCCACCCTTTTCGAGGGGTTTGTGGCCCACTGGCTGAAGGCCCAGTTGCCCGCAGGCTTGCACCTGGAAGTCCAGCACCGCGCCTTGGTGGAAGGCAGCCGGGGATTGGCCTTTCACATCGACCTGGTGTTGCGGGCAGGGGAGGGAGGAGAGGTTCTGGCGGTCCTGGACACCAAATACAAAGGGGACCAGGAGCCCTCCAGCGAGGATATCCAGCAGGTGGTGGCCTATGCAGTGCGCCTGGGAACCCGGAGGGCTTTTCTGCTCTACCCCTCGGCCAGAACCCAGGCGCGCCGGCTCAGGGTAGGCGAGGTCCAGGTGCAGACCCTCAGCTTTGAGTTGGGCGGCGACCTGGAAGCAGCGGGCTCAGTTGCCCTGGGAGAGGTGTTGAAGAGGGTAAAATACGCATAACATGATATATGTAAATACAAAAACAAGCCAACCACCAAGAGTTCCACCTCACAACAGCGCCAAGCTAAAATAAGGCACATAAGTGATCAGGATGAGGCAGAGGATCAGGATGAGGATGAAGGGCAGGGAGGCATGGGCCAGTTGGAGCAGCGGTTTGTCAAAGCGCAGGCTGGCGATGAAGAGATTGAGGCCCACCGGCGGGGTGGAGTAGCCGATCTCCAGATTGGTCAGGAAGATGATCCCCAGGTGCACGGGATGGACCTGGTACGCGGCAGCGATGGGCAGGATCAGGGGCACCACCACCACCAGGGCGGAAAAGATATCGAGCATGCAGCCGACGATGAGCAGGAATACATTGAGCAGGATGAGGAAGACCAGCCGGCTGTGGATATGGACCTGGATGGAGGCCAGCAGCCGGTTGGGCACCTCGGCGTCCACCAGGTAGTTGGTATAGGCCAGGGCCGCGGCCAGCACGATGAGGATGCCGCCCACCAGCACCATGGTGTCGCGGATGATGCCAGGCAGACGGCGCAGGGCGATTTCGCGGTGGACGGCCACTTCCACCACCAGGATGTAGAAGGCTCCCAGGGCGGCAGCTTCGCTGGGAGCGATCAAGCCGCTGTAGATCCCCCCGAAGATGACCATGGGCAGCAGCAGTTCCAGGGCGCTTTCCCGGCAGACTGTCCCCACCTCTCTCAGCGAAGGGGTGTGGCTGGCGGTGGGCTGCTTGCGACCCTGGAGATAGCAGTACCCGGCGAGGACCAGCACCAGCACCCCTCCCGGGAGCAGGCCAGCGCGGAAAAGCTGGTCCACCGGGGTCTGGGAGACGATGCCGTACACGATGAGGGGGAGGCTGGGGGGGAAGAGCAGCCCCAGGCTGCCGCAGGTGGTCAGCAGCCCCAGGTTGAAACGCTCGGGATAGCCCTGCTGGCTCAGGGCCGGGTAGAGCAGGCCTCCCAGGGCCACAATGGTCATGCCCGAGGCCCCGGTGAGGGCGGTGAGCAGGGCGCAGACCGCCAGGGCCATGATCGCCAGTCCGCCGGGCAGCCAGCCCAGCAGCACTTGCGAGAAGCGCACCAGCCTGCGGGGGGCCTGGCTTTCGGCCAGCAAAAAGCCGGTGAAAGCGAAGAGAGGGATGGCGGTCAGCGCCGGGGTGCTGGCCAGGCGATAGATCTCGATGAAGACCACTCTCAGATCTATGCCCCCCTGGTAGAAACCCAGCAGGGCCAGGGCACAGATCACCACGAAGAGGGGGACGCCGGCCAGGGCCAGGAAGACCGCCAGGAAGGAGGTCAAGACCGGGCCTTTCTGAACAACGCCAGCAGGTGGTGCGCTGCCTGGCAGGCGAAGCGCCAGGCCATCAGCCCAAAGCTGAGGGGGAGGATCAGCTGCAGTTTCCAGGTGGGCAGGGAGAATACGCCAGTAGTGCCGGCCTCTGCTTCGCCCTGCAGGAACTGGATGCCCACCCAGGTGAGCAGCCCGCAGACTAGCGCCGAGCAGCCCGCACCCACAGTCTGGAGCAACAGGCGCAGGGGAGCAGGTGCCAGGCGCAGCAGCAGGTCGATGTGGATGTGCCGGTGCTGGCGGGTGGCGACCAGGGCGCCCAGCAAGGCCGTCCACAGGAGCAGTTGCTGCACCAGGGGATCTGCCCAGTCCAGGGTGTAGGAGCACAGGTTGCGCAGCGCGATCTGGGTGAAGGAGATCAGCACCATTCCCCCCATCAGCACCACCAGGAGCGCTTCTTCCAGCCGGTGGAGTATGAGTGACCAGGATTTCGGCATCACGGGGCTTTGGGATCCTGCTGGCGGAAGCTGGACAGGTGTGCCTGGACCAGGTCGTAGGCTTCCTGGGTGAAGGCCTGACCCACCAACTCCGGGAGGGAATCCCGGACCAACTGCTCAAAGCCCTGGATCTCGTCGGGTGGTGGAGTGACCAATTCGAGGCCGTTGGCCTGCAATACCTTCAACGCCTCTGCGTTCTCCTTGCGGTTCTGCAGCAGCTGTTGCCGCAGGTGCTCTTCGGCGAGCTGGCGCAGGAGATCCTGCTGGGCTGGAGACAGACTGTAGAACACCTGCTGGTCGACGAGCAAGACCCCCGGAGTGTAGTTGATGGGCAGGGTGGTGAGGTACTTGACCCTGGTGAACCACTGCAGGGCGATCGCGGCCGAGGGGGAGGCGTACACGACCTCGACCAGGTTGGTCTGCAGGCCCATGAGCACATCGGGGATGGAAAGGGGCACCGAGGTCATACCCGCCTTGGCGAAGAGCACCTGGGTGATGGGCTCCCCTTCGAGGCGCCAGACCTTCATCCCCCGGGCGTCGCCGGCGCTGCGGATGGGCTGCTGGGAGAGGATGTGGACAAAGCCGATGTCCAGCCAGCCCAGCAGCACCAGCCCCTGCCGCTCATAGGCCCGGCGGTAGAATTCCCGGGTCTGGCCCAGCACGTGGTCCACTTCACCGTAGCTGTCGAAGGTAAAGGGGATTTCTATTGCCAGGACCTCGGCACAGGTCTGACTCACCCCCAGCCCCCCGAAGGCGAAGGCCTGCAGCTGGCCCACCCGCAGCTTGCGGAGCATGACCTCTTCGTCGCCCTGAACCCCGCCGGGGTAGATCTTGAGGCCCAGCTCCTGGCCGGTCTGCTGGCGCAGATCGAGGTCCAGGGCGCGCAGGGCCTTGACCCAGTTGCTGTGCTCCGGAGCCAGGGTGGCCAGCTTGATCAGGCGCGGCTGGGCAGGGGCGGTCCGGGGAAGGGCGGTGGCCATGAGTGCGGCCAGCAGGAACAGCTCAGAAAAACGCATCGGTCTCCTCGAGCAGCTTCCGCGCCAGTTTGCGGGCAGCCATATTCTGCAAGACCAGATCCGGGTTGCGGCAGGCGGGAAGGGCCAGGGCCTGGTTCAGCAGTGACACATAGAGCTGGCGGTCGAAGATCTGGCGGGCGTAGTACCGGGCTTTCTGGACGTAGACCATCAGGGCCTGGCCCTGGCTCAGGGCCAGGGCCCGATCGAAGTGGTACAGGGCCTTTGCCGGACTGCCCCCCAGGGCGGCGGGGATCGCTGCATGGTACACCCCGAGAAAGAGGTGCGGACTGCCGTAGAGGAGGGTCTCGTCCTGTTCCAGCACCCACTCCATCAGCAGGATGACCTTGGGCAGCTCGGCCAGGGCGGCCATGGAATCGGTGTGGGTGCTGATCCAGGCGCCCCAGCTGAGGGCAGTCCAGAACACGGTCTCCACTTCTCTGGGTTTGAGCGAGGTGCGGAGTTGGGCGAATTGGGCATAAGGGGCGCCCAGCAGCGGTGCCAGGCGTTTCTCCAGGGCCAGGGATTGCAGACCATAGGTCATGGCCCGGTGATACAGATGGCTGGCCCGCTCCGGATCGTCTATCTCGACCAAGGTGGCATAGGAGGCATAGGCCTGTGCCAGGGAGGTGAGCAGCCGGCGGTTGTGGGGGTTGTCCTGGCGCAGCCCCTCCAGGAGCAGCAGGTAGGTGGGGGCTGCCTGGGTGACCAGTTCCAGATCGTCGTGCTGGTCAATTGCGGCGACCATATCCTCCATCAGTAGCCCGGCAGCAGCGGTTTTGAGTCTGCCGGCGCAGCTCCAGGTGCAGAGGGAGAGCAGCGAGAGGAACAGGAGGGCGTACTGGGCGCGGAGAGCAGTCTTCCCGGGCATAGCGCTCAAGTATGATCTAGGTGCTGATCCGCGTCAAGGAAGGCGGCGGTGCACCCAGCGGACGCCGGCAGAGGGCCCAGAGTTCCACGGGGCAGTTTGCCGGCGGGGTGCGGAATACTTTGGTTTGGATGGAGATCAAAAAGAGCGGAACTCCGGTGCAATGGCATAAAAACAAGAGGGTGGTAGTACCCCTGCTGTGGGGCCTGGTGATCCTGGCCTACGCCAGAGCCCTGGGGAATGGGTTTTGTTTCGACGACCAGGGCATTGTGGTGGATAATCCCCTGGTCAGCGAGGGGCGCTGGGGAGCGATCCTGCTCTCCGACTACTGGAGCGGAGAACACACCGGCCTGTACCGCCCCCTGACCATCGCCAGCTTTGCCCTCAACCACCTGGTCTTCGGCGGGCAGGCCTGGGCCTATCACCTGGTCAACCTGCTCCTCCACCTGGGGGCCATCACTTTGCTCTATCTGCTGGTTGCTGCCTGGTTGACCCCCGAAGGCGCCTTGCTGGCCGGCCTGTGCTTCGGGTTGCATCCAGCCCTCAGCGAGGCGGTGATCGGGGTGGTGGGGCGGGCGGAGTTGCTCTCCTGCTGCCTGGGGTTGGCGGGGGTGTGGATCTGGTCATCGCTGGTAAAACGGCAACAGCTTTCGCTCTATGTCCTCGGCCTGGCCCTGCTGGCAGCTGCACCCCTGGCCAAGGAGAACGGCATCTGCTTTGCCCTCGGAGTGGCCCTGTGGAGCTTCTGGCACCACCGCTCCCGCCCCTGGCTGTGGGTGGGGGCCCTGGCCGCTGCCGGGTGCAGCCTGGGGGTGAAAGGGCTGGTGCTGGGCCAGCTCCAGCCCGGCGAGATCGGGTTCATCGACAATCCCCTGGCCTACGTGGGAGCCGAGGTGCGAATGCTCAACAGCGCCGGCCTGCTGGTGCGGTACTTCCGGCTCTTGCTCTTCCCTTGGCCTCTGACTGCGGATTACTCCTATGACCAGATCCCCGTGATCGAGGATATGGGGGCGGCGCCCCTGTGGCTTCCCCTGGCCCTGGTCATCACCCTGGCCCTGGGGATCTGGCAGGGAGGGCGGCGCTACCCTCAACTGTTCCTGTGGGTCCTGATCAGCGGCGGGGCCCTGCTGCTGGTGGCCAATCTCTTCCTGGCAGGGGGCACCATCTTCGCCGAGCGGCTGCTGTACCTGCCGGCCCTCGGTCTCAGCATGGGCATCGGGTGGATGGCCAGTCGCTTGCAAGGGCGGCTTTATCCACTGGCAGCCTGGGGCTGGTGCCTGGTCACCATCCCGTTGATCTGGAACCGCTGCGCGGACTGGCAGGACGATCTGCATCTGTTCCGCCGGGCAGTGGAGGTATCGCCCCTCAGCGCGCGCAGCCACTATGGCCTGGGCAGGGCCCTGCAGCAGCAGGGAGAAATGGCCGGGGCCCTGGCCGCCTACCAGCAGGCCCTTGAGATCTACCCGCCTTATGCCGAGGTCCATTTCAACCAGGGGGCTGCCCTGCTGTCCATGGACCGCCCTGCCGAAGCCCTGGCCGCGTACCAGCGGGCGGTGCAGGTCCGGCCCGGATTCGTCAAGGCGCTGTACGCGGTGGCAGTACTGGTAGAGCATCTGGAGGGAGAAGAGGCGGCGGTGCCGGCCTACCAGGCCCTGCTGGCGGCCGATCCGGGCCATGTGGCAGGGGCCAGGGCCCTGAGCGGCATCTGGCTGCGCCAGGGGCTGACCGCCAGGGCAGCCGAACTGGTGCGGCGCGCCGTGGTCGCCCGTCCCTTTGAACCACAGTTGCGCCGGCTGCTGGAGGAACTGCTCCCCCTCAGATAGCAACGCGGCGCAGGCAGTCCCAGGGAGCGGGGTCCTCCCCACAATCCGCAAAGACGGAGATGGCCCGATCCGGGTGTGCTTCCCAGGTGGAGAAGACCCGGGCGAAGAGTTCCAGGTCCAGGTGGTAGCGCCGGTAGGAAAGCAGGCGGGCGTTGTTGACCTCCCACTTGAGGAAGGCATCGTAGTTGTCCACCTGAAACTCCCCGCGCCGGCTGCGGTAGCGCTCCTTGGCCCGGGCAAAGACCTCCTGGCGCAGCTTCAGCACCTCCGCGCGGGGCAGGTCCTGGGCATAGAGGCTGTCCAGGGAGTCTACCGCCTCTTTCATGAAGGCGCTGAAACGCCGGGCATCCTCCTGGCGCAGGCGTGCCTGGCGGAGCTGGGGGGAATCGGGACCGTGCTTTTCAGCCAGAAATACCAGGGCGCCGGCCTGCCCCACAAAGGTGGCCGCACTCTCGCTGTACTCCGCCTGCCCGGGGGGATAGATGGTGGCGTGGGTGAGTTCGTGGAGGATGAGTTCGGCCAGGCGGTCTTCCTCCTCGTCGAGCATGGTGCTGAGCACTGGATCGGAGAAAAAGCCCAGGGTGCTGTAGGCCGAGACCGGGCCCATGGCCACGTCCAGACCGGCGGCTTGCAGTGCATCGCGTTCACGGGCGGCCCGTTCCCGGCTGAAGAACCCCTTGTAAGGCAAGTCTCCGACGATCGGGAAATGCCACAGATAAGGGACAAAACGTTCGGGAGGGGAGGCACTCACGTTCCAGGATACCGGCTGGCCGCCGGTGTCGAAAAAGCGGGTGTAGCTGTCGCCGGTCTTCAGTCCCAGGCGCTGGCGGGCGAAAACCCGCAATTCGGCGATGAGGCGGAGTTTCTCCGCGGTGACCGGAGAGGTGGTGGAGGAGGCCAGGATCAGGCCTATGGGCTCAGATCGCCAGGCGATGCGCGCCTGGCCCCTGGCCAGATGCAGGTAGTAGTCCAAGCCGCAGCCATTGGCCCACAGCAGCAGCCAGCACCACCAGGCAGGCCGGGACAAGGTCTCAACGGGAGGCGGCCTGGGGGGCCTGAGCCGGGGCCAATGCCTGCTGGATGCGCTGCCTTTCTTCGCTCAACTGGGCGCCCACCTGCTGGGCTTCGCCCAGTTTTTCTTCGCTATGGGTGTACTGGGCCTCGAATTGAGGAGATTTTTCCTGTTCGAGCTTCCACCCTTCGATGGTCAGCCGGTAAGCATCGAGTCTGAGCAGTACCAGCTTTTTGATTTTATCGTGGAAGGGAACCAGGAGGGGAGGGGGAGAGATCTTCTCGAGTTGGGCCAGTGCTTGCTGGAGCTTGAGGCGGCCCTGCTCCATGGCTGGGGCCAGGTTGGCACCCGTGGCCTTCCCCGAGGTCCCGACCATCTGGTACAGTTCCTGGTGAATGGTGTTGATCTGCTGGGCCAGCGGATCGATGGCCTGCAGGTAGGCGGCTACTTCCTGGGGACTGCCGTAGGGGGTCGCGGTGGCCGCCTGCGGTTTTTCCTCTGGTTTTTTACCACAACCTGCCATCGCCAGGGACAAAACCAACAACAGGGAGACGCGTTTCATGCGGCACCTCAAGGGGTGGAGTTACAGGTGGGAACTCAATTGCCCAAGGGCTTCCTCAGCAACGGTGGAGCGGGGGTCTATCAGCAGCACCTTGTGATATTGATCCGCCGCCGCCTGCCAGTTTTTCTGCAGGGTGTAGAGTTCGCCCAGACCCAGGTAGGCTTCCAGGGCGTTGATGTTCAATTCGACGGCGCGTCCAAAGGCCTTTTGCGCGTCTGCGTACCGCTGCCGGCGCAAGTACAGCTTGCCTGCTTTGACAAAACTCTCAGGGTAATCGGGATTGGCCAGGAGGGCTTTCTCAAAATACTCGAGGGCTCTGTCTTCCTGGCCCTTTGCCAGGCAGATCTCGCCCAGACGGATCAGGGCGAGGGGGTGGGCGGCGATGATTTCAAGGGTATGCTCAAAAGCAGCGGCCGCTGCGGATTGGTCGCCGGCCTTGAGATCCCTGGTCGCCTGCTGGTAGGTCAGGTCCGCAGCCCTGCGTAGGTAGGTATCGGCAGCTTCGGAGTTTCCTTGACCGGCGTAGATCCGGCCCAGGCGGGCCAGGAGGTCGGGGTTGAGGGAATCCTGGTCTAGCGCCAGCCGGTAGACGGCGATGGCCTTGGAGGTGTCTCCCCGGGCCAGGAGGCGGTCTCCCTGTCTCAACTGGTCCTGGGGACTTTCTGGTTGGGAAGCGCAGGCCTGGAGCACCAGGATGCTCAGCGGGAAAAGTAATCTCGACATCAGCGGCGCGGGATGGAGCTAGGGGTGGGGTGGAGATACAAGGGGATGCCGGTAAGGCAGACCTGGCTTTTCTGGAAATCAGACCAGCTTTTCACCGTCAAAGATGACCTTGCCACTTTTGTCGATCACCTTGCCGTCGGGCGTGAATTCGTATTTCATCGACTGCCCCAGGGTGAGGTGCTTCCTGACTTCTTCGAGGTCCTTGTATTTTTCGATGAGTTTCTCGATGGGGCCTTCAAAAGGGGTCTGGTTCCATTTGGGGCGGTCTTTGTCGCGCGCCTTGCGTTCCTCGGCGGTCATGATGGGCAGGCGTTCGGCCGCCGGGGTGAAGCGGCCAGCCATGGCCTGCTGCCGGCGGTACTTCTCGTGCCTTTTCTCGGATTCGCTGAGCAACTCATCCGGCAGGTTGTCCAGACCGGTGGTCGATTGAGGGGAGGAAGAAGGGTCGGTAGCAGCGGCTTTTTCTGCGGCTTCGCGTTCCAATTGCTGCCGGCGTTCCTCATCCAGGGTGGGATCGTAACCTATCTTGCGCAAAACAGATCGGGCTGCCCGGCTCATAACTGAGAAAAACCTCCCCGCGATTCCTGCTTTTCAGAAGATTATAATATAAAGCAGCTGAAGAATTTGGCAAACCCTATTTGCAATCATTATCTTAGGAGTCAGTCCGCCGTAACGCGAAAGGGCGTTATGCCGCAAGAGGGCGCGCAAAAACCCAAAAGACAGCAGGAAGTCAGGGAGCAACTGACCCGGGTGCAGCAACTGATCCAGGCCCGCGGCCAGGACGCGGCCAGCTTGGTGCGGACCTGGTTGGGCAAAAGGCAGACCAAAGACAAGCGGTGAGCGCGACCCTCAGTCTCTAAGAACGGAGCGTATCATGGGGTTTTTTTCGCGGTTTTTTTCCAATGATATCGGCATCGATCTAGGCACGGCCAACACCCTGGTCTATGTCAAAGGAGAGGGGATTGTCCTGAACCAGCCCTCCATCGTCGCCCGGCACAAGATGACCAAGAAGGTGATTGCCGTGGGTGCCGAGGCCAAGGAGATGATGGGCAGGGAGAATTCAGAGATCGAGACCATCCGGCCTCTCAAGGACGGGGTGATTGCCGACTTTGAGGTCACCGAGGAGATGATTCGGTACTTTATCCGCAAGGTTCAAAAGAACAAGCTCTTCGTCCGGCCGCGCATCGTGGTGGCAGTGCCTTCGGGCAGCACCGAAGTGGAGAGAAGGGCGGTGCGCAATTCCTGCGAGCGGGTTGGAGCGCGAGAGGTCTATCTGATCAGCGAACCCATGGCCGCGGCCCTGGGCATGGGCCTGCCTATCGAGCAGGCCATCGGCTCGATGGTCATCGACATCGGCGGGGGGACCACCGAAATCGCGGTGATCGCTCTTTCGGGCATCGTGACCAACGAGTCCATCCGGGTGGCAGGAGACGAGATGGACCGGTCCATCATCGAGTGGATGCGCAAGAAGTACAACTTGTTGATCGGCCCCCGCAACGCCGAGCAACTCAAGTGCGTGATCGGCTCGGCAATGCCGCTCGAGCCCGAAGAAGAAGCCCCGGTGCGCGGACGAGACCTGGTGGCGGCCATCCCCAAGACCCTTATGGTCAATTCCCGCGAAATACGCGAAGCCCTGGCCGATCCGGTCGAGCAGATCGTCGCCGGTGTGCGCCGGGCCCTGGAGCGCACCCCTCCTGAACTGGCGGCGGATATTCTGGACCGCGGTATGGTGCTCAGCGGGGGAGGGGGCAAGCTGAGGCGGCTGCGCGAACGGCTGATCGAGGGAACGAGCCTGCCAACCTACGTGGACAGCGAGGATCCACTCTCGGCCGTGGTGCGCGGCAACGCCCGGGTGCTGGAGGAATTCGAAAGGTATCAAAAGGTCCTCTACTGAGGAACGGGCACACCTTGCCGGTAAATCGCAACTATCTGGCGATCGGCCTGGCCCTGGTCATCGCCATCAGCCTGATGGGCCTGACGCCACCGCAGAAATCCGAAGTCGCAGGCCACCTGCAAATGGCCCTGGGGGCGACAGGTCAGTGGATTTTTTCCCCCGTCATCCGCTATGCCTCCACCGCCGCGAAAAATCGCTTGGTCATGGCGCAGAACGCAGAACTGTCGCTGGAGAACATGCGGTTTCGAGAAGCTGCTTGGGAAAACCGGCGCCTGCGAGCTGCCTTGGGTTTCAAGCAGGAGATGGTTTCCAGCCGGATCATCCCTGCCGAGGTCATCAGCCGCGACCCCGACCAGCTCTACGACGCTCTGGTCATCAATGTCGGGAGAGAAAACGGGGTGAGGGAGGATATGCCCGTGGTCGTGCCCGAAGGGCTGGTCGGCAACGTGCTCCAGACAGAAGACCGCAGTTCGGTCGTCCAATTGATTATGAGCGCGCGCATCAGCGCCATCGTCCAGGAGAAAAGGGTGCAGGGGGTGGTTACCTGGGGGCGGGGCAGTCTGTTCCGGCTCAATTACGTCGATGTGACCAGCGACATTGAAAAGGGAGACCGGGTGATCTCCTCAGGTTTAGGGGGAAAGTTCCCCAAAGGCCTGGTCATCGGAGATGTCATCGAGGTGCGCGAACAGAAGCGGGATCCGCTGTTCAAAGAGGTATTTCTCGAATCCAATGTCAACTTTGGCAAGTTGGAAGAAGTATTCGTAATTTCCGCTATGAATTGAGGATACGCTCTTGACAAGGGTGGTGGCATTACTTATTATCGAAAACTATCGCCTGCTCGATTGAAGAGCAGGTTCTAGACCTGGCAATGGGGAGGACGGCACCTTGACCAAGGCTGATATCGTCAAGCAGATCGCTCAGGGCATAGGACTCACCAAGACGGATACAGCAGTTGTGGTAGATGGCTTTATCGAGGCGGTTATCGAGGCCTTGAAGCGCGGCGAACACATCGAGATCAGGGGGTTCGGCACTTTCAAAACAGTGACCCGCGCTCCCAGGACAGGTCGCAATCCCAGAACTGGTTCCGAGGTGAAGATCTCCAGTCGCCGAGCACCAGTATTCAAGCCTTCCAAAGAACTCAGAGTACGAGTAGAAGACGACAACAAACCAATAGGAGCTAAAAAAGATGCCGTGTGGCAGGAAGAGAAAGCGGCATAAGATCAATACTCACAAGCGCAAGAAGCGCTTGAGGAAGAATCGCCACAAGAAGAAGGCGATCTGATCGATTCCCTCTGGCCACTCTTGGTGGCATTCAGGGGAATGAGCTATTAGCTCAGCTGGATAGAGCGCTAGCCTCCGGAGCTAGAGGTCGCAGGTTCGAATCCTGCATAGCTCACCATACTGCCTTAGGTCGGGGTGTGGCGCAGCCCGGAAGCGCACTTGCTTGGGGTGCAAGTGGTCGTCAGTTCAAATCTGACCACCCCGACCATTTTACTTCTCCACGGGCCATGGGGCGATGAATTCGTGGCCCTTTTCTTCCTGCGGTAGATTTCGGGGTGTAGCGCAGCCCGGTTAGCGCACCTGCTTCGGGAGCAGGGGGTCGACAGTTCGAATCTGTCCACCCCGACCAGGTTGAACCTCTGTAAGATAATATCTTATGGAGGTTTTTTTGTTGCGGTGCGAAGGGTCGGTCAGAGGAGAAGGAGGCGCATAACAAGGGGGCGATCCAGGCAGTAATAGGGCATCATTGGTTGGCTTTCACGATGTCTTCAGAATACTTTCTGAGTTCAGTGGCCTTTTTCTTGGTGTCGTCGGCCTTTTTCTTCATATCCTCGGATTTGGCCTTCAGATCATCGGCCTGTTTCTGTTTCAGATCCGCCTGTTTTTTGAGTTCGGTGGCCTCTTTTTGCACTGCGTCAGCTTCCTTCTTCAGCTCTTCGGCGGTTTTCTTCAACTCCTCAGCCATCTTCTCCATGCCCTCGCCCTGTTGCTTGAGATCACCAGCCACTTTGCCGTTCTTCTCGCCGGTCCAGGGCAGGTAATTGCAGGACAGGAGGGGCAGGCCGAAAAGGAGGGTGAAAACGCACAGGGATCGTCTCATGGGGGTGAACCTTTTCTGCGGAGTTAGTACTTTAAAGATTAGTACTTTAAAGATAGGGATTTTATGCGGTACTGTCGCGGTGGAATCTGCACAGCAGTATAACTGGATGGCAGGAGAGCCATGGCGCTATTCATCGGTATAGTCGGTCTTCCCAATGTGGGCAAGTCCACCTTGTTCAATGCGCTGGCCGGTGGGCATGCGGCGGCCTCCAATTACCCGTTTTGCACCGTGGACCCCAACGTGGGGATGGTGGCTGTGCCAGACCAGCGCCTGGAGAAACTCAAAGCAGCTCTCGAGCCCCAGAGCTGCACCCCGACGGCCATCGAATTCGTCGATATCGCCGGTCTGGTGCGCGGTGCCAGCCAGGGCGAAGGGCTGGGCAACCGGTTCCTGAGTCAGGTGCGCCAGGCTGATGCCCTGGTGCATGTGCTGCGCTGCTTCGCAGACCCCCAGATCTCCCATGTCGAGGGCGGGATCGACCCGCTCAGGGACCGGGAGGTGGTGGAGGCCGAGTTGATGCTGGCCGATCTGGAAACCATCGAAAAGGCCCTCTCCCGCCTGGACAAGGTGGTGCGCACTGATCCGCACTCACCGCAGCGCCTCGAGTTCGAGGTGCTGCAAAAAGTCGAACAGGCCCTGCAGCGGGGGCGCGCCCGGTGGAGTTCAGAGTTGGCCCCTGAGGAGCTCGGGGCCATCGGGACCCACAACTTGTTGACCGGGAAACCGGTGCTCTATATCGGCAATGTGGGGGAAAAGGCCGAAGGGCAGGAACAGGTGGAACAGTTAGCCAGGGCCGTGGGCCGGGAACAGCTGCTGATCATATCAGCCAGGCTCGAGGCCGAGCTGGCGCAGCTAGAGCCTGCCGAAAGGAAAGAGTTCCAGGCGGAACTGGGAGTGGAGGAGACCGGGATGGAACGCCTGATTTTGGCGGGGTACCGCCTGCTCGACCTGATCACCTTCTACACCATTGCCAACGACAAGCTGCAGGCCTGGCAACTGCCCAGAGGAGCCACCGCCCTCAGCGCTGCCGGGCGTATTCACACCGACATGGAGCGGGGCTTCATCCGCGCCGAGGTCGCCTCTGCCCCTGAGGTCATCGGCGCCGGGAGCCTGGTCAGGTTGAGGGATGAGGGCCGATTGCGCACCGAAGGCCGCGACTATCTGGTCCAGGACGGCGACGTGGTCCACTTCCTGTTCCGCGCCTGATCCAGGAGCCACCCCTGCTGGGCGTCGGCGCTCAGAAGAATGCGTGCAGGGCCAGGGTGAAGCTGTCGGTATTGCCCCGGAGGTCCTGGGGGACGCTCTGCTGGAGGTGGTAGTGGGCACTGGCGGAGAGGAAAGGGGTGAGCAGGGCATCAGCCCCCAAGCTGAGCCTGCTTCTTTCATCCTCCTCGACCTTCTCGGCCTTGGTGGCTCCCGGAGCCCGGTACCGGTAGTAGGGATCCAGGAAGTCATAGCGCAGCTGCAGGTCAATACCCTGGCGCAGCCAGTAATCCACGCTGCCGTAGAGAATGAGTTGCTGCTGCTCGGCGCTCCCCTGGTCGCGCAGCCAATCAGCCTCCACCATCAAGGTGGCAGGCCCGAGGTGGGCGCTGGCAAAGGGACCGGCGGCAATCCGCTTGATACCCTGGGCCTCATTGAGGGAGAACGAACCGCCAAAGACCAGATTGCCCAGGTATACCGACCCCACTGAGGAGAGTTCCTTGCCCTGGTTGTCGTCGCCGGCCCCCTGGGTGCCATTGCTGATGGCCATGCTGAAAGAGGTGTTGCCGGGTTCCAGCCCCAGTTCCACCCCCAGATCCTGGTTGTCGAAGTTGAAGCCGGTCACCTGGCGGATAAGGGCCTCGTCGTCCCAGACCCGGATGCCATAGGGCAGGAGCAGGCGGCCGAACTTGAGGTAGCCGTCGAGGGGGAGTTGCTGCCAGAGGACAAAGGCCTCGCGGCTCTGGGCGCCGGCCGGGGTGATGATTTCATCCAGGTACAGCGACAGGACTTCAGGGGCCAAAGAGGCTTCCAGGTAGAGCTGACCGCTGCGCACCCCAAAGCTGTTTTGAGCATCCTGAGCATAGGTGGTCCGCGCCTCGCCGGCCGGGTGCCCCTCCTCCTCGACGGAGAAGAAGGTTTCGTGCACGGCCATGAAGTCAGCGCCCAGGGAAATGCTCGAGCCGACCTGCGCGGAGAAGGATTCGGCTTTTGCAGACGCTTTTGACCACAGCGGCTGCAGCTCGGTCTGGGTGTAGAGCAGGCCAAAGGCGTTGCGCTTGCCGCCCCCAGTGTGGTTCACGTGGCACGTGCCGCACTTGTAGCCATCTTTGAAGGCAAAGCGGGGTTCGGCCTGCAACAGGGAGGGAAGGAGCACAAGAGCAAAGATCCACAGACCCAACATAGCCAGTCGTTGCTCGCGCATGGAACCCTCCTCAAGGGGTGTATGCCTAGATTGGGCAGGTGCTTCCAAGCTGTTCCAAATTCGGCAGAAGGTAAGATCCCTCTCTGGAGATTGTCAAGGTGAGGGCCGCACCTGGCTGAGACTGCTTGACTTGGGTCTGAACTCCACCTTATTTTCACAATTCTCGTGCCCTTCTCGCATCCCGCTCTTCCTGATTCCCTCTCCCACTGGTGAAAATCCTGCGCCATAACCCTTGGATACTCCTGCTGCTCAAAGCAGGGGTGGCCGGTCTCTTGCTGGGGGGGTTGAGCTGGTACCTGGACCCAGTGCGGATCTGGCATAAACTCCAGCAGCTGGACAGGAGCGATTTGTGGAGCGCCGCGGCTCTTTGCAGTCTGGGGATCCTGGTGCAGTGGATCAAATGGCAGCGCTTGCTGGCCTTTTTCAGGCCACAGACCACCTGGGCTGAAGGGCTGAATTCGCTGCTGATCGGCTTTGCTCTCGGGCTCGTATCTCCCGGTCGGCTGGGGGAACTGGGGCGGGGAATCCTGCTGGGCGGCAAGCAGTCCACCTGGGTCGGATTGAGCGCGGTGGACCGGCTCTGTTCCGCCGCCATCTGCGTGACCCTGGGATGGGTGGGCTCGGTCTTTCTCTATCCATCAGCAGCGCAGGCAGCTCTGGCCTTGGGGATCCTCTTTGCGGGATTGGCCGGCCTGGCAAGGGCTCGGTTGAGTCGGGGCCTCAGGCAGTGGGAGTGGCTGGGGCGGATTGCAGCAGTGATCGGGCAGACACCAGGACGGGTGTGGCTCCAGGTCTGCCTGTGGTCGGTGCTCTTCAACCTGATCTTCTTTGTCCAGTTCTATATCCTGCTCGCCAGTTGGGGGTCTTTGCCCACCGGGGCGCTCTGGGGGATCCCCTTGTTCTTTGGGCTCAAGGTGCTGCTGCCTTTCAGCATCATGGACCTAGGGGTGCGGGAAGGAGTGGCCGTGCTGGTATTCACTCCTCTGCAACTCGATCCGACGGTGGCATTTAACGCTGCATTTCTCCAATTTATTCTCAATGTGCTCATCCCCGGGCTGGCCGGTTGGCTCCTGCTCGGTGGGCAGCTGTACCGGCGTTTGGGCAGGGGGATATTCCGCAAAGGTCCATCCGCCCTTTCTCTCGATATGAGGCCGTAGATATGAATGCCATACACATGGTCCGGCGCGAAATCTGCGAGGTGGGTCGGCGGATCTACCAGCGGGGGTTCGTAGCTGCCAATGACGGCAATATCAGTGTCCGCATCAGCGAAGACCGCGTCCTGTGCACCCCCACCGGGGTCAGCAAAGGATTCATCTCCGAGGACATGCTCTGCATCTGCGACCTCGAAGGCCGCCAGGTGGCAGGCCACCTGAAGATTTCCTCAGAGATCCGCATGCATCTGGAGATCTACAAACTGCGCTCCGATATCCACTCCGTGGTCCACGCTCACCCCCCGACGGCCACCGGCTTTGCAGTGGCGGGCATCGATCTGACCCAGTGCGTCCTTCCCGAGGTCATCGTCTCCCTCGGAGGGATCCCCCTGGCGGCGTACGGCACGCCGGGAGGGCCGGAGATCTTCGAGCCTATGCGGCCTCTGCTCAAGGAGTACGATGCTGTGCTGATGGCCAATCACGGGGTGGTGACCCTGGGCAGGGATGCGATGGACGCCCACTTCAAGCTGGAGACCGTGGAGCACTTTGCCCGTATCGCCCTGGTCGCCCACCAGTTGGGAACGGTCAAGACCCTCGATCCCACCCAGGTAAGCGAACTGATCGAGTTGCGCCAGCGCTTCGGCATCACTGGAAGGCCTTCCTGCAAGGTGGGGGAGGACTCAGTTGAGACAATGGGGACAACTAGCGAAGAAGCCCTGATCCGGCAGATAGCCCAGCAGGTCATTGACCAATTGAAGTAGCAGTGCTAATATTATGCGACAGTTATATTTATATCTGTTCATTTTTTTGACTATTACCCGGGTCTGCGCTGAGGAGGCCAATATGGTCCAGCTCGCCCAGCAGGCTGAGGAACTGGCAGCCAAAGGGCAGGTGGGAGCGGCCATCGCCGAATACGAGAAAGCGCTGGCCGCTGGGGCTGGAAGCGCCCGGGTGCTCAACCGTCTGGCCGGGCTCTACCTGCAGGCGGAGGATCTGGAGAAAGGGGCTGCCACCTTGCGGCGCTCCCTCCGGGAAAATCCGGCCCAGCCCCAGGTCTGTTTTGAACTCGCCAAGATCTTCCAGGCAAAAGACCAACCGGACTCGGCCGTGCTCTATGCCGAACAGGCTCGCCGATTGGACCCCAAATCCTCCGCCGTTTCCACCCTTATCGGCGCGGTGCATCTGCAGGCCGGCCGCTTTTCAGAGGCGAGAATAGCCTTTGACCAAGCCTTGAAGCTGGACGCCCGCAATCCCGAAGCGCACCGCTTCCTCGGGCTGTACTACACGGAGCTGGACTCTCTGCAGCAGGCCATTGACCACTTTCAGCAGGTAGCCCTGATCCAGCCAGAGGACCTGGAAGCCCACAACAACATCGCTTTTCTCCTAGCCCGTCAGCACCGCTATACCGAGGCGCTCTCGTCCTATGAAAAGGCAGAGCAACTGGCCAGGGGTTCCGGGATCTTGCAGGCCATCCAGCGCAACAAAGAGGCGGTCAAGGCCCTGATGGCCGGCAAGATGAGGGCCCGCTTCATCCTGGTTGAGACCCAGGTACAGGCCGCTGAGGTGTTGCAGAAACTCAAGCAGGGCGAGGATTTTGCAACCTTGGCAGCGCGCTTTTCCAAGGCGGCCAATGCCCAGGACGGAGGGGATACGGGTTTCTTTGGCACCGGGGAGTTGATGGAGGCCTTCGAGAAAGCCGTGTTGCAGCTAGAGATAGGGCAGACCAGCGAGCCTGTGCCCCTGCCTTTGGGGGTGGCGATTATCCAACGGCTGAATTGAAAAGGGCCAGAGACCGAGAAACTGTCTCTGGCCCTCAGGGAGGGATGCGAACCAAGACCGGTATGGCCCGCAATCTTATAACGCATGAACAATAGGCCGGTTCCCGCCCGGGCTCAGGGCAGCTGATGAAGGTCCGTCTGTACGCCGAACTGGCGGTGGCCATCGCGCTGGCCGCAGTGCTCGATCTCATATCTAAATCCTTGCCTTTGCCGAGGTTGCCTTACGGTGGCTCCATCAGCCTGCGCGCTTTGCCCATCCTGATCATCGCCATGCGCCACGGCACCAAGGCCGGAATGATGGCCGGTGGGGGGTATGGGGTGGTGGATTTTCTCATCCACCCGGTTTTTGTGCATCCCCTGCAATTGTTGCTCGATTATCCGATCGCCCTGGGGGCTTTGGGCAGCGCCGGTCTGGTTTGGGGGCAGCGCCCTACACTCTCGCGGGGACGTCTGCTGGTGGGTATTCTGCTGGCCAGTGCGTTGAGGCTGGCAGCGCATTTTGTCTCCGGGGTGGTTTTCTTCGCCCAGTTCGCACCTGCCGGGCAACCCCTATGGCTGTATTCCCTGCTGTACAACAGCAGCTATATTGCCCCTGAGACAATTATACTTATCTTATTGACACAGTTAATATTGAGACGCATGCAAACCCGGTGAAGAAACAGGGTTGATACTCAGCTGCATCCGGGCGGAGGGGCTGGGATCCAGGCAGCTATGGCGGCTGAATGATTTGGGTTTGGGTTGTCCGCTTATTAGATTCTAGGACAAAAGGTTCCAGTACCGGAAAAATATGCCCTGCCTCTGCCAGAGGACATTCGAGTCCCTCCACAATATCTTGCGGTCATGGGGGGTACCGGGCATTGATGTTTGGCCCCCCAGTCCTCAAGTCCGAGGCATGCTTCTTGCTTCAGGGGGGAAGCAAATGGATATCTACCGGCCCACACACAGGGACTGAGCTATGGAGAGAGACGATCTGCGCCAAGTCATGGAACGATTGGAGGCCGTTGGGGCCCTGTCCATCCTCTTCAAAAACCTGTGGTATGAAAAGATCAAAGAAGAGGTCGAGGACGAGAAGGTGCGGGCGTACCTCATGGTGTACGAAGATGCGGTGCCCTATGTGAACCACATCATCCAGTTCACCCACTACAGCGCCTCTTTGCTGGCCGATGGAAGGCTGGATCAGGACCGGTACGAGCGTTTGCAGATGGCTTTTGGCCAGCTCGGAGCCACCCTGCTGGGCAGGGAGGCGGATGCGGGCATGGAGATGCCGGGCCTGGACGAAATGGAATCCGCAGTCGAGATCAGCCCCGCGCAAGAGGCCGAGATGGAGGGCGATCTCTTCGAGACCGAGGAATTGCGCACCGGGCCTCAATTCCAGTCTGGGGCAGATGAGAGCATGGGCCTCGAAGGGGTGAGCCAGGACGAGGTCGAAGCCCTGCTCACCGATACCAGCAATGGCACTCCTGCGGGTATCGATTCCCTGTTTGAGACCAATAGTGACGAGGCGCAGCCGGCCTCGAGTCAGGAGGAGATCAATGCCCTGCTGGACGAGTCGGGTGAAGAGACTGACCTGGGGGATCTGGACGAACTGCTGAGCGAAGATGCCGAGGCGCAGCCGGCTGAGGAGGCGGTGGAACAAGTCGAGGAAGAAGCGCCCCAGGGCGAGGAAGCAGGGGAGGAGGAGCTGTCTGACCTGCTGGGATCCATGGCTGAGGAAAGCGAGGAGAAGGAAGCCGAACTGGACCTGGGCGATCTGGAGTTTGAAGAGGAAAAGGGCGAAGAGGAGGCAGTAGAGGACGCAGACCAGGAAGCCGAACTGGACCTGGGCGATCTGGAGTTTGAAGAGGAAAAGGGCGAGGAATCCGATCTCGAGCTGGACGATTTGCTCGGAGAGGAGGACCAGGCGGGTGAGGAGGTTTCAGACGATGAGTTGACCGCCCTGCTGAACGGGGAGGAAGAAGAGCCCGCTGCACCCCAGCCCAAGGCTGCTCCCACCAAAGTCCCACCCCAGCCCAAGACCGCGCCGACCAAAGCCGCTTCCGCCCCCAAGGCCGTTCCCGCCAAAGCTGCAGCCCCGCCTCCCAAAGCCGCAGCCCCCCCCAAGGCGCCGGCCAAGGCCGCTCCCGCCCCCAAAACAGCCCCGGCTTCCAAGGCCCCAGCCAAAGCCGCCCCGGCAAAAAACGCCAAGCAGGCGGAGGACAGCATCTCCCAGGACGAGATCGACGCCCTCTTCGGCTGAATTCCAGCACCCCGGAAACAGGCTTGCGGAGCCGGGTCATCCCGGCTCCGTTTTTTGTCTCCTCCTTGCCTCCGCACCTGTGCTGAGGTAGATTTAAAGCCCATCCCCGTTCCCCTGATGTCTCCTCCGATTCCGGTATAGCCATGTCCTACCGCGCCTGGTTCCAATGCCTGCATTGTGAGGATGAGCGATATCCTCTGAACCAGATCATCTACGAATGCCGGAAGTGCGGCGGTCTCCTGGAAGTGCGCCACGACATGGAGGCGCTCAGCCGCAAGCCGGCCCATGAGTGGAGGAAGCTCTTCGACCAGCGCTATATGCGCACCGACTTTCCCTATGGCAGTTCGGTCTGGGGCAAGAAGGAGTTGGTCTGCCCGGTGGTGGATGACGAGAACGTCGTCTCCATGTACGAGGGAGGCAGCAATCTGTTCTGGGCCGAGCGCCTGGGCCGGGAGATCGGCATCGAGGATCTGTGGATCAAACAATGCGGCAACAGCCATACCGGCTCCTTCAAGGACCTGGGCATGACCGTGCTGGTCTCCATGGTCAAGCAGATGATCGCCGACGGTCAGGAGATCCCGGCCGTGGCCTGCGCCTCCACCGGGGACACCTCGGCGGCCCTGGCGGCTTATTGCGCCGCAGCCGGGATTCCGGCCATCGTCTTTCTGCCCAAGGATAAGGTCTCCACCTCGCAGTTGATCCAGCCCATCGCCAATGGCGCCCTCACCCTGACCCTGCCCACGGATTTCGACGGCTGCATGCGGGTGGCCATCGAGATGAGCCAGCGCGAGAACATCTACCTGGCCAATTCGCGCAACTCCCTGCGCATCGAAGGCCAGAAAACCGTCGCCATCGAATTGGTGCAGCAGGACGACTGGACGGTGCCTGACTGGGTGCTCATTCCCGGGGGCAATCTGGGCAATGTCAGCGCCCTGGGCAAAGGCTTCCTGGAGATGAAGGAGATGGGGATCATCGACCGCCTGCCGCGCATCGCCGTGGCCCAGGCGGCCAATGCCAATCCCCTGTACCAGAGTTATCTGAAAGGATTTGCCGGCTTCGAGCCCCAGAAGGCCAGGACCACCCTGGCCAGCGCCATCCAGATCGGCAATCCAGTCAGCTGGGAGCGGGCCATCCGCGCTTTGAGGCGTTTCGACGGGGTGGTGGAGCAGGCCAGTGAAGACGAACTGGCCAATGCATCGGCCCGCGCCGATCGGACCGGGCTGTTCACCTGTCCCCACACCGGGGTGGCTCTGGCGGTGCTCTTCAAGCTGGTGGCGCGCCGGGTGATCGCCCCGGACAGCAAGGTGCTGGTGATCTCCACCGCGCACGGCCTGAAGTTCCCGGATTTCAAGATCCGCTACCACGAGCACCGCCTGGAGGAGTTCGAGGTGGAGCCCCAGCACAGCAACCGCTTCATCGAGGTCGAGCCAGAGTACGAAAAGGTCCGCGCCGCGGTGTTGAAGGCACTGGAGGCTCAGCGAGCCGGCGATCAGGCCGGGCTCCCCAGGTGAAGGCAGATCTATGAGCCAGGAGCAGCAGTCCTTCCGGGGAGAGTCCACCAGGTCCGTGCACAGCGGGGAGGAAAGGGGCAAGTTCGCCCGCTCCCTGACCAACCCCATCGCCCAGACCGCCACCTTCGTCTTCGACAATCTGGACGAGTTCACCGACTTCAAGGCGGGCAAGGTCAAGCATTTTGAATACGGCCGGTACGGCAACCCCACGGTCCGGGCCGCCGAGTGCAAACTGGCCGCCCTCGAAGGGGGGGAGGAAGCCCTGCTCTTTCCCACGGGCATGGCCGCGGTGACCTCGGTGCTCTTGGCGATGTTGCGGCAAGGACAGCACGTGGTCTTCATGGAGGACTGCTACCGCCGCACCGTGCAGTTCTGCAAAATCATCCAGAAGTTCGGGGTGGAAAGCACGGCGGTACCGCCAGGGGACTGGGCGGCGCTGGCGGCGGCGGTGCGCCCCGCCACCCGCATCCTCTTTGCCGAGTCGCCCACCAATCCGCACCTCCATGTGATCGATCTGGAGCGCCTGGTGCCCTTTGCCCGGGAGCGCCGGCTCAAGGTGCTCATCGACAGCACCTTTGCCACGCCGGTCAACCAGCGGCCCCTGGAATTCGGGGTGGACCTGGTCATCCACAGCGCCACCAAATACCTGGGGGGCCACAATGACCTGATGGCCGGCTCGGTGTGCGGGGGGGCTCCCATGGTCGCCGCCATCAAGGATTTCCGCAATGTGGTGGGCACCATGGTGGACCCGCAGTCCGCCTATCTGTTGATCCGCGGCCTGAAGACCCTGGCCCTGCGCATGGAAAGGCAGAATCATACGGCCCTGCGCATGGCCCAGTACCTCGAACAACACCCCAAGATCCGGCGGGTCTATTACCCCGGGCTGCCCAGCCATCCAGACTACCAGGTCGCCAGCCGGCAGATGCGGGGTTTTGGCGGGGTGGTCAGCTTCGATATCGCCGGCGATTTGGCGCGCACCCGCAACTTCATCCACGCCCTGCGCCTGCCCTACCTGGCGCCCAGTCTGGGGGGGGTGGAGAGCCTGGTCTCCCATCCGGCCACCCTCTCCTATTACGATCTTTCCGCAGAAGAGCGGCAGGCCATCGGGATCAAGGACGAACTGGTGCGCTACTCGGTGGGGATCGAAGATGCGGAGGCGTTGCTGGAGGACCTGGAGCAGGCCCTGGCCCGGATCTGATCAGAGACTCAGATTGGCCAGCAGGATGGTCCAGGGCAGGCTGGAGATCTTGCGGTAGACCAACTCGTCGGCGGTCACCATCTGGCAGCGCAACTGGGCGCTGAGGGCCACGGCTCCGGACGCAAAGGTGCTGATATCGTGCTCGAAGGCGATCTTGGCCGCCTTGTTCAGGAGATCATAGCTGTAGGGAACGACAGTGATGTGCATGTACTCGAGGCTGGCCAGGGCGGTTTCGAGCAACTCGCAGTCGAAGTGCCGGCTCTCCTTGAGGACGTGGATGAGTTCGTAGATGACCTGGTCCAGCACCACCAGCTCGACGGACTGGTCGAGGTGCTCCTGGCGCAGCCGCAAGGCCCTTTCCGTGTCCTGCTCGTTGGTCTGGGAAAACCAATGGAGGAGGACCGAGGTGTCGAGGGCGTAGCGGATCATGGTTTTTTGCGCTCTTCGCGCAGGATCTTGAGCGCATCCCAGGGAGGCAGGTTCTGGCGCAGCCTATCCTGCAATTCCATGGCCTTCTGGATATCGGCCTGACGCTGCTGGCGCTGGTCGTTTTCCTCCCGGCGTTCCAGGTAGACCAAAAAGGACTGGCGGATCAGCTGGCTGCGGTTCAGGCCCTCCTCCTCGGCGACCTGGTCCATCTGTTCCAGGATCTCCTCCGGCAGCATGATATTGACGCGCGGCATCAGTTCTTCCTCCCACTGGGGCTGGGAATCGGCAAGTTAGTGCAGCCCCTGACACCTGTCAAGGCGGTGCGTGGCCAGTTCAGAAGTCGATTGGCATCGGGAGATGCTGGCGGATCTACCCAGGGTGCAGGCCATGGGAGCCGCCCTCCGCGAGGCAATGCGCCCCGGCGACGTGGTGCTGGACATCGGCACCGGCAGCGGCCTGCTGGCCATGCTGGCCTGCAGGGGGGGAGCCGACAGGGTCTACGCAGTGGAAAGGGGCCAGATCCTGGAAGTGGCCTGGCAACTGGCCCGGCACAATGGCCTGGAGAAATGCATCGAGTTCATCCCCGGCTACTCGACCAAAGTGGAACTCCCCGAACGGGTGGATCTGGTGGTGGCCGAACTGATCGGTGACTTTGGCCTGGATGAGGGGATCTGGCCGGTGTTTGCCGATGCGCGTCGGCGCTTTCTCAAGGAAGGGGGGCGTCTGCTGCCCGATGGGCTGGGGCTGTACCTGGCCCCCACGGCCGAAGGCGGGCAGTACCTGGACTGGGTGGCTCCCCTGCAGCAGGCCACTGGCCTGGATTTCAGCCCCCTGCGCGCCTTGTCCAGCCAGGTGTCCAGAAACCTGTGGGCAGACGCCCACAGCCTGTTGGGTCCGGGCAGTTGCATGTTGCGCTGCAGCCTGTATGAGGATGGACCACCGGTCCCTGAAGGCGAGGTGGAGGTGTTGATCCAGCAGGCCGGCGCTCTGACAGGCTGGGTGGGCTGGTTCGAGGCCTGCGCGCAGGGAGCGGTCTTCCTCTCCACAGCCCCGCCCATTCTCGGTTCCAGTTGGTCCAATGTCTTTTTCCCCATCGGGGAGGCGGTCCAGGTAGAGCCGGGAGACCAAGTTTCCCTGAAGGTGCGCCTGGACCGGCAATTCTGGAGCTGGGAATTCAAGGTGCCACGCCTGGGTCTGGAACGGCACTGCAGCGACTTCAACAGCTACCCGCCGGGCCTCTTCAAACCCAAACCAAAGAAAAGAGATGAGACGCATGGATAAGGAATCCGTCCTGGAGGTGGGGGCACCCCGGCCCCGCCGGCTGCGTTCAGGGCCGCTGCTGCGCCGGATGGTGCGCGAGACCCAACTGCGGCGCGAGGATCTGATCCTGCCCCTCTTCGTCTGCCCCGGAACCGGGGTGCGGCGGGAGATCCCCTCCATGCCGGGCAACTATCAACTCTCCATCGACCAGCTGGTGGAGGAGAGCCGCCAGGTGGCCGACCTGGGGATTCCGGCCATCATCCTCTTCGGCATCCCCCCGCGCAAGGACGCGGTGGGCAGCAGCGGATACGATCCCCAGGGCATCATCCCCCAGGCCCTGCGGGCGCTGAAGGAAGCCCGGCTCGAGTTGCTGCTCATCGCCGACGTGTGCCTGTGCGAGTACACCGACCACGGACATTGCGGGGTGCTGCACGGGGAGGAGGTGGCCAACGACCCCACCGTGGAGTTGCTGGGCAGGGAGGCGCTGGTCTACGCCCAGGCCGGGGCGGATATCATCGCCCCTTCGGACATGATGGACGGCCGGGTGGGGCACATCCGCCTGGTGCTGGACACCCAGGGCTTGACCCATATTCCCATCATGGCCTATGCCGCCAAATTCGCCTCCGGGTTCTACGGGCCCTTCCGCCAGGCCGCCGAGTCTACCCCCCAATTCGGCGACCGGCGAGGGTACCAGATGGACCCGGCCAACGCCCGCGAGGCCCTGCGCGAGATCGAGTTGGACCTGCGCGAAGGGGCCGACCTGATCATGGTCAAGCCGGCCCTGGCCTATCTGGACATCATCCGGGCTGCCAGGGAGCGGTTCCCAGCGCCCATCGCCGCCTACAACGTGAGCGGGGAGTACTCCATGGTCAAGGCGGCGGCGCAGTTGGGGTGGATCGACGAGGTGCGCATCCGCGACGAGATTCTGCTGGCCATCAAGCGGGCGGGGGCCGATCTGATCCTGACCTATTTCGCCAAGGAAGTGGCGCGCGTCCTGCCTTGAGACCAAGGACAAGAGGGCCAGATGAAAAACTACCTGAAGATCATGGCCGGCAGCAGCAACCCCGAGCTCGCCCAGGAGATCTGCGACTACCTGGACATGCCGGCGGGGAGGTTGCACATCGAGCGGGCGGCCAACGACAACATCAAGGTCAAGATCATGGAGAACGTCCGCGAGGACGATGTCTTCGTGATCCAGAGTTCAGCTTCGCCGGTCAACGACCACTTCATCGAGCTGCTGCTGATCATCGACGCCCTCAAGTACGCCTCGGCCCGGCGCATCACCGCGGTCTTGCCCTATTACCCCTATGTGCGCTCGGACAAGAAGGACGAACCGCGCATCTCCATCAGCGCCCGCCTGGTGGCCGATCTGCTGGGCACGGCCGGGGCCAACCGCATCCTGACCCTGACCCTGCATTCACCGCAGATCGTGGCCTTTTCGCGCATCCCGGTGGACCAGCTGTGGGCCACGGACCTGATCTGCCGCCACCTGTTGCAGACCAAGGATCTGCGCGAGGCCGTGGTCGTCTCCCCCGACGTGGGCAGCGCTGACGAGGCCAGCTTCTACGCCCACAAGCTGGAGCTGCCCCTGGCCATCATGGACAAGCGCCGGCGGGGAGACGACGAGAAGGCGGTGATTCTCAATGTGATCGGCGACATAGAGGGGAAGGATGCCCTGCTCTTCGACGACGAGGTGCTCACCGGCGGTTCCATGATGGAAGCCATACGCCTGCTCAAGCAGAAAGGGGCCCGACGCATCATGGCCGGCTGCACCCATGGGGTTTTCTCAGGCAAGGCCCTGGAGCGCATCAATTCCTCCGCCATCGAGACCTTTGTCACCACCAACACCATCCCCTTGCCCAAAGGCCAACCGACCAGGAAGCTCGAAGTGATCTCCGTGGCCAGGCTCATCGGGGATGCGGTCAAGGCCATCCACCACGGGGAATCGGTCAGCAGGTTGGTGGAGTGAGGTGCCTTATTACCACATAAAATATAATACGTAAACATAAATTGACAGTCCCATCACCGCGGTCGTAGTTTATAGAACCCCGAGCAAGTTTATCTCTGGCAAGCAAAAGCATGAGTTCCTGTGCGGCGATGAAAGCCCTGATCACCGGCCGGGTCCAGGGTGTGGGTTTTCGCTTCTTCGTTCAGCGCCAGGCCATCCACTACGGCCTGAAAGGGTATGTGCGCAACCTTCCCGAGGGCGGGGTGGAGGTGTTTGCAGTGGGGGAGCGGGGGGTGCTCGAGGCCTTCCTCCAGGATCTGAAGGTGGGACCACCTGCCAGTGAGGTGGATCAGTGTCAGGTGAACTGGCAGGTGCAGCCAGCATCCTATACCGGATTCAGTATCCAGCCATAGAAAGCCTGTGTCGACGACCGCCGAGTACCTCAAAAAGCTGATCCGCACCGTGCCTGATTTTCCCAGTCCGGGTATCCTCTTTCGCGATATCACCACCTTGCTGAAGGATGCCGATGGCCTCAGAAAAGGGGTGGGGGTCATGCTGGCGCCCTTTGCCGGGGCGGATCTGGACCTGATCGTCGGCATTGAGTCCCGAGGGTTTATTCTGGCCGCACCCATGGCCCTGCAGCGGGGTTGCGGACTGGTGCTCATCCGCAAGCCCGGCAAGCTGCCCGCCGCCACTGTGCGGCAGGAGTACCAGCTGGAATACGGCAGCGACGCCGTCGAGATCCACCGCGACGCCATCAGCCCAGGACAACGGGTGCTCCTGGTGGACGACGTCCTGGCCACCGGCGGCACCATGGCTGCGGCCCAGCAGTTGGTCGCCGGCTTGGGAGGGCAGGTGGAGGGGATCAGTTTCCTGGTGGAGTTGCTGGCCCTCAAGGGAAGGCAGCGCCTGGGCAGCTGCCGCGTCGAAAGCGCAATCCAATACGAATAACCCCATAAGCGAGGTCGATCCGAGATGGCCACCAATCACCCCAGCAAGCAGGAGCTGAGAGAAGACCGCTTTGTCGAGTGGATTCTGGAAACCGCCGAATATGTGCGCGCCAGGTCCCAGGTGTTCACCGCCGGGGCCGTGGGGGTGGTGGTGCTGATCGCCGGCCTCGCGTACTTCAACAAATCCCAGGCCGATGCCCGCCTCGAGGCCGCCGCGCTCCTGGGCGAGGCGATGATCGCCGACGACAACAACCAGGCCGACGAGAGCATCCGCCTGGCCGAGCAGTTGCTAAAGGAGTACGCCGGCACCCCCTCGGCGGCGCAGGGGGTGCTGTTTTTGGCCAACCGCTATTTCGCCCAGGGCCGGTACGGGGAAGCCCAGAAGTTCTACGAGCGCTACTTGTCCGATTACGGCGACGTGGACGTGCTGGCCTTTGCCGCTCGCAACGGGCTGGCCTCCTGCGCCGAAGCGCAGGGGGACTACCGGCAGGCGGCCAGCAAATTCCAGGATGCGGCCGCGGCCAGCGGCGGCAATACCCAGGGCAGCCTGGCCCTGCTGGAGGCGGCTCGCTGCTATGGTCTGGCGGGCGATACGGCTAGCCAGAAAGGGATCCTGACCCAGATCACCAAGGAGTTCTCCGACTCGCCGGCCGCAGTCCGGGCCCGCGAAGAACTCGCCATGCTGTGAGAGCCAGGCCACCGCAGATGGGCGACAAACTGAAATTCTTTGCCGGACAGAGCAATCCGTTCTTGGCCCAGGGAATCGCCAGGGAACTGGGGCTGGAACTGGGAGCCATCGAGTTTGTGCGCTTCAGCAACGAGAATATCAAGGTCAAGATCTGCGAGAACGTGCGGGGTTGCGACGTGTTCTTCCTCCAGACCTCCTGCCCGCCGGTCAACGAATACCTGATGGAGTTGCTCATCGCCCTGGACGCCCTCAAGTACGCCTCGGCCAAGCGCATCACCGCGGTGCTGCCCTATTACCCCTATGCCTTGGCCGACAGCAAGGACGAACCGCGCATCTCAGTGGCCGCCAGGCTGATGGCCGATCTGCTCACCGAAGCCGGTGCCAGCCGCATCCTGACCATGACCCTGCACAGTCCCCAGATCATGGGTTTCTGCCGCATCCCCATCGACCAACTGAGCGGGGTGCCCATCATCTGCGCCTCCTACGCCGACCTGGACCTGAAAAACAGCGTGGCGGTCTCTCCCGATATCAGCCGGGCCAAGGTGACTGAAGCCTATGCCAAGCGCCTGGGCCTGCCGCTGGTGGTGGTGGACAAGCGGCGCACTGGCAAGGACCGGGTGCAGGTCAACGGGGTGATCGGCGAAGTGGAGGGACGCGACGCCATCTTCCTCGACGATGAAATCATCACCGGGGCCTCGATCATCGAAGGAGCCCAGGCGGTCAGGTCGCGGGGAGCCAGGCGCATCTTCGCCGGTTGCGTGCACGGCACCCTGCCCGGACAAAGCGCCCAGCGCATCGCCGAATCAGACCTGGAGCGCCTGGTCATCACCGACACCATCCCCCTGCCAGCGGAAAAACAGCATCCCAAGATCGGCGTCTGTTCGGTCGCCCCCCTCTTTGCCAATGCCATCAAGGCCATCCACGAAGAGACCTCCATCAGCAGTTTCTTCAAGTAAGAGGAGCCCTGCCAAGGTGAGCAAGGGATGAAGCTGGCAGTCCTCGCCGACGTCCACGCCAATCTAGAAGCCCTCGAAGCCGTGCTCATCTCCGTGGTGAAAGGCGGGGCCGAGCGGCTGTTGGTTTTGGGGGACGTGGTCGGCTACGGGCCAGATCCGGTGGCCTGTATCTGCCGCCTGCAGGAGTCGAAGGCCGTGTGTGTCCTGGGCAATCACGACCAAGCCATGGTCGATCTGCGCGCGGTGCGCGGCTTCAATTGGCTGGCCAAGGATGCCCTCCGGTGCTCCCGGCCCCTCCTGGGGACCGAGGAACTAGAGTACCTGCACAGTTTTGCCTTCCGCCACGTCGAACAGGGAGCCTCCTTCACCCATGCCAATCCCATCAAGCCCGAGGAGTGGCAGCACCTCTACCTGTACCGCCACCTGGCCTGGTGCATGGAGCGGACGGACTGGAAGGTCAACTTTGTCGGCCACACCCACTATCCGGGATTCTACTGTCAGCAGGGCAGCCGGGTGGTGCGGCTGACTTCCAGTGAAGTCGCCATCGGCAGGCACCGCTACCTGATCAATCCGGGGAGCGTGGGTCAGCCCCGCGACGGGGACTGGCGGGCCTCCTTCGTGCTGTGGGACCTGGAACGCAACCACCTGGAGTTGAAGCGGGTCGAATACCCCGTGCAGCGCACCCAGGAAAAACTCCTCCAACGCGACTGGCCCCACTATCTGGCCCAGCGCCTGGCCAAGGGGGAATAGCCGGCTCCATGAAGGGCAGGGTGCTCCAGTTGTCCGGCTTGCACGCCCTGGTGGATGCGGAGGGACAGGTATGGCAGTGCGAACTGCGGGGTCGCCTCAAGGCCGCCATGAGAGCAGCCACCGCACCCCTGGCCGCCGGCGACTGGGTGGAAGTCCGGGCCACCGCTCCGGGCACTGGCGTGGTGGAGCAGGTCCATCCCCGTCGCACCAAGATTTCCCGGAAGGCCAGCGGTTTGCGCGGCGGTGAACAGGTGATGGCCGCCAATCTGGATCAGCTGGTCGTCCTAGTGGCTGCCCGGCACCCAGAGCCCCGGCCGGGTTTCATCGACCGGGCCATCGCCATGGCCCATTGCGGGGATATACGCCCCTTGGTCTGCATCAACAAGGTCGACCTGGTCGCCCGGGGGCAGGCCGGCCACCTGGCAGCCGTGTACGCCGACCTGGGCTACCCGGTCTGCCAGACCAGCGCGCTGACCGGGGAAGGGCTCGACAGCCTGGCCAGTCTGCTCGGGAACCAGGTCTCTGCCCTGGTGGGGCAGTCGGGAGTGGGCAAATCCTCTCTGCTCAACTGCCTGGCTCCCGGCCTGCACCTCCAGACCCAGGAGTTGATGAAGCGACATGACCGGGGCCGGCACACCACTGCTGCCGCCCGGCTGTACCCCCTGCCTCAGGGCGGGTACCTGGTCGATACCCCGGGGATCAAGGAACTGCAATTGTGGGAAGTGGCGCGGCCGGATCTGGCCCTTTACTTTGTAGAGATGGGCCCGCTGACCGAGCAGTGCCACTTCAGGGACTGCCTGCACCAGAGCGAGCCGGGATGCGCCATCCGGGCGGCAGTGGAGCAGGGCCGGATCTCCACCCTGCGATACGAAGGCTACCTGCGCATTGCCGCCAGTCTGGAAGGAAAACCATGACCGAATTGTCCATCGGCAATCTGCTCAAGACCTACGGCCAGCACCTGGGACTGCATCTGCTGGCCGGCGAGGAAGGCCTGCACCGCACCATCAACACCAGCGATACCAACCGGCCCTCGCTGGCCTTGACCGGCTTTGTCGAGGTGTTCAATTTCGACAGCGTGCAGGTCCTGGGCAACCACGAGATCGAGTACTTGCGCCATCTGCCCCAGCCCCAGATCCGCCAGGCCCTGGAGATCATCTACCAGTTCGAGATGCCCTGCGTGGTCATCACTGGGATGGGGCGCTTGCTTCCCGAACTCCAGGACCTGGCAAACCAGTACGCCATACCCCTGCTCAAGTCCGATTTCGATACCCCAAAATTCAACCACCTACTCTATTTCTATCTGGACGACGTCTTTGCCCCGCAGGTCGTCGTCCACGCCACCCTGGTCGATGTGAACGGGATCGGTCTGCTCTTCACCGGCCGCAGCGCCATCGGCAAGAGCGAGCTGGGCCTGGATCTGGTGGAACGGGGCCATCGGCTGGTGGCCGACGATACCGTCAACATCAGCCGGAAGGCCCAGGGCATCCTGGTGGGGCAGAGCCCGCAGGTCCTGCAAGATCACATGGAGATACGGTGCATCGGCATCATCAACGTCAAACGGATGTTCGGCATCCGGGGAACCAGAAAGCAAAAAAGGGTGGAAGTGATCGTCAACCTCGAAGACTGGAACGAGAATTTCGAGTGCGAACGCCTGGGTCTGGACGACCGGACCAGGACCATTCTAGGAGTGGAACTGCCCGAGATTACCGTGCCCCTGGTGCCGGGCAAGAACATCACCGTCATCGCCGAGACCATCGCCCTGAACCATCTGTTGCGCCTGGATGGGTACTATCCGGCTCAGGAGTTCAGCACCCGCCTGCTGCAGTCGATGCAGCGTCCTCCCAAACCTCCCGAACCCCAGAGTTGAGGGGGGGGGAATTCTTTGCCCTCATTTCAGCCTTTCCGCGCCAGCTTTTCCCGGTCCCACGGGGCCTCGCGCCTTTGACCAGGCCGGCATATTTGTTGCTATACCCACGGTAGCAAAGCTCTGCCGGAGGGAAGAGTATGGCTAAGTCCTGTCTACTTTGGCTCATGGTCCTGCTCCTGCCCAGTATTGCCAAGGCCGAGGTCCAGACCTGGTCTTTTGAAGAACAGGCCCGTCAGCAGCTGAGAAAACTGGACACCTGGGGGTTGAGGCGTTTGGTGCAGGCGGAAGGGCAGATCGACAAGGTCCAGAAG
>JACPJE010000217.1 GCA_016187725.1 Candidatus Latescibacterota bacterium
ACACCTTCAACAATTCGGCCCATGCCGAAATCCAGGTGGAAGTAAAGGAAGGGGGGCAGTTCACCCTCTCCGAAGTGCTCTTCCACCCCAACCCCATGCAGGACAGCGGCCACTTCACCTACTTCCTCGCCGAAGCGGCCAACCAGGTGCGCATCAGGGTCTATTCGCTGGCCGGCCGGCTCATCGACGAGTTGGAGGGCCCTGCGCGCCTGGGCTACAACCAGGTCGAGTGGACCACGCCCCAAGCCCTGGCCAATGGCAGCTATCTCTACCAGATCCAAGTCAGCCGCCCGGAGGGCAGCCTGGTCCAGCAGTCGGGGGTCCTCCAGGTGATGAAGTGAGACAGCCAACAGGAGTCTTGCCCTTGCAGGAGTGCTAGAGGAGAGAAGTAGAGCACCCAGTTCCACTGCCATTCCCAAGGAGGAATACGCACCATGAAGAAACTCATCGCACTCCTGCAAGTCGCCTTCTGTCTGGGCATTGCCGGGCAGGCTGCGGCCACGCCCGAAAGCCGGGCCGCCGTGCTCTTTCTGCTCATCGAGCCGGGAGCCAGGGCCAGCGGCATGGGCGAATCCTACGTGGCCATCGCCGACGACGCCACCGCCAGCTATTTCAACCCGGCGGCCCTGTACGGGCAGACCAGGCACCAGGTGGGGCTGACCCACATGAAGTGGCTGCCCGGACTGGCCGACGATATGTCCTACAACTTCCTGGCTTACTCTCAGCCGGTGGAGGGCTGGGGCAATATCGGCCTCAATATCTCCTTGCTGAATCTGGGCGAGCAGACCCGCACTGACGAGCGGGGCAATGTCCAGGGCAATTTCAGCAGCTACGACATGGCGGTGTCCGCGGCGTACGGCGCCCAGATCGCCAACAACATGTCGGCCGGCATCGGCCTCAAGTTCATCCGCAGCAACCTGGCCACCACCGGGGCCGGCATCGAGCGCGGCAAGGGCGTGGGCAACAGCTTTGCCGTTGACCTGGGCCTGCTGTGGCAGCTGAGTCCGGCGTTCAACTTCGGCGCGGCCCTGCGCAACCTGGGCCCCAAGATCGCCTACATCGACGCCAGCCAGGCCGATCCCCTGCCCCAGCACCTGGTGCTGGGCATGGCGTACAAGCTGCTGGACACCGAGTACAACGACGTGCTGCTCTCCCTCGACCTGTACAAGCCCCTGATCGCCGACAGTTCCTTCCTCGGCAACCTGGTCAAGGCCTGGGCCGACGAAAGCCTGGGCAACGAGTTCAAGGAGATGGACCTGCACCTGGGCGGCGAGTACAAGTACGGGCTTTCCGCGCAGCAGGATCAGGCCTTCATCGCCCTGCGCGGCGGCTATTCCCTCGACCACGACGGCGACCTGAATCTTATGACTGCCGGCCTGGGGCTCAAATACAACCTGTTCCAGGTGGATGCGGCCTATATCTTCGGGGGCAACGACAATCCGCTGCAGGACAACACCCGGTTCTCCCTCAATCTGATTTTCTAGCCCAGGAGTGCGCCCCGCGTCCGGTTTCCGACCGCGATCTTGTCCAGTCTGAGAGTTCTCCTCGCCGGTTTGCTGCTGGCCTGGAACGCCGCCCAGGCGGCCCAGGACTGGCGCGTCCTGGCATTGCGGGTGGATTTTCCCCCCGAAACGCCGGACGAAGCCACCACCACGGGCCAGGGCGCTTTTGACCTGCGCACCCGGGCCGAAGCCCTGCCCGAATACCTGGTTCCCTTCGACACCCCTCCCCACGACCGGGCCTATTTTGAGCGCCAATTGCGCGCCTTGTCCCGCTATTACCAGGTGGTCTCCGAAGGGCAGGTGCAGATCGACTATGCCGTCTTTCCCGCCCAGGACCAGCGCGCCTACACCCTGCCCCAGCCGGCCCTCTACTACGGCAGCGGCCGCACCCGCGAGGAGATAGGCCGGCGTTGGACCCAACTGCTGAGCGAGGCAGTGGCCCTGGCCGACGCCGATCCCCAGGGGCCGCGCTTTGCCGAGTACAACAGCTTCCTCATCCTCCACGCCGGGGTGGGCCACGAGACCGGCGAACTCAACGACATCCGCTCGGTGTACCTGTCGGCGGAGGATCTCAAACTCTACCTCGACCAGCCCCTGCGCGCCGACGGGGGGGAGACCCTTATCCCCGACGCCTGGATCCTGCCCGAGGCCGTGAGCCGGCGCGGCCAGGCCGGGCTGATCGGCCTCTTGGCCAAGTTCTTCGGGCACCAGCTGGGCCTGCCCGGCTTGTCGAACTTCGCGGCCGGGTTGCCGGCCACGGGCGGGTGGAGCCTGATGGACGTGGGCGCCAACCGGCTGGGCTACGTGCTGCAGGGCGATTCGCTGAAGGCGGTCTTCGGCTTTGCCCCGCCCCATCCCGAGGCCTGGAGCAAGGCGCAGCTGGGCTGGATCGCGCCCCTGGAGGTGCGGCGGGACACCACGGTGGCGGTGGTGGCCACTGACCGGCACAGCGGCTTGCCCAAGGCCCTGCGCATCCCCCTAGCCGGCGGGGAGTATCTGTTGATCGAGAACCGCCAGCAACGGGGCCGGCGCGGGCTGCCCGCAGGGGTCAGTGCCCCGTACCAGGACACCGCGGCCGTGTGGCTGGACTCCTCCCAGTACCAGGTCGAGGAGGGGGTCTGGACCGGGGTGGACGAATACGACGCCTTTGTGCCCGGATCTGGCATCCTCATCTGGCACGTGGACGAGCGGGTGATCGGGGAGCAGAGGGCCGCCGGCAAAATCAACGACGATCCGCTGGAGCCGGGGATCTTTCTCCACGAGGCCGACGGGCACCGCGATATCGGCAATCCCATCTTCGAGCGCATCGATCAGATCGAAGGCTCGGCGCAGGACCCTTTCTACCAAGGGGGCAATGCGCTCTTTGGGCCTGCTGCCGCCCGCAGCAATACCGGCCTGGAGAGCGGCATCGACATCGAGGTGCTCTCGCCCCCCTCCGACACTGTGCTGGTGCGCATCTCCTTTGCCCAGACGGCGCGGGGATGGCCCCTGAGGGTGGGGGCGGGCCAGCGCCTGCAAGGGATCGACGCGGACGGTGACGGCAAGGCCGAGTTGCTGATTCAGGGCGATGAGGGCGTGCAGGTGGCCAAGGCCGAGTCCGGGGTGGTGTGGGCCGTTCCGGGGGCGAGGCTGTTGGCTGCGGCGGACCTGGACGGGGACGGGAAGGCTGAGATCTTCGCGGCCCAGGGGAACGAGGTGAGCGCCTGGAAGATGGGCGCTGGTGCGCCGGTGTGGAAGAGACAGGTGGTGGGGATGGAGCCGGTCAATGGACTGTTCGTCAGGGCACCGGATCTCCTTTTTGGGCGGCCCATCCTGGCCTTGACTGGGCTGCGCCAGTTGGCGCCAGACGGGGTGGAGGATGCGGTGCTGCTCAACGCGAACACGGGCGATACGGTTATGCAGCTGGGAATGGGGCTCAATGGCCTGAGCATGATCTACGCTGATCTGGACGACTACGGCCCTGCCCTGGTCTTTCCGCAGGCCAATATTGTCCTTACCGGCGGGGGAGACACAGCGCCCACGGGGCCATTGACAAATGAAGAGCTGCCGGGGTTGGGGCAAGCCTCCCTGCCGGCGGTGGCCGGCGACTTGGACGGGGATGGGAGAGCCGAAGTGGTGGTAGCCTGGCCCCAGGGCAGAATAGCCGCGATCGGCGAGAGAGGCTGGCAGACAGAACTGGGGGATTCGCTGCGGGCAGGGCCGGTGCTGGGGGACGTGGACGGGGACGGATTGCTGGAGATCGTCCTGGTCAGCACTGAGCAGCTTCAGGTGCTGCGCGCGGATAGGACGAGGCAGGCCGATTTTCCGGCCACCCTGCCCCGCGCGCAGCGGGCCGGGGTCCTGCAACTATCGCCCATCCTGCTCGACCTGGACGGTGACGGGAGGCAGGAGATCTTCGCCGGCACGCGCAACGGGGTGTACGGTTTGGGAGAGGATGCCCAGCCCCTGGCCGGCTTTCCCCTGCTCACCGGCGAAGGGGTGTCTGCCCCGCCCCTGGGATTGGACCTGGACGGGGACGGCGAACTGGAGTTGGCGGCCCTGGCAGGAGAGTATCTCCATGTGTGGGACCCGGGGACCTGGGCCACCCCCTACAAGGGACAAGAGGCCGGCTGGGCCCAGCAGGGGGCCGGCGCTGAGGGCACCCATGCGTACAGCGCCACTCGCCAACTGCCTCGGCCCGACCTCAGCGCGCCGCTACTGCCCGAGGGGCGGGTCTACTGCTATCCCAATCCGGTGGGCAGCGGTGACCAGGCCCATCTGCGTTTCTTTCTCAACCAGCCGGCCCGGGTCGAACTCGAGGTCTTCGATCCCCTCGGGGAACGAATGGGGCATCTGCAGGCCCAAGGCGGCCTGGCCGAAAACGAGTTGAGCTGGCCGGTGGCCGGTTATGCCAGTGGCCTGTACCTGTGCCGGCTCGAAGCCAAGGCTGAGGACGGGACGAAGGCGGTGGTGGTGGTGAAGATGGCGGTGGGCAAGTGAGGGCACTCTGCCTGCTGCTTTTCCCGCTGGCGGCCCTGGCCCAGAACCATCCCGAGCTGGACTGGCAGGTGATCGAGACCGGGCATTTTCGCGTGCTCTATCACCAGGGACTGGAGGAGGCGGCCCAGCGGGCGGCGCTCATCGCCGAGGAGGCGTACGGGCCGATCACCGGGCTGTACGGGTACCAACCCGGTGGCAAGGTGCGCATCCTGATCAAGGATTACGACGACTACGCCAACGGGGCCGCTTACTACTACCACGACACCATCGAGATCTGGGCCACGGCCCTGGACCACGACTTCGAACTGCGCGGCACCACCGACTGGCTGCGCAACGTCATCACCCACGAATTCACCCACATCGTCTCCCTGGGCGCCGCCTTCAAGGCCCCCCAGCGCATGCCGGCCCTGTACCTCCAGTACTTCGGCTACCAGCGGGAGCGCAGCCGGCCCGACGTGCTGGTGGGGTACCCGGACGTGCTGGCCTCGTACCCGGTGACCACCGTGAGCATCCCCATGTGGTTCGCCGAAGGGGTGGCCCAGTACCAGGCCCTGGGCGCCCGCCACGACCGCTGGGATTCTCACCGCGACATGATCCTGCGCAGCGCCGTGCTGAGCGACTCGCTGCTCTCCTTCGACCAGATGGGGGTCTTCGGCAAGTGCGGTTTTGGCAACGAATATGTATACGACCACGGGTACGGCCTGGTGCGCTACATCGCCCAGATTTATGGGGACGAAAAGCTGGCGGCGATCTGCCGGGCCGCCTCCGGATGGAAGGCGCTGGAGCTGGGGATCGCCATCCATCAGGTATTGGGCCTCAGCGCCGACCAACTCTACCGGGATTGGTACCAGCAGATGAAGGCCCAGTACCAGGCGCAGATCCAGAGCCTGGGTTCTCTGCGCGAGGGGGAGGTGGTGGTCGACCGGGGTTTTTCCAACCAGCGGCCCGCCTTTTCCCCGGACGGCAAGCGCCTGGCCTACCTGTCCACCCGCGACCGGCAGTTCGGGCCGCACGCCCTGGTGGTGCGGCGCCTGGACACTGGCGAGGAGGAGGTGCTCGAATGGGGCGTCTCCTCCTCCTGCAGCTGGTCGCCCGATGGGGAGAAGCTGGTCCTGGTGCGCCACGAGGAGGCCGACAAGTACGGCTCGCGCCAGGCCGACCTCTACGAGTACAATCTGAGCGTCGAGGAGCGCGGCCTGGCCGGGAAGGTGTTCTGGAGCCTGCCCGGTCTGGTCAGCGACTACGAGCGGCCCTCGCCCCGGCTCAGGCGCCTCAGCCGCGGACTGCGCGCCCTGTACCCGGCCTATTCGCCGGACGGGCAGTGGATCGCCTTTGTGCACAACGGGGGCACCCACAACAACCTGGGGGTGATGCGCGCCGACGGCACTCAGATCCGCTACCTCACCCATTTTGAAGATGGCACCCAGCTC
>JACPJE010000189.1 GCA_016187725.1 Candidatus Latescibacterota bacterium
GCCGCCCTGGTCCAGGTCGTAGACGGGGTCCTGGCTGCCGAAGTGGTCGGCGAAGAGGAAGAAGTCGTCGAAATCGACCACTTCGTTGTGGTCGAAATCCCCAATCAGCCGCCGGACCGCCGTCCCGGTGCCGCTCACCTGCAGCTGCACCGCAGGCTGGCTAGGGTCGGTGGTGGAGAAGCGGATGGTGCTCTGCTTGGCCTCCAGCCCGGTGGGGACGAAGCGCAGTTCCAGACGGGTGGAATCGCCCGCGGCCAGGGTGCTGGCGGCGAAGAGCGCGGCGAATTCCAGGTCGCCGATCTGCAGCTCTGAGATCTGCAGGGGGCCGCTGCCCGGGTTGCGCACCATGCGCACCACCCGGCCCGTGTCGCCCAGGGCTACCTGGCCGAAATCCACGGCGCTGGTGTCCAGGGAGAGGCGCGGGATGCTGCGGCCGTCCACGGTCCAGGAAAAGGCAGTGGTATCCGCCGCGTCCCAGACCAGAGCCTCCACCGTGTCCAGTTGCACGGCGCTGGGGGTCAGGGACAGGCCCGGCCCTGAGGAATCGGGCTGGGCGGCGCCATTGACCCGCCAGCCATAGGAGAGGGAATCCCCTTCCTCGTCGCTGGCGGTGACGGAAAACTGCACCGGCAGGAGCGGGGGCACCACCAGCGGCCCGGCGCCCATGGTCGGGCTGTGGGCGGTGATCTGCGGCGCGTCGTTGACCGGGGCCACCACCACCGCAAAGTTCTGCGAGGTGGTATGGCCGCCCGGGTCGCTCACCCTCAAGGTGGCGGTATGCCTCCCCACGTCGGCCTGGGTCGGGGTCCATTCGACCACCCCGGCGGCGCTGAGGGTCATGCCGGCGGGGGCGTCGCTCAGCGCATAACTGAGAGCCCCGCCTTCCTCGTCGGTGGCGCTCACCGCGTACCGGTACAACTGGTCTTCGCGGGCGCTGCTGTCCGGCTGGCTGGCGATGAGGGGCGCGTCGTCAGTGGCGGTGACCCGCAGGAAATAGCTCTGGGTAACGGTGACTCCGGCCAGGTCCTTTGCCTCCACCTTGACCGTGTGGCGGCCCACCTGGACCTGGGTGGGCGTCCAACGCACCGTGCCGGTGGAATCCACCGCCATACCGGTGGGGCTCTGAATCAGGCGATAGCTGAGGACCTCGCCCGGGTCCGGATCGGTCACGGCCAGGTCGTAGACGTAGGTCGCGTCCTCGGCCGCCAGGGTGTCGGGCTGGCTGGTGATGAGGGGCGGATCGTCAGTGTTGCGCACCTCGAGGACAAAGCGATAGGCGGTGGCGGCACCCTTGGAATCGGCGACGCTGATCTCCACCGTGTCCTGGCCCACCTGGGCCTGGGTGGGCGTCCAACGCACCGTGCCGGCGGTATCCACGCTCAGGCCCGCAGGGCCGCTGGTCACCGAATAGGCAATGGCATCGCCGTTGGGATCTTCGGCGCTGATGGCATAGGTGAAGAGCGAGTCCTCATAGGCCAGGGCGGGCGCAGTGCTGCGCACCAGGGGAGGCTCATTGGCCAGCTTGACCCGCAGGGGGAAATAGTGGCGCCCCTGCCCGTCGTTGGTATAGATCAGCACCCCCACCAGATAGGTGCCGGTGTCGCCGCTGACGGGCGTCCAGCGGATGGGAGAGATCTGGCCGAAGGCGCGGCTCATGCTGAGCGGGAGGTTCAGCCCGGGGATCAGGTCGATGATGTCGATCCGGGGATTGTTGGGCAGGGTCGGCGCATAGGTGTAGACCTGCCCCTCGACGGCGACGCTGTCGGGCACATTGGTGATGTTCAGCTCCTTGAAGGTGGTGTCCGCCGCCGGCGCGCCGGCATGGCCAGGCCCGCCGAAATGCCCCAGGTCGTTGGTATTGCCCGGACTGTCGCGCAGGGCGACGATGGGGTTGCCCGCGTCGATGGCCGGCGAGCCGAGATCCAGTTCAAAACGGCTGATGGAAGCATTGATGAACTTCGGGTTGAGGTAGCGGTTGTTGCCGGCGCTGGCCGCCCTGGAGAAGGAGGGGATCAGGGCGTTGAGGCCGCTGACCGCCCCCACCGTGTCGGGGACCAGGGTCACAGTGACGATGGGGCCTTTGTCCGTGGTGTCGGGGAAGGTCTCGGGCGAATAGACCCGGACGTGGTAGTGCAGAAAATCGATGGCTCCGACCGGATCCTGGATCTCGATGCGCAGCTCGCGCCGGCCGGTGTCGGCCAGGGTGGGGACCCAGTTGATCTGCTTCTGCTCCCGCACCTCGGTGGCCGAGATCCCCGCAGGCAGGATGAGCGGATTGAAGATATAGAGCGCCCGGTCGCGCATCAGCGTGGGGACGAAGAGGTAGGTGGAGCCGGCCTTGGCCACGGTATCGGGGTGGTTGGTCATGAAGGAGGGCACCAGGACTCCGGACTCGGCCAGGGTGACAGTGTCGCGCACGGTGCGCGCCAGCTTGATGCTGTCGGCCTGGTCCGAGATGTAGAAGAGGGGGGTCTCCCACAGCATGTTGTAGCGCACCAGGGGAAAGGCGTCGGGCGAGGCGTCGAGGATGGCCGGCGGGGCGACAAAGGTGCGGGATTCGGTGCTGTCTGGATTGGAGAAGATGTTGTTGCTGATATCGGTCCGGTTGCCCGAGGTCTGGATATTGGGTGCGGGGTTCCAGTAGAAGGTGTTGTTGCGGATGAATTCGCGCTGGGTGGTGTCGGCAAAGGTGTTGTGCAGGGTCAGCACGGCCCCGGTGTCGCCGGAAGCCCCGTTGTCGCGCAGCAGGTTGTTGAAGAACTTGAGGCGGCCGTTGCGGGAGTAGAGGACCTGGCCGCTCTGGGTGGCGCGGTTGTCCAGGAAGATGTTGTTGACCACCCGCAGGGAGCAGGTCTCGCAGTAGATGGCTCCACCCTGTTCGGCCCGGCCGTTGCGGAAGGTGATCCCCTTGATGACAAAATCGCTGGTGGGGGCGGTGATGCGGAAGAAGTTGGATTTGCCCTCGGCGTCGAAGGTGACCACCCCGCTGGTGGACAGGTAGATCCGGGTCTGGGAGATGACCAGGGGGAAGGTCTCGCCGGTGCTGGGCGCGTAGGTCCCCGTGGGGATGTGAATGACGTGGGGGCGGCCCTCGCTGATCAGCTGGGCGATGCGCAGGGCGTGGGTGATGGTGCGGAAGGGAGTGGCCGAATTCTGGGCGCTCTGCACGCTGCGGCGGTCATCGCCCACCGCGGGAGAATTGTTCACATAGAAATTGAGAGCGCGAGCCGGCAGGGCCGTCAGCAAGGTCAGGGCGCCGTAGAAAGCTAGATAGAGAAAGGACATGAGGGTCCTCTTCGATGGTCAGTAGGCAAGGGATGCCGGGGGAGCGCAGCGCGGACAGTGGCAACTTTAAATATAATGTGCTGAGGGAGATAATTCTATAATTCTCTCTGGCCCTCTGACCGGTTTTCCAGCAGCTCGCGCACCGAGGGACGCAGGAAAACGCCCTCCAGGGGCAGGCGGCCCAGCTCGCGGCTGAGCAGGCGGATACGCCCGGCCAGCGGCAGGTGACGGCTGGCGATCAGGCAGAGTTTGCCCCCGTAGCGGCACAGGCCGCCGCTGCTCTCCAGCTCCTCGTAGCGCACCTCCACCCCCAACTGGGCGGCCAGGGTTTCGAGTTCCTGGAGGAGCAGGGTCTGATTCATGGAAAACAGGGCGCGGTGAAGGGTAGTAGCTCCAAAATAGCTCGCCTGGTTGTTGGTGGACAAGGGAATATTTGATAATATATCAGCATAATATATCAGCCAAACTGATCCGCACCTATCCATTGCCGGCGAGGAAGAGGTGGCACCCGAGGCCGAAGAACCCTGGATCCTGGTGACCAATGACGACGGGGTGGATTCCCCCGCCCTGGTCCCGCTCCTGCGCCGCCTGTCGCTCATCGCCCCGGTGCGCGCGGTGGTGCCGGCCAGCGAGCGCAGCTGGGCCTCCAAGGTCCTGTCCCGCTTTGGCCAGCTCGAAGCCCGGCAGCTCCAGCGCGAGGAGTTCGGGGTCTGGGTGCTGGAAGGGTACCCGGCCGATTGCGCAAATCTGGGAATGCACACCTTGTTTCCGTCGCGGCCGACCCTGGTGGTCTCCGGGGTCAATATCGGGACCAATACCGGGCTGGCTTACTTTCTCAGTTCGGGCACGGTGGGGGCGGCCATCGAAGGGGCCCTGGCCGGGCGGGCGGCCCTGGCCTTTTCGGTGGAGCTGAAGGCGGAGGACTACGCGCGCTGGCGCCAGCACCGCGAGGCCGGGGTTCCCGCCCTGTGGGAGAACGCCGCGCAGGTGGCCGGCGAGATCGCGGCCGAGGTGTGGCGCGCCGGCCTGCCTGAGGGCGCCGCGCTGCTCAACGTCAACATGCCCGCCCAAGTCTCGCCGCACACTCCCCGCCGTTTCGCCGCCCTCACCCCCACCTGCTACGGGTCCTTTTTCGCCCCCGGCCAGGAGGTCAACCGCTTTGCCTACCACCTGTCCGGTTTGCAGGTGGAGGACCCAGAGGGACAGGGGGATATCGCCGCGCTAAACCGGGGCGAGGTGGCCCTCACCCCCATCCGTCTGGCCCTGGATGCGCCGGTGGAGAGCGCGGATCGCCGGCGCTTTGAGCGGCCTTGATGCCCGTGGCCGCGCGACCATCTGCTGCGGGAGGCGAGCGGTTGCGCCGGCTGGCCTTGCTGGGCGGGCTGCTGGCCATGGGCTGGGCAGCGGTCCCCGGCTGGGCCTCGACCGCCGGGCAAGACAGTCTCCAGCAGGGCGAAGAGTGGACCACCGCCGACAAGGTGCTCTGGCTGGCCAAGCGCAAGCAGTTCAACGTCGCCGGAGTGCCCTACGGCGTCACCGGCCTGCCGGCGGTCTACTACAGCCCGCACACCGGATGGAACTACGGGGCCCGCATCCAGTGGGCCGACCTGCAGCGGCGGCCCTACCGCTACAAGTTCATCCTGCACGCGGTGCGCTCCACCGAGGGGAAGATCAGTTATTTTCTCCGGCTCAAGGTGCCGCAGATCTCGGGCACCCATTTCGGGGTGCTGCTGGTGGGCAGCATGGAGCGAAATCTGAGAACGCGCTACTACGGCCGGGGCAACAACTCCTCCAACCATTTCATCGATCCGGGGGGCCAGAAGGTCAAGGACGAGGACTATTATTATTATATCCTCGAAGAACCCCGCTTCATCTTCAGCCTGCTGCGCCAGCTCTACGGGCCCCTCTCCATGTCCGTGGGCCTGGGCATGGAGCGCACCGACGTCCGCCCGCTCGGGGAGCGGTCCTTCTACGTGGACGCCGGCGCCCCGGACAGGGTGGTGGGCGGCAGCACCGGTTTCATCAGCGCCACCGTCCAGTGGGACACCCGCGACGACGAAGTCATACCCTTGGTGGGGGTGTACCACGAGTGGTCCTACGAGAGTTCGCGCAACTCCCTGTTGGCCCTCTTCCTCGAGGAAATCGACTTCCGGCGCTTCACCTTTACCGACGCGCGCTACTGGCTGGTATCCCCGCGTCTGAGCCTGGGACACCGCACCGTCTTCGAGATGCTCGCCGGCTCCATCCCCCTCTACGCCTACGGCGAGATCGGCGGCAGCCGGCGCCTCAAGGGCCTGGGCGGGGGGGACGTGCTGCGCGGCTTCGACACCCAGCGCTTCACCGACGACGTGCGTTTCTTCACCAACACCGAGGCGCGCTATCTGCTGCGCACCACCCGGTGGTTCGGGCAGAACCTGGAATGGAAGGGGATTCTCTTTGCGGACACCGGCCGGGTCTGGCACCGGCTGACCTCGGTCAGTCCGGACGGATTGCACTGGACGGCGGGAGTGGGGGGGCGGGTCTACTGGAACGCGGACTTCGTGATCCGGCTGGACATCGGCTTCTCGGCCGAGCAGACCTACGTGGCGGTGAAGTACCGGAACCTCTTCTAGACTAGGCTGCCGCTTCCCCCGCGCTCAGCAGGGCGATCAACCGGCTCACCGTGGCGGGCAACTCGTCGCGGCGCACGATTTGGTCGATAAAACCGTGCCGGAGCACGGTCTCGGAGCGCTGAAAGCCCTCGGGCAGGGACTCGACCTTGAGGAACTGCTTGATCACTTCCTGGCCGGCAAAACCGATGCGCGCCCCTGGCTCGGCCAGGATCACGTCCCCCAGCATGGCAAAACTGGCCGTGATCCCGCCGTAGGTGGGATCGGTGAGGATGGCGATGTAGGGCAGCTTGGCGAGAGAGAGCTGGTGCAGTTTGGCGCTGATCTTGGCCATCTGCATGAGGGAGTAGGCGCTCTCCATCATCCGCGCCCCCGCACCCTGGCTGACGATGATCAGGGCGCGCCGGTCGGCAATGGCCCGGTCGATGAGGCGGCTGATCTTCTCGCCGGTGGCCCCTCCCAGGCTGCCGATGACGAAACGCGTATCCATCACCCCCAGGGCCACCGGATGCCCGCCCAGCCGGCCGAGGCCGGTGCATATCGCCTCGTTAAGCCCGGTGGCCTTCTTGCCGTCCCGGATGCGGTCGGTATAGCGCTTGGTATCCTTGAAACGCAGGGGATCGGCCGCGCTGAGCGCGTCGTCCAGTTCGGCAAAGGTGCCGGCGTCGGTGAGCAGTTCCAGGTAGTACTGATGGCCGATGGGGTAGTGGAAGTTGCACTCCGAGCAGATCCAGCAGTTGCGCTCCAGGGCTTGCTGGTAGGTCGAAAAGCCGCACTTGGGGCACTTGGACCAGATCCCGGCTGGAATCTCCCGCTTGCTCCGGGTCTTGAACCCGGATTTCATCTTCTCGAACCAGCTCATGCCGGACTCTCCCGGTGAGGGCGCTGCCGCGCCGTATAAAATGAAGCATATCAGGCGTTTATGTCAAGCATTGGCCCATGGGTGGATCGCCGTGGTGCTGGCCCTCTGTCCGGCTGGTCCGGCGGGGGCCCAGCCCCTGGAGGAGAAGCTGCAGGAGCACATCGCCCATCTAGCGGGGCTGGGCTCGCGGGTCACGGGGTATCCGGGGGCTGGGGCAGCCGCTGATTACCTGGAGGCCCAGCTGCGGGCCCAGGGAGTGGCTCAGGTGTACCGCGTCCCCTTTGGGGTGCCGGTGCCGGTGGACCAGGGGGCCGGGCTGGAATTGGAGGGGGGGGCACCGCTGGCTCTCCACTGCCTGTGGCCCAATCTGGCCCGCACCTCCACACTCCCCCCCGAGGGGGTGTCCGGGGCGCTGGTCTATGCAGGCCGGGCCGGACCCGGAGAACTGGATCACCTGGCCTTGGAGGGCGGTATCGCGGTGCTGGAGTACGACTGCGCTCTGAACTGGGTGGAGGTCTTCGACCTGGGGGCAATGGCCGCGATCTTCCTCGCCCCGCCGAGGGCTGAGCGCGCCCACCGCCGGGAAGGGGAGGCCAAATTCCTCTCCACCCCCGCGGATCTGCCTCGCTTCTACGCCCCCGAGGCTGCCAGCCAGCGCTTGCGGGAGCGGCTGGCAGCGGGAGCCGTGAAGGGCAGGCTGTGGGGACGCATGGACTGGCAGCGGGCAAAGGCCCAGACCATCGTGGGGATCATCCCCGGCAGTGATCCGGAACTGGGGAAGGAGGGGGTGCTGATCGGGGCGTACTACGACGCCATCTCCCCGGTGCCGGCCCTGGCCCCGGGGGCCGAGCAGGCCTGCGGGGTCGCCGCCTGGCTCGAAGTGGCCGGGCCCCTGGCCGCTCACCCGCCCCGGCGCAGCGTGTTGCTGGTGGCCACGGCCGGCCACTTCGAGGCCCTGGCCGGGATGCGCGCCTGGGCCGCCCGCAGCCGGCAGCTGGAAAAGGGGACGGCTCCCGAGGGCGAACTGGAAACCCGGCTCTGCGCCCTGAAGCCGGCCTATTACCTGGGCCTGGACCTGAGTTCCCACAGCCGGCAGCTAGGTCTGGTGCAGGCCGGCGACCCGTACCGGGTGCGCACCATCCAGCCGCCCCTCTACGGCCCCCTGCTGCGCCTGGCCCAGGAATGGGAGGAGCGGGAGGGCCAGCTGGTCCTGGGCGGGGATCTCAAGCCCCTCAACCAGCGCCGGCTGGTGGGCCAGCTGCCCGAGCGCGTGCCGGTGGAGGGGGCGGCCTTCAACCTGGCCGGACCCCTGGGACTCACCCTGGTGAGCGCCGGCGACGAGCGGGCCCTCTTCGACTCGCCCCTGGATCTGCCCGCCGGCGTGGACCTATCTAATTTATCTTACCAGACCCGCCTGCTGCTCCACCTGATCCCCGGCCTGCTCGACGCCCCTGAGGCCGGCCCCCAGATCGGTGAGCCCAAGGACTTTTCCGGCACCCTGCGCGGGCAATTGCTCACCTGGAAGGAGTATAGTCCCGACCAGCCAGTGGAGGGGGCCTGGGTGCGGGTGCGCAGCCTGGCCAAGACCCTGATGGGGGTGCGCCTGGACTACAGCGCCCTGACCGACAGCGCCGGCCGTTTCTCCATCGAAGGCCTGGAGGCCCAGACCCTCTATCTCAAGCCGGTGCAGTTGGAGGCGTACCGGGCCGACCCAAAGCGCGGCGCCCTGGACCTGGCCCTGGACCAGGGCCCGTACGGAGCCCAGCAGTACCCCGCCGAAATCCTGATGGATCATTCTGAGGAAGCGCTCACCCTGGTGGGCTTTCCCGGTGTCTCCCTCACCCTGCTAGACCTTTTCGACCCGCGGCATCTGGCCACCCTCGAAAACCTGCGCCTGCTCGACGCCGCCCAGGACGCGCCCCTGGTCAATTACGGCTTCTGCCTGCCCCCCACCCCGGCCGAGGTTCGCCAGCGGGGGTACTACAACACCCTGGGCAGCCAGATCGAAAAGGTGGGCGTCGCCTTTGTGCCTCCCGGAGCCCGGGTGAAGCTGACCATGAGCGCGGGCCGCTACGGGCTGGGGCGCCGCCTGGTGCTGCTCAACAGCGCTGCCGGCGGGCCCGGAGGCGAGGGCTTCGACCCGCAGGCCCAACCCCGCCTGACTCAGGTGGCCTATGCAGTAGCCGGCGATCTGACCCGCTTGAACGCCGCCCGCCTGGAGGAGCTGGAGCGCCACGGGATCCACAGCCAGCTGCTGCGCCGGCTCCACACCCAGGCCGATTCGCTGCGGTACAGAGCCCAGGCCGCCCTGGAGGCAGGGGAGTACCGGGCCTTTGCCTGGCTGAGTCAGCAGGCCTGGGGCCTGGCCCTGCGCACCTACGGGGGGTTACAGGATTTGGTGGGGGACGCAGTGCGCGGTATTGTTCTTTTCCTATTGCTGCTCCTGCCCTTTGCCTATTTCGGCGAGCGGCTGTGGTGGGCCCACCCCAGCCTGCCCGGCCAGGGGGCCGGGGCAGCCCTGCTCTTCCTGGCGGGCTTTGCCCTGTTGCGCTTTGCCCATCCGGCTTTCCAGTTGAGCATCCATCCCCTGCTGATCCTGGTGGGGTTTCTGGTCCTCGCGCTCAGCGCGGCGGTCATCGCCCTGGGGCTGGGCCGGCTCAACGCCCAGCTGCGCAGTGCCCTGGCCCCCCGCCTGTCCAGGCACCGGGACCCGGCCCGGCGCGGGGGTATCTTATTGAAAGCCCTGCTGCTGGGGGTGGCCCAGCTGCGCAACCGCCCCTGGCGCACCGGCCTGACCTGCGCCACCTTGGGCCTGTTGAGTTTTTCCCTGATCTCCCTCACCTCGGTGAACGCGGCGCTGCGCATCGACCAGCATCTCCTCGGCCCCGCCGCGGTGGAGGAATCAGGGGCGCTGTTGCGCCTGCCCGGGTGGGAGGGGTTGGAATTCAAGGTCTACGAGGATCTCAGCCGGCGTTTTGATCCTTCCCGGGTCCTACCCCGCTGCTGGTACCAGCAGCAGGCGCTGCTGTGGGGCGAGGGAGGGCGCAGCGTGCGGGTGGAGGCCGCGCTGGGACTGAGCCCGGGAGAGGCGCGGCTCACCCCCCTCGCCGGGACCCTGGAGGTGGGCCGTTTCCTCGCCCCGGGGGAAGAAGCGGTCTGCCTGCTGGCCGCCCCGCAGGCCCTGGCCCTGGGCATCCAGGCGGGACAGGTCGGGCAGGTTTCCGTGCGCTATCTGGGGGGAGAGTACCGGGTGATCGGCGTCTTTTCGCCCGCTGCCTTCGACCAGCTCCGCGATCTCAACGGGGCCCCTCTCACCCCGCTGGACCGGGAGGCCCAGCAACCCGAGGAGGAGCGGGCCGGCCATGCCCGCCGGGGAGGGGAGCCGGCCTTCTCTCATCTGTCCGGCGCCCAGGTGCTGATCCTGCCCTGGACCGCGGTGGCGCGCTGGGGGGAGCACAGCCGGCTGGCTTCGGTGGCCCTGAATCTGCAAGGCGGAGATGCCGCTGCCCAGGTCGGGGAACTGGCCCAGGTCTGGGGGGTGAATTTCTTCGCCGCCCTGGGGGGGCAGCGCTATCTGATCGACGCGGTGGAATCCCAGTCCTTCTCCGGCCAGGCCGGGCTGTGGGTGCCTCTGCTGATCGGGGCCCTGATCGTCTTCAACACCCTGTTGGGCTCGGTGTACGAGCGCCTGCCCGAGATCGGCACCCTCAATGCCATCGGCCTGGCCCCCTCGCACGTGGCCGGCCTCTTCTGGGCCGAGGCGGCGGTCTACGCCACCCTCAGCAGCGTCCTGGGCTATCTGGCTGGCCAGCTCCTTTCCAGGTTGGGTTGGGTCTACGGGCTCTTCCCCGGCCTGACTGTGAACTACACCTCGCTGGCCACTGCCGCCACCCTGGCCGGCCTGGTCCTGGTGGTGCTGGCCTCGGCCCTGTACCCGGCCAGGCAGGCCTCGCGCCTGTGCGTGCCCGGCATCGAGCGGCGCTGGCGGCTGCCCCCATCCCAGGGGGAAGTGCTCGAACTGCCCCTGCCTTTTTCCCTGGGCCGGAGCGAGGCCGGGGCCCTTTGCGCCTTTTTGGCCGAGTACCTGGAGGCCCACGACGAGCAGTCCATCGGCTCGGGGTTCTACGCCGAATCCGTGCAGTGCCGGGAGGGCGGGGTGCGGGCCCGGCTGTGGCTGGCCCCCTTTGACCAGGGACTCTCCCAGGACTTCGAACTCCAGCTGCGCCCCGAGGCTGACCCGCGCTTCTGCTCCCTGGTCCTGCGCCTGCGCCGACTGGCCGGCCAGGACCACGCCTGGCGGCGGGGCAACCGGCTGCTGGTGGACCAGCTGCGCCGGCAGTTCCTGGTCTGGCGCGCCCTGGAGCCGGCCCAGCGGGAGATCTACCGGTGAGCCCCGCCAGGGAAACCCCGACGCAGTTCGAAGAAGGGATGAGCCGCCGCGTGGTCCTGGGCGCCTTCTTCATCGGCTTCCTGATGATGCCCGGGGCCATCTACATGGGATTGATCGCCGGTTCGAGCCTGGGCCCGGCCGCCGAATGGGTGACCCTCATCCTCTTCTCCGAGGTGGCCCGGCGCTCCTTTGCCCCCCTGCGCCGCCAGGAGATCTACACCCTCTATTACATCGCCGGCGGCCTCACCCACGCGGCCGGGGGGATGATGCTGGCCGGGGGGCCTTTTGGCGGCCTGATCTGGAACCAGTACCTGGCCCAGTCCCAGGTGGGCCAACTGCTGGGCCTGACCCAGCAGCTCCCCGCCTGGGTGGTGCCCCCTGCCGGTTCGCCGGCCCTGGCAGCGCGCACCTTCTTCCACCCCGACTGGCTGATGCCCATCGCGCTCCTGGTAGTCGGCCAGGTGCTGGCCCGGGCCGAGTGGTTCGGCCTGGGGTACGTGCTCTTCCGCCTCACCGCCGACGTGGAGCGCCTGCCCTTTCCCCTGGCCCCGGTGGCGGCCCAGGGGGCCATGGCCCTGGCCGAGAGCGAGGCGCAGACCTGGCGCTGGCGGGTCTTTGCCGCCGGCATGGGGGTGGGCCTGGTCTTCGGGGCAGTGCTGGTGGGGTTGCCCGCCCTCTCCGGCCTGATCGCCTCCCGGCCCCTGGTCCTGCTGCCAGTGCCCTGGATCGATTTCACCCGAGATCTGGAGCACCTGCTGCCTGCGGCCACCCTGGGCATCGGCACGGATCTGGGGCTGGTGCTGGCTGGCGCGGTGCTGCCCTTCTGGGTGGTGGCCGGGGCCTTTGCCGGCTCCCTGGTGCAGGTGGCGGCCAATCCCTTCCTCCACCACCTGGGCCTGCTCAAGCGCTGGCGGCCAGGCATGGACGCGATCTCCACCCACTTTGCCAACGATCTGGACCTGTGGCTGAGCGTGTACCTCGGCGCTGGGGCCGCGGTGGCCCTGGTGGGTCTGTGGCAGGCCGGGCGGGCGCTGAGCGGACGCCGGGGCGCCGTCGGCTCCTGGTCGCCCCCGCCGGGCCGGGGCGATTTCCCCCTGTGGATCGGGGTCAGCCTCTATGTATTGGCCACCTGCGGGTACATCGCCCTGTGCCTGGCGCTTTTGGAGGACAACCGCTTTCCCCTGGTCTTCCTGCTGGCCTTTGCCTTCCTGCTGACCCCGCTGGTCTCCTACGCCAATGCCCGCATGGTGGGGCTGACCGGGCAGAGCGCCGGCATCCCCCTGGTGCGGGAGGGGGCTTTCTTATTGAGCGGGTACCGGGGGGTGGACATCTGGTTTGCGCCCATCCCCTACGGCGACCACGGGCGACGGGCCCAGTTCTTCCGCGAGGTGGAGTTGACCGGCACCCGCCTGAGCAGCATCGCCAAAGCCGAATTGCTGATCCTGCCCATCGCCCTGGGCTGCGGCCTGCTCTTCTGGTCGGCGATCTGGAAGATGGGGCCCATCCCCTCCATCGTCTTCCCCTATGCCCAGCAGTACTGGCATCTCTTCGCGTTGCGCCAGTTCATGTGGCTCTCCTTCACCGCCGAGGGCGGCCTGCGCTTTGGGGAGGTGGTGGACCCGGCCTGGGCAGCGGGCAGTTTCCTCTTGACGGGCGGGGCGCTGTGGGGCCTGGCCGGCTGGGGGGCGCCCCTGGCGGGGGTCTACGGTTTCATCCGCGGGCTGCAGAGCCTGCCCCACCTGCTGATCCCGGAGATGCTGGGCGCCTGTCTGGGCCGGTACTGGGTCCAGCGGCGTTTGGGCAGTGAGGTGTGGGCGCGGCGCGCCCCCATCCTGCTGGCCGGCTTTGCCTGCGGCCAGGGACTGATCGGCATGGCCGCGGTGGGCGTGGTGCTCATCGCGCGCGCCGTGGCCCAGTTGCCGTATTGAGATGAGAGGATTTCTCACCTGGCGCGTGCTGCTGATCGGGACCCTGGTCCTGCTGGGCGGGGCCTGGCTGGTGCAGCGGGTCGAACTAGTGGGAGGGGGGCCGGCCCTGGCCGCCGGCGCTCTGCCGGCCCTGCCGTTGGTGCTGCTGGCGGTGCTGGCGGCGCTGCGGGAGCGATTGGGCCGGGGCGAGCTGCTGGCCCTGTATCTGATGACGGCCATCGGGCTGCCCCTGGCAGCCTCGGGCTGGGTCCAGGCGCTGCTGCCCGGGCTGGTCACGGGGCAGTATTTCTTCGCCGACGAGCAAGGCCGCTACTACCCCTTCCTCAAGCTGATCCCTGACTGGATGGTCCCGGGCCAGATCGGGAGCCGGGTGGTGGGGGATTTTTTCGAGGGCGGGGCAAGGGTGCCCTGGGGCGCCTGGCTGGGGCCCCTGTGCTGGTGGTCCCTGCTGGCCCTGGCTTTTGCAGCGGCCTCCCTGGGCCTGGCCGGCCTGCTGCGGCAGCGCTGGCTGGAGGAGGAGCGGCTGCGCTTTCCCCTGGCCGAGGTCCCCCTTGAGGTATCGGCTGCCGGCGCCGCCTTCTGGCGCCAACCCCTGGCCCTGGCCGGCCTGCTGGTGCCGGTCTTCGTGTACGGGATCAACGGCATCCACCACTACTTCCTCTTCCCCGGCGAACTGCCCCTCTCCTTTGACCTGGGCGAGGTGCTGGTCGAGGAACCCTGGAGCGCCATGGCCCCGGGTACGGCGCGCTTCGTCTTTTCCTGCTCTCCGCTGCTGGTGGGCCTGAGCTATCTGCTCTCGGTGGAGGTGAGCTTCAGCACCTGGTTCTTCTTTCTGCTGACCCGCCTCCAGTTGCTGGGGGCGCACTTGCTGGGCCGCAGCGAGGACCACGGCCATTTTGTGGGCCTGGGGGGGCAGTGGCGCGAATGGCCCAACACCTTTCCCCATCTGGCGGCCCAGGCCCGGGGCGGGCTCTTGTGTGCAGCCCTGTTGAGCCTGTGGGCGGCCCGCCACTCCCTGGCCCGGGCCTGCCGGCGCGGGCTGGGGGGCGCCGGGGAGGAGCGCTGGGCCCTGGGCCTACTGGGCGGGGGGATGGCGGTCCTGGTGGGCTGGGGCTGGGCAGCGGGGCTTCCCCTCTGGCTGAGCGGGCTCCACTGCCTGCTCCTGCTCTTGACCGTGCTGGGCATGGCGCGGCTGCGCCTGGACGGGGGTCTGCCGGCCACCGGGCTCTTTTTTCTGACCGGCAATCTCTTCTACTTTGCCTGGGGCACTGGCCCGGGCGCCTTCGCTCCCGCCGAATACGTAGCCCTGGCCTTCCTGGGGGCCCTCAGTTTTTCGGGGATCGGGGTGGTGGCCCTGCTCCAGTTCGAGGGCCTGAAACTGGCCGAGGCGGTCAGGGCGCGGCAGCGGCAGCTGTGGCTGGTGCTGGGCGCCGGCCTGGTGCTGGGGCTGGCGGCCGGGTACGTCTGCATGCTCCAATTGGTGTACGAGCGGGGTCTCTTTGCCCTCGACCAGCAGGGCGGGGCGCGGGGGGCCGCCCGCCTGGGCCGCTATTTCCACTACCTCTACGCCGAGGCCGGCGACTGGGCCGCCCCACCTGACGCAGACCGGCTGGGCGCCCTGGGTTTTGGTTTTGGCGCGACCGCGGTCCTGGCCTGGCTGCGGCAGTTCTTTTTGCGTTCCCCCTTCCACCCGCTGGGTTTTGTGTACGGCACGGGGTTGGGCAGTCTGATCTGGGGCTCGGCACTGATGGGCTGGGCTGCCAAGGCCCTGGTGGTGCGCTATGGGGGCGCCCTGGCCTACCGGAAGCTGCGGCCCTTCTTCCTGGGGCTGATCGGGGGCGAGTTGCTCATGCGCCTGGGGTGGGCCCTGGTCGCCCTGCTGGGAGAACCGGGCGGGGGGTTCGACTGGTGAGGGGCGACCCAGATGTCACCGGGGCATATCCAGATTGTAACAATCCCCAAATATGTTATCTTAATTCGACAGGATTCTGCCGGCCAAAGGCTTGCTTGCCCAACGAGATAAATCGGTTATATTATCGCCCGGCTGCAGATAGCCCAGCTGATGCGATGCCTATGAAACAGCTCTGGTTTTTCCTCTGGGCGGCATGGTTTTTCACCGGGGCCTCGACCCCGGCCAGCGCTGCCGAACCAGCCTGGGAAGATTCGGTCCGCAAATACCGCTTCCTGGCCAAGGATGCGCGCGAAAAGAAGGACACGGAAGAAGCGCTCCGCTACTATGCCGAATACCTGAAATACCGCCCCGATGATCCCAAGGCCTATTTCTGGATAGGTGAGCTGAACTACGACAAGCAGGATTTCCCCGCCGCCCGCCGCGCCTTTGGCCAGGCCCTGGCCCTCGACTCCCTGCACCTCAATTCCAATTTCCGGCTCTATGAAGTTTTTGCCCAGGAGCAGCAACCGGACTCTGCCTCGTTCTACCTCGACAGGGTGTTGCGCCTCAAGCCGGACGATCCGGGATATCTTCGGGAGCAACCCCGGCTGAAGCTAGCCGAGTTATACCGGAGCCAGGGCAAGGCCGGCCAGGCACTCCGCTACTACCTCCAGGAAGCGGAAGCCGGCACCCCCGACCGCCAGTTGGTCGAGGACATCGCGGTGCTCTGCGAGGAAGTGGGAGAGGTGGACCAGGCCCTCCACTGGCGCCAGCGTCTGCTCACCGCCCAGGGGGGAGCCTCCTCAGACCAGCGCGCCACCCTCGAATCCATGGTGGACCTGCAGGTCAAGGCCGGCGACACCAAGGCCGCCCTGGCCACCCTGGGGCAACTGGTGCAGCTCGACTCGCTCAACCGCTACGCTTACTACAGCCGCTATGCCCAGGTCGCCGAAAAAGGGGGAGACCAGGCCGCCCGCCTCAAGGGCCTGGAGGGCATGGCCCAGGCCAATGCCAAGGACCCCGAACCGCCGCTCAAGCTGGCCGAGTTGTACCTGAGCGCCGGCGATCCGAAAACAGCGGAGCGCTGGGTCCAGCGCGGCCTGCGCGCCGATCCCCGCAATGCCTATCTGATATTGCTCAAGGGCGATTGTCTGGCCCACCAGAACCAGGAAGATCAAGCCATCGCCGCGTACGAAGAGGCCAAGGCCGACCCGGCCTGGGCCACGGTGGCCCAGCAGCGGATCTGGCAGCTGCGGCCGCCCGAGAGCCTGGAAGAGAAGCTCAAGCGCGAGTTTTTCGGCAAGGGCAAGAACGCCGCCCCAGAAGAGCAGACCAACAAGTAGTAGTTCAACGCAGCAACCGCACAATAAGGAGGGAAAATGTTCGGGTATTCGTCTCTGGGCCAGTTCTTTGCCGATGGGGGCTGGGCCATGTGGCCCCTGCTGCTCCTCATGATTTTTGGCGTCGCCGTGGTCATCGAGCGCTTCTACAACCTGCGGCGGGCCGCCATCGACGCGGAGCAGTTCTTCAAGAACCTGGAAGAGGCCATGCGCAGCGGCGGGCCGGATAAGGCCGCCGAGTTGTGCGCCCAGACCCGCGGCCCGGTGGCCTCGGTGATCCACGCCGGGCTCCTGCGCCTGCACCGGGGCCTGGACCACGTGGAGAAGGCCATCTCGAACGCCGGGGCAGTGGAGATGGCCTTCCTGGAGCGGGGCATGATCTGGCTGGCCACGGTGGCCAACCTGGCCCCCCTGCTGGGCTTCCTGGGCACGGTGAGCGGCATGATCAACGCCTTCCAGGCCATCAAGGTGGCCGGCGACGTGGAGCCCACGGCCGTGGCCGGCGGCATCGCCGAAGCCCTGATCACCACCGTGGCCGGGCTGGTCATCGCCATCCCCATCCAGTTCTTCCACAACCTCTTTGCCTCCCGCATCGACCGCATCATCGTCGACATGGAAGAACACACCGCCGCCTTTGTCGACGTGCTCTCCGAGATGGGGCACAAGCGCCAGACCGCGGAGGGGGCCTGAGGCATGAAGCCGGGCAAGCGGGTCAGGGTTCTCCCCGAGATCCCCACCGCCTCCATGGCGGATATCGCCTTTCTGCTGATCATCTTCTTCCTGACCAGCACCAGCATGAACCAGGACAAGGGCCTGTCCCTGTACCTGCCGGCCATGAGCGAGACCAAGGAGGTGGCCAAGAAGAACATCTGCAACGTGTGGATCAATGAAGCCGACGAGGTGGCCATCTACGAGGACGAGCAGCTCAAGCCCCTGGCCTTTTCGGCGCTGCGGGGCGAGATCGAGCGCCGGCTGGCCGAGAACGACAAGCTGATCGTCTCGGTCAAAAGCGAACGCCTGGCCACCTACCGCACCTTTGTCAACGTCCTCGACGAGCTGAAGTTGGCAGGGGCTACGCGGATCTCCATCGCCTCGCCGGAAAAATGAGATGAAATTCTACCGCAAAGCCAAGGTGGAAAGTGTGATCCCCACGGCCTCGATGGCCGACATCTCCTTTTTGCTGATCATCTTCTTCATGGTGTCCACCGTCTTCGTCCGCTACCGCGGCCTGCCGGTGGAACTGCCCGAGGCGGCCAAGATCGAGAAGCTGGAGAGCCGGCGCAACGTCACCGGGGTCTGGATCGACCGCAGGGGAACTATCATCGTCGACGACCAGCCCCTGCCCCTCGACCAGGTGGCCAAGCTCTTCAACGACAAGATGCGGGCCAATCCGCGCCTCATCGTCTCGATCAAGAGCGACGAGCAGGCCCAGTTCGGGTTGGTCTCCGACGTGCTGGAGGAGTTGCGCCGGGCCGAGGCCCTGAGGGTGAACTTCGCCACCGACCGGGAGCGCACAGAATGATCGTAAGCAAGCTCCCCGAGGCCGACCTCAAGCGCAGCTACAACCGGGTGCTGTCCACCTGTGTGGGCATCTCCCTCCTGGTGCAGGTGTTGCTTTTTGTCTTCCTGCGCAACTTCGACGTGAGGATCTCCGCCAAGACCCAGAAGCCGGTCATCATCCAGCTGGAACAGATCCCCGAGACCCGCCAGGAGCGCCGGCCCCCGCCCGCCACCCGCCCGGTGGTGCCCATCGCCAGCGACAATGCCAAGGTCTCTGACGAGACCACCATCGAGACCACCGACATCGACGTGGGGCTGGACGATCTGGCCCCGCCCCCGGTGCTGGAGGAGCGGGTGGTGGAGAAGAAGGCCGAGATCGTCGAAGAGGAAGAGCCGGTGGAGATCTGGAAGGTGGAGAAGCAGCCCGAGGTGCTCAAACAGGTCAAGCCCGACTACCCGGAGATCGCCCGCAAGGCCGGCATCGAGGGGCGGGTCACGGTCAACGCCCTGGTGGGCAAGAACGGCAAGGTGGAGAAGCTCGGCGATATTGTCGGCGCCGAGGTTTTCCACGAGGCGGCCAAGGCCGCGGCCCTGCAGTGGGAGTTCACCCCGGCCATCCAGAACGACCGTCCGGTCAAGGTGTGGGTGGCTATCCCCTTCAACTTCACCTTCCGCGACTGAGACAGCGAAAAAACAGATTGCCAGATCTGCACAGTTTTCTTATCCTAAGTATATAACTCCCCAGTGCTTTAGGACATTGCAGGCAGCGCGGCCCTCCCCCTGGTGCCTCCCGCGCGCTGCTGCTCACTCCCCGGGTTCCCGACGGTTGTCCATTCTCCAGCAGTTGTTCTGCGAGGAAAGCATAGATGCGTTGTCCCTATTGCAATCACCAGGACGATCGGGTGGTGGATTCGCGCGCCTGCCGCGACGGCATGGCCATCCGCCGGCGGCGGGAGTGCATCAACTGCAGCCAGCGCTTCACCACCTATGAATACATCGAGCACACCCCGCTGACGGTCATCAAGCGGGATGGCCGGCGCGAGCCTTTTGACCGGGGCAAGCTGCTGGAGAAGATCCAGCTGGCCTGCTACAAGACCACCGTCTCCGCCGACCAGATCGAGGAAGTGGTCGACCAGATCGAGTCAGACCTGAGCAACCTGGCCGAAAAAGAAGTGGAGAGCAAGCAGATCGGCGAGCTGGCCATGGAGCAGCTGCGCCACCTCAACGAGGTGGCCTACGTGCGCTTTGCCTCGGTGTACCGCCAGTTCAAGGACAAGAGCGACTTTGTGCGCGAGTTGGAGCAGTTGACTCCCTGAAGGGGTCGTCGGGGAGCGACCCACTCCAGCCTTTCCCAAGGCGCGTCCCGCCGCACCCCAACGTATGGGGTGCGGCGCAACACTCGCTGCACTCCCCCAGGACCCGTCCCCCGCAACGCCATCTAGATGGCGTTGCGCCACGCGGACTTCCCTACCTCACCGCTCCCCGGGAAAGGCTTTCGGGGTCATCTCCCCTCCTCCTGTACCTCAATCAATGTTTACAGGCCCCTTCGCGGGCCTGTTTCTTTTTTGACTGTTGATCTGGCGGCAGCGGCCTGGTATCTTTTCTCATCCATGAAATTCGCCCTCCTGCTCTTCGCTGCGCTCCTGTTGCCCCGGTTGGGGGCGGCCCAGCCTGCCGGCCTGCTCTTCACCATCGCCCAGCTCCACTACGGCGGGGGCGGCGACTGGTACGCCAACCCTTCCTCGCTGTCGAATCTTCTCCATTTCCTGCAGGAGCACACCGCCATCGAGGCAGCCGACGAGCCGGCCCAGGTGCAGATCATGGACCAGGAACTTTTCTCCTACCCGTACATCTACATGACGGGCCACGGCAAGGTCTCCTTCTCTCCCGAGGAGGTGCTGCGCCTGCGCCGCTATCTGGAGAGCGGCGGGTTTCTGCACGCCGACGACAACTACGGCATGGACGCCTCCTTCCGCCGCGAAATCAAGAAGGTCTTCCCCTTGAAGGAACTGGTGGAACTGCCTCCCGACCACGGCATCTTCCACTGCCATTTCGATTTTCCCCAGGGCCTGCCCAAGATCCACGAGCACGACGGCAAGCGGGCTCAGGCTTTGGGCATCTTCGAGGGCGAGCGCCTGGTGGTGCTCTACACCTACGAGACCGACTTAGGAGATGGCTGGGAAGACCCCCAGGTCCACAACGATCCCCCGGAAAAACGGCTGGCGGCTCTGCGCATGGGCGCCAATATCGCCGTCTGGGCCCTGACCCACTGATGTCCTCCGCCGACGCGTTTTACATCCAACTGCTGGCCCAGTTGGCCCGTCTGCGGCGCCGGGCGCTGCTGCTCTTGGGCGCCGAAGCCCTGGCGCTGGCGCTGGCGTTGGCGTTGGGCCTGTTCCTGGTTGTGCTGGCCTTGGAGGCCTGGTTCTTCGTGCCGCCGCCCTGGCGCGCCGGACTGGGCCTGGCAGCGGGGCTGGTGCCCTGCCTGGCGCTGGGCCTGATGCTGGGCCGGGGTTTGCCCGGCTGCCTCTCCCTCAAGGCCCTGGGCCTGCGGGTGGAGGCGCGTTGTCCCCAGTTGCAGCAGCAGCTGATCAGCGTCCTGGAGTTGTGGCAGGACCCCCGCGCCGCCCAACTCTATTCGGCCTCGCTATTGCAGGCCACCCTGGAGCGGGCTGTTGGGCAGTTGGCCCAGGTGGACCCCGCGCAGGTGATCGGTGCCGGCCCCGCCCTGCGCCGGCTGCGCCAGTTGGGCGGGGTGGGCCTGGTGCTGCTGCTGGCCCTGGCTCTGGCCGGGGAGAGCCTGGGGGAGGCCCTGCAGCGCTGCGCCCATCCGCTCACTGCCTTCGCCCGCCCTGCC
>JACPJE010000190.1 GCA_016187725.1 Candidatus Latescibacterota bacterium
ACGAGCGCCCGCGCCAGGGCGAGGAGCTGGCACTGCCCGCTAGACAGCCGCAAGCCCGAGGCCCCCATGGGGGTGTCAAGACCGTCGGGCAACCCTCTGACCAGGTCCCCGGCGTTGGCCAGGCCCAGAGCGGCCCAGACCTCGTCCGTGGAGATGCCGTCTTCGCCCAGACGGAGGTTGTCGAGGACTGTGCCCTCGAAGATATGCACCTGCTGCGGCACCACGCCGACGAGCCGGCGACGCTGCTCCGGGGCCAGGCTGTAGGGGTCCACGCCTCCAACCCGGAGGGTTCCGGCTTCGGGGGCGTATAGCCCGGCGACCAGATGTATCAGGCTGCTTTTGCCAGCCCCTGTCTGTCCGACGACGGCCACATGTTCTCCCGGCTCGATCCTCAGGGCGATGCCTTTGAGCACGAGCTGTCCGGGGACATAGCCAAACCTGACCTCCGACACCTTCACGTCGGGCGCGGTGAGGAGAGGCGGGATGGGATGCGCAGGCGGGCGCTGCTCGACGGGGAGATTCAGAACCTCAAAGATGCGCTCAACGCCGGCGGCGGCCTGCTGCACGGTCTGGTATTCCTGTCCGAGGGAGGTGATCGGCCCAAAAAACCTTTCGAGCAGCTGGACAAAGGCTGCCAGCGTGCCGAGGGTGATGCTCCAGGAGAGGAAAACCTCCGGCCGGGTCCCGTACCAGAGCAGGAGCGCGATGGACAGGGCCTTGAGGGTCTCGATCAGGGGAGAGAAGATGGAGTCGTAGAGGCCGGATCGGTCGGCTGCTCTCAGGAAGCCGTCCTGGGTCCTTCGGAAGCGGCTCTGGAAGGTCTCCTCCTGCTGGAAGGCGCGGATGACCTCCATCCCGGTCAGGGTCTCCTGGAGCTGGGCGTTGGTCTCACCGATGCGCAGTCGGGTCGCTCGCTCAGCGGCCAGCATCGGCCGCCGAAACCACCGGGATACGAGGGCCACGATGGGAACGGCGATGAGGGCCACCAGGGTCAGCCTCGGGCTGAGCGCCAGCATGGCGGCGACGATCCCGCCGAGGCGGACCAGTTCCGAGAAGACGCCGAGGAGGGTCGAGGAGAAGAGCATGCCGACGGCATCCACGTCGGACGTGCATCGGCTGATGGTGTCCCCCACAGGCGTCCGGTCGAAGTAGGAGATCGGCAGGCGGCCGAGGCGCCGGAAGAGCCGGATGCGCAGATCGCGGAGGGCGTTCTGGCCCACGGCGGTCGCAACGTAGGTCTGGAGGAACGAGACCCCCTGGACGGCGACAAAGGTCAGGGCGTAAAGAGTTGCCAGCAGGCCGAGACCCTCCGCCGCACCCACTTTGAGGTGCTGATCCACCACCCGCCGGAGGATGAAAGGGTGGACCAGCTCCAGGAGGGTCCCTACCGGGATCAAGAGCAGCACGACCAGGAGGCCGGCCCACCGGGGCCGGAGGACCGACCAGATCATGCTCAGCATCGGGCGTCCGTCTCTTGCCATCACCCGGCGCCTCTCTCGACGCGAAGTTGCGCCCGGTAGATGAGGGGATAGACCTTCCCGGTGCGCATCAGTTGCGCGTGCGCCCCCTGCTCCACCACGCGGCCACGATCCAGGACCAGCACCCGATCGGCCTCCGGAAATGCGGCCAGGCGATGGGAGAGGAGCAGAACGGCCGTATCTTCTAGATGCGCCCGCAGGCGTCGATGGATCTGCTCTTCGGTGGTCAGATCGACGGCCGCAAACGGGTCGTCCAGGACTAGCCACTTTCGGCCCGCGTAGATGGCCCTGGCCAGGGCGATGCGCCCCCGCTGTCCGCCCGACACCCGAACACCCCCCTCCCCGACGGGGGTCTGGAATCCTTCCGGGAACCCCGCCAGGTCCTCATTCAGGGCGGCGATGTAGGCGGCGCGCTGCATCCGCTCGGAGACCTCACCCCTTGTCCCATCGCTGAAGGCGATGTTCTCCCCGACGGTCCCGGAGAAGAGAAAGGTGTCCTGCGGGCAGTACGCCACGGCCCCGATCAGCCCTTCTGCCCCGCAGACTCCGAGGTCTCCGTCCCCGCGCTCAAGCCGTCCCTCCATCCAGGGATAGAACCCCAGGAGCGCCCTGGCCAGGGCAGTCTTGCCCGACCCGACAGGGCCGGTGATGGCGATGATCTGCCCGGCATGCGCGGTCAGGTCGATGCCCTGCAGGATAGGCTCCGGGGTCCCAGGAAAAGCAAAGGTCAGGCCCCTGATGCGCAGGTCCCCGGACGATGGTGAAAGGGTCGGATGGACGGGGAGGTCTCGGCCCTCTTCGAGCAGGGATTCCGTGCGGGTCAGAGCCCCGCGCCCCGCGTGGATATTATTCAGCTCCCGCGCGATCACGAGGGTGCGCCGGACGGCCCTCTCAAACAGGACGAGGTAAGCCACGAGGTCGCCGACACTCATCTCCCCCCGGCAGACCGCCCCGCCCCCTATCCAGATCACGGCCGCCGTGCCGAGGTAGGCCAGGGCGCTGCACGCCGGAAGAACGCCCGCCCGCAGGCGCAGGACGGAGAGGTTGCGGTCCACCTCTGTCCGGGTCAGGGATTCGAGGCGACGGGCCTGCTCCTCCTCGCAGCCGAGCAAGCGCAGGACGCGGATGCCAGAGATGGCCTCCTGGAGATGGGCGACCACATTCCCGGTGGCCATCCGGGCCGTCAATGAACGCCTCTGAACAGCCCGTCCCGCGGCCACGGCCAGCAGGGCCACCAAGGGGACGGGGATGGCCACCAGCAGGGTCAGGTTAAGGTTATAATACGCCAGCACCCCAAAGGCCACGGCCATCATGACGGCGGTGTCAAACATCTCTGTGAAAGGCCCCCGGACGCCCTGGCTCATCACGTCCATGTCGCCGACCATCCGGGACATGAGGTCTCCGGGGCGCAGGGTGTGAAGTTGGGGCATGGGCCAGCGCATCACGCTGGAGAGGGCGGCCTCGCGCAGGTGGCGTTTCATGCGGTTATCCATATACCGGAATCCGAGGCGCTTGGCGACCCGGAACGCCGAGTAGAGGGCCGATGCGCCCGCGAACAGGAGGAGGTGGTGAATCAGTCGAACGCGCAAGGTGGGGTCGCCGGGGGCGTGTTCTATGGCGAGGGCGCTATCGAGGGCCTTGCCCAGGGCAACCGGCACGGCGGAGGCCAGGACGTTCATCAGGAAGCCGCCGATGGCCCCGACGAGCACCCAGTTGAGGGAGCGCCGGATGAAGGGCCACATGACGGTGAAGAAATGTCGCATACAGTCATCCCTACAGTTTCAACAGATAGACCGACTTCAGGAGGACAGCCCGATCCGCATCGCGCCAGCCCGACGGTCCCTGACTATAGGTCTGGTTGTAAACCAGAAAGAGCGTGCTGCCGCCAGCGGGCAGGAAGCTCAGACGGAGGTTGAGGTTCACCTCGTCGTCCTCGTTGTTCCACTGCGCGAAGGCCTGTGCCGCCAGGCTGGTCGTGATGGCGCAGGTAGAGGCCTTCCCCATCGTAGAGGACCCGGACCTCCGTGCGCTCTGTGGCGGGCTGTCCTTCCTGCGGCTCCCGCTGGAGAAAGGCGTCAGCGGGGGGAGCCCGACTCCAGGCCGCATCGTCGAGCCAGCCGTCCAGGGCAGGGGCCTCGGAGGCGCGGATTCGCACGGCCTGGATGGCTCCTGAAACCTCCACCCCTGAGGGGGTGAGCGCCATCCCCGGAGATAGAGGGGTCGAAAGGAGGCAGAGGACGAAGAAGGTCCGTCGGGTGCGTTTCATGCGAAGAAACAGCCTATTTTTCGGCAACCGTCAGCTCATCGAAATGGCTCTGGGCATCGGCCTTGGACCACAGACCGATCCGGCCGGCCTCCGTGAAGGTGGAATCCTTTACATCCAGGTACTTTTTGCTGTCCAGGAAACATTCAATGTGATCGTCCTTCATCGTCACCCGCAGGGTGTGCCAGCCGGGGGTGAGCTTTAGCGCTGCACTCTGGAATTGCTTGCGCCACCCCTTCGTGACTTTGTAGACGCGGTAATTATCCTCCAGGGGATTATAGCGAGCGATGTAGTAGTTCTGCGCGTCCTTCGCCCGCCAGACCAGTCCTCCTCCCTGGTCTTCCTCCCCGGCTACGGCCTTCATGTTCACCGACAGATCTACATTCTTGAAGGTGGTGTCGCTGAGCAGGACGACATTGTAGGTCTCTCCATCATTCTTGGCCACCTGCGCCAGGGCATTCGGCCTGGAGGGCGCCGTGGTGTCCGCCACCACCTTCCACTCTCCCACCTCGCCGGTGAACCCTTTGGGAAGCGCCCCTGCCGGATCGAGGTCGAAGCTCCACACCTTTTTCTGCTCCTGGGCCGTCAGGCTGGTCGCCAGCAGCACTGCACTGATCGCCAAAACGAGCGTGCTCATTGGATGGACTCCTTTTTGAGTAGGATGAGTAAGAGGCCCAGCGGCGCCAGGCAACTGACCACCAGGATCAAGGCCAGGCTCGCGGTGTGCGCCTGCGGGGCATTGGCTTCGATGGTGAACAACCGGACCGCCAGGGTCTGCATCCCCGGTGGTGCCACCAGGATCGCCGTGGCCAGCTCTCCCATGCAGAGGACAAAGCCCATTGCCCAGAGAACGCCCAAAGCGCGGCGCGTTACGGGGAAGACAAAGTGCGCGAAGGTGGCCACCACGCCTCCGCCGTCCAGCCAGATGGCTTCCTCGCCGTCTTTGGGGACCTGGGCCAGGAAGGCCGCAAAGGCCCCTACCATCAGCGGGGCAAAGCGCGCCACCTCGCCCAGGACGATCATCGCCGGCGTGCCGTAAAACCACCCCAGCCAGGGGCGGTTCCACAGGGCCACCAGTCCCAGGCCGACCACCGCGCCGGGCAGGACGAAGAGCAAGGTCTGGCCTTGCACCCACCACACCCCGCCGCGCACATAGCCGCGCTGACAGGGCCAGGCCACCAGCAGGCCCAAGAGGACCAACAGGCTCGCACTGAGCGCCGACAATCCCAGGCTCCACAGCATGGGACCTGCGGCCCCCGACCAGGCGTGGAAGTCTCCCGCTTTTAACGCCAGGGTTCCCAGGGGCAGGCCCAGCACGAGGGCAAAGAGGGTGAAGGCCGCCAGGGTCGCGGCCAGGCGCCCGCTGCCCAGACCAACTCGGCGCGGTGCCCAGTGTTGTACTGCCAGGGAAGCGAAGTCCACCCGGTACGCCAGGCGTTGGAGGAGGAAAGCCATGCCCGCGGCGATCCCTGCCAGGGGCAGGCACAGGGCGGCTGCCTGGGCAAAATCGTAGGAAGCGCTGAAGGCGGCGTAGATGGCCACCGGATAGACCTCCACCTGCATGAGCGCGGGCACCCCGAATTCCGCGAGGGCCAAGAGAAACACCATCACCAACCCCGTCGCCAGGAGGGGACGGGCCAGGGGCAAGGTCGCGTGCCAGAAGACCTGCCCCTCACTGCCACATAGACGCGCCTCCTCCTCCAGGGCCGGATCGACCTGCGCAAACCCCACTGCGGCCAACAGGACCACCAAGGGGAAGAGCGCCAGAACCAGAACCAGCACCGCGCCGCCCATGCCGCTCAGTCCGTGTGTCTGCAGACCGGCCTGCCAGGCCGTGGCCCACAGAAAGGGCGGCAGGAACAGCGGCGCGGCGCACAACCCCAGCAGCACGCGCCGGCAGGCCACGTCCGTGCGCGCCAGCAAAAACCCCAAGGGCACACCCAGCAGTGCGCTCCCCAATGCCGTCAGGGTCGAAAGGACCAAGCTGTTGAGCAGCAAGCTCTTCCGCACCATCTGCCGGCCAAGCTCTGCCCAGGTCTCTGGTGCCAGCCCATCCCACAGGGCCACCAGGAAAAAAGTAGCGATGGGGGCGAGGACTAGCAGAGCGTAAGCGGAGAGGACCCCGGCGGAGAAGGAGCGGAACGGACGCATCGTGCTGGTCGGTAAACCTTGCCTACTTGAACTGACCATCTAGCTTGCCCTGACGCACCATCTCCTGGCAATAGGCGTAGAGGGCGTCGTAGACGATCCACTCAGCGGCGTTGAGCTGGTGGTCGTCCTGGTAGCCCAGGTGCCGGAACCCCTCGGCAATCGCCTGCAGACCTGGGCCTTCAGGCTGATTCCAGAGGGTGTTGTCGGTGTCCGCGCCGTTGACGATCTTGCCCAGCAACACCAACGCTGGGTCGCCGGTCAGGTGGTACTTCTTGAGGATGGCCTCAAAGGAACACTCCTTGCCGTGGTGGCCCAGCTCGACTTCCTTCACATCATAGGGGATGGCCCCCAAGCGCCCGGCCTCACCCATCACCTGGTCGGCCGGCACAAAGTGGAATTCTGCTTCGTGGTCCACGAATTTCTTGATGAGCCAGGGACAGGCTACACGGTCCACCTTCACGCGTGCACGGGTAATCCATTTCATCGCTGACCTCCTGAGTGTGGGTGATTGCTCACAGCCCTAACACCTCTTTCAACATGCCGTCTACTTCCCTGATCCTTTCCGCGACCCTGGTGTAATCCACCTCCTGCGCATCGATGGAGGATACGGTCCTGACCCCTGGGGGAGTGGGTACTCCAGGGCGCAGCGGCATCTGCACGCAGTCCATTTCGGCGAGGCGCTGCTCCACCTGGGGGGAGAGCAGGTAATCGATCAGCTGCTTTCCGGTCTCCGGACGCGGCGCGCCGGCGATGAGCGAGACGGTGTTGGGGATGATGACCGTGCCCGCCCCCTCCTGATCGGGAAAGAGGACCGCGACGGGCCGGCCCTCCTTGAGGGCGACATTGGCGTCATCGGTGTCGAGCACCCCCCAGGTCGCCCGGCCATCGCTCACCGCGTCCTTGACCGCGCCATTGCTGGGCAGGATCTGCACCCCGTTCTCCCGGACACGGCGGAAGAAATCCTTGGCCTGCGCGTCTCCCCAGCGCAGAAACAGGGTGGTCGCGTGGAACGAGGTCGTGCCGAACAGAGGATTGGCAATGGCGGCCTTCCCCTGCCATGCCGGGCTGATCAGTTCCATCACGGACGAGGGCGGACTGACCTTGACCAGTTCGGTGTTGTAGAGGATCACCCGCGCCCGGGCCGAGAACCCAGTCCAATAGCCTTCGGGGTCCTTGAAACCCGCGGGGATACCCTCGGCGTTGGGGGACCGATAGGTTGCCAGACAGCCGGCCTGCTTGAGGGCGATGGCCCGCCCGGTCTCGGAACTCCAGAACACGTCGGCCTGGGGGTTGCCCTTCTCGGCCTGGATCAGATTGACCAGGCCCGTGGTCTTGGTCTCCTCGGTGTCGTACTTCGCCCTGACCCGGATGCCGCTCTGCTGCTCGAACGCCTGCAGGATCGGCTCGGCGAAGACCTGGTCCGTGGAGGTGTAGCAGACGACGACCGGCGCCCCTGATGACCCGCCACAGCCCGCCAGGAAAGCGCACCCCAGCAGCGTTCCCCAGGCCCATGCTCTGCCCGCTTTGTACCCTATCATAGAGAGGACATTTCTCATCCCTGGACCACCATTCCGACGGTTCCCGCCCCGGCGACCAGGAGCAGGTTATTGACCCTCCAGTGCCGCTGGCTGACCTGCATAGGTGATCCTATTGCGCTTCCATCCGTGCTTTCAGTTCAGCGTACAGGGCGTCCATGACCATCATCGCCTTGTAGACGATCTCGGCGTCAGACTTGGACGTGCGGGCCAGGCCCCGGAGGACATAATACACCCCCGCTGATTCTTTCATCTTCACCCGCTCCAAGTCCTCGCCGGCCTGGATCTCAAAGTCCCGGAGGATTTCCGCAATCAGTACCACGACCGGGTCGGCGAGCTGGTACTTTTTCACCAGCGCGTCGAAGGTGGTCGAGGTCTCGGTGGGCTGAAGATCTGCCCCTGGCAGGGTGAAGGGAATCGCTCCTGCCGGCACCGGGGAATCCCGCGAGATGAAATCGAACACCGCCTCCGGGTCGATCAGGGTGCGGATCAGCCAGATCGAGGCACAGCGGTCCACGTGGGGCTCGTGGCGGGTCACCCAGCGCATGTGCTGACTCCTTTCATTAGCCGCATAGCGGTCTCCCTCGCCAAGGGCTCCAGGGCTTCGTCGGGAAAGGGATACACGGAGCTGACATTGATTTCGCAGAGGACATAGGTGTCTTCACCTGTAGCGGCTTTCGGGCCGTAGAGGAAATCGGCATCCCAGATCACCGGCAGCGCTGTGGTGTCGATGTCGAGCACCTGCTGCATGGCCGGCAACCACTCCTCTTCCATCTTGGTTTTGAGGAGCTGAAATTCCGGCTTAGTCGCCGGATAATAGAGGCGCGGTCCTGGCTGTGGCGCGTCGCCGGGCGCCGCTCCTAGTGGCGGGAGGAAGAGCGCGTTGATCAGCTGGTGTCCGAATCCGACTACCCGGTCCCGAACGAGATAACACCGGACCATCCCTTCGGTAAGGCGCTCCTGGTAGGCCTGGTCGATGAGGCGACCAGCACCCCCAAAATACCCCTCGCATCGGGCAAGGAACTCATCAAGAGAGATGTCTTCCTCGACGCTGCCTCGGAGCGCGTGCCGCACGCGCACGAGCGCAGAATCATTGGGATGCCCTTCGACCTTCCACACGCCGTTCCCTCCATTGCCGCGATACTGCTTGAGCACTCGGGGTTTTCCCTCAGCAAGACGACGGGGAAGCTGCGCACGAAGCTCCTGCGCCGTGGCATACAGATGGATATCACAACCCCAGCCCATATCCCGCGTCCGGAAGAGCACTTCCTTGGTGCCCATCTTCAAGATGACCTCGGGATGGGCACTTACGAGGACGCCGGCGTCGGCAACCTGCAGGAGCATGGCGTTGAGGATGGAGCGGTCCCGGCCCTGCTCGATGGGGTTCACCCAGACCAAGACACCGTGGACCTTCAATAGCTGGTCTCGCACCTCGTCGGCGAATTCATCGGCGTAGACCGCGGGTTCCGCTTCGATGCCGACCTGACGCAGAGCCTGGGCCACGCCCCCAAAGCGATTCTTTTCAAGGGTTGCCGTGCTCCTGGCTTCGCGGTCACCATGCCAAAGGAGCGCCACCTTGAGTGTTGTTTTAGTCAACATACCCCCTCCTCCTGATGTTGGACCCTCAGATCTGGGGATCACGCCGCCGTTCCTCTGCTCCGGCAAGAGATTTCCTGTCTTTCAGTGTTGCGCCAGCGCGACCACGCAATCACTACTCTCGACCGACTACTTGCCGTGAAAGTAGTGCGGATATCGCTGTCTTTATCCCATTGCGATGGAGTCATCTCCTACCTTTCACACCCTGTCCGGGTTGGAAAGGAGGTCAGTGCGTTCACGCCAAAACGCCCTCTCCTTCCTGAATCACCTTGACCGCCTTCCACCGTTTGTCAGCCGACAGGATGGTCCGTTTATTGGCTTTTTTGCCAGGGGTGTAAACCGTGCTGTCGCACGCCCTGGCGCACAAGGCAGAGTCGAACAGGGCCAGCACGCGAGAGGCACCGTACATGACCAGGACTCGCGAATCGCCGCGCATCTCCTCGACCGACGAAGACATGCAGGTCATCCCCACCTGAGAACAGTCGAGCATTCGGCCCGCCCGGGCGGATTCGCGCATCTCTCCGATCCTCGACGCATCCCGCATCTCGTCCACGCGCGATTGGCCCCACATCTGCTCAACGCACGAAGAGCCGGTCAGCCGCACGACCCTCGCCGTCCCCAGCAGCCGATGGATGCGCCTGTCCCGGACCTCCTCCAATATCCCGCAGAAGTAGACCCCGCCCCGTCCGTTCAGATACTTTGGCGTTCGCTTTGGACCCAGAACCTCATACACGTGCTCAACCACATCGCCCCAGTCCTCCGGGATGGACCTGAGGTCGCGGCCCATGTGCCAGTTGCGGAGCCGCTCACTGAGTCGCTCAGCGCTGCGGACCACGGCTTCGGGCGGCTCTTCGATCCCCCGCGGCTGCAGCCCCGATCCCTCTGTGAACGGCGCGTGAATATCATACTCGTAATAATCTTGACGCCACTCCGAGACGTTTTCAGAAATCCCAAAATGTGCGACTGTCTGTAAGTGGTTGGCCCACGCCAGGTGGTAGACCGTTCCATCCCGCGTGATGACGGCGTCAAAATCGCGCATGGACAACTCCTTCTGCGGACGGAGAGAAACGGATCATGGCAGTCCTTCCCGCCTGACGATCTCCAGCAGGCCGTCGAACAGAAGCATCCCCACCTCCAACAGACGGTCGTCCGGGAGCTGTGATCCGAGGGCGCGAATGGCCTTCTCGATGCCCTCCACATCTCGCCGGCCGAACTTCCCGTTCTTCAGGTCCGCGTCGTGGATGATCCGGGCGGCCACCTCCAGCGCCGGATCGTCCAGGCCGAAGGCTTTCCGCAACGTCTCGAAGGTGCAGTCATCGCCGTGGTGGCCGAACTCCACCTCGAACATATCAAAGGGCACATCACCTTTGCGGAGTTTGGCCCCTTCCTCCACAAAGGCGAAGCGTGCCTCCGGGTCGATGTAGCGCTGGATGAGCCAGGCCGAGGCCAGCCGGTCGATGTGGGGGTGTTTGCGGGTCACCCAGCGCCGTTTCCGATACGCAGCAGGCTTGGATACCCGGACTACCTCCTGGGAGGCCTTGGGTTTCTGAATGAGTTCTTCACAGCGCCGGTGCGCGGCCAGGGCTTCGGCGCGCCTGGGCGCGTCGAAGAAGTCGATGGCGATCAAGGCCTCCAAGCGGCGGCCCAACCTCTTCAAATCCGCAGCGATTTTATCCCCCTCCCCCTCGGCACCAGCCTTTTCCAGGACGTGCAGGTCCTCCAGGAGCGCTGCATAATCCCGGTCTCTGGCCTCCTGGAAAGCGCGGACAATCTCCTGGTCCTCTGCCCGGCTCACGGTGTCCGCCGTGAAGACCGTCGCCTCGCCGCCGGCATCCACGATCTCCTGCCTGAGCCACTGGAAGTCCTCCAGGGCTGCCGGGCTGCCGGGAAGGACATAGGCAGCATTCTTGACGGCGATAGCGCCGATCTCCTGCAGCTTCCGCCAGACCTTGACCCGGAAACCAGAGGATTGAGAGGCGATCTGGTGCGTCAGCAGCACCCATTTGGGCAAACGGTTTTCAGACATCGAGCCTTATCCTGAAATAATTGTTTCAAATTAAGTAAATACTTGTTTCTCGTCAACCCCCCAACCAGTGGTTTCCCTTTCTTCCCCTCCGTGCCAAAAACGCTCCTTGTGACACACCTGCCATGCCCCGGTGGAGAGGGCCTGCAGGAGGCGAAATCGAACGCCGATAGACGTCCCCTTATCAACGTGCCGAAAACCCCCCTGGGGTGGCGGTTCTGGGAACCCTTTCCTTGCACACGGTGGAACAAAAAAGCCGGCCCAGCCTTTCCAGGCTGGCCGGCTTTCATCGTTGGCGGGTGGTAAGGGGTAGGGCGCGGTGCTTCACCGCCTGGCGGGTTTACTCCCAAAGGTCTGGCGGAGCGCCTCAAGTCCAGGGCCAAAGGCATCGGCCTGATCGAGGAACGCCACTTTGCGTGCCGCCATCTCTTCCAAAAACACCGCCACCGGCAACCGAGCCTGTTCGGCCGCTTGGGGCACATCGACATGCCCTTCCTGATAGGCGCTGATGGCCTCCACGACGCGAAACTGCTGCATCCCGGCCAGTACCCACTGCCGCATCAGAGCGGCTTCCGCATAGGTCCCAGCTCTTCGGCCTCGGTCTGCGTCAGGCGAATCGACTTGGTCACCGGTCGCGGCTTTTTTCCCGAGAGGGTCTTCTTATTCATGTTTTTTCTCCGCGCTGTTGGGCCAGCACCTGCACGGCCTGCCGGGCCGCCTGCATCACTTGGGGCCCGGTGTTGCCGGCAAGTTGATCCAATTTGCTCAGGGTGCTGCGGTAGGACAACAGGTCGGCCTGGTAGAGGTAGGCGATGAACTCTGGGACGGTCACGGCCTTGAGGCCCTGCTGCCTGGCAAAGATCAAGGCGCGTTGCTCGTTGATCAGCAGCCACCAGCCCTCTTGCAGCGCCAGGGCCAAGGCCGCAGCTTCGCCGGCATGGAATCGGGGCAACGACTGCTTTGGGTTACGCCTGGAGATCAGGCCCTGGCCTTCCAGCAGTCGAAACATTTCTTGATAGCCATAGACCCGCTGGGGGTACCGCGGATCCGGGGCGAGCACCTCGTTGCGGACCGACTCTGGCACGACGAGGGTGAAGAAGCGATACAGATAGGACAGCACATCCACCCGGTGCCCGATCACCCAGAAGGAAGTCTCCATGACGGCCGTCTGCTTCTTCATGCTTCTATAGTAAACATTTCAAGCAGCATCGGCAACCTGATCGTTGAGGCAAATCCCACCAACCCACATTTTGGGCCTGCTTGCTGCCCTTTTGCCCTCGTCCTATATTTAAACTCTATAATCTATTTTATGAAGTTCAATACCAGAGTAAGGCGGGTAGCCTGGATTTCCACGGCGAGCTATTCACCTAACA
>JACPJE010000127.1 GCA_016187725.1 Candidatus Latescibacterota bacterium
GATCAGGAATCCCTGGTCACCAACCTCACCTCCCTGTTCGGTGGGCGCTTCACGGCCCAGGTGGGAGACTTCGCCACCCTAGGGTTCACTGGGGTCAATGCCCATCAAGCCAACACCCTCACCAAGGGGTTCAGGGGCAGCCCCTTCACCGGCTCACTCACGGTCGATCAGAATTCCACCCCTTCCGTCATCGAGATCGTCCTGCGGGATGACTCGCCCGAAGATGGGGCTGGCGGCGCTGCCTTCATACCAGCCGGCTCCGATATCATCATCACCTACGTGGACGGCACGGTCGACACCGGCAAGGAGATCCGCTTTGAACCGGTCATCGAGGGAGGATTCGTCCAGGAAGATTTCATCTCGGCCGACGGCACCGAGGAGATCCGCCTGCGCTATGACTTCGACAGCCCGGCCTTCGTCAACCGCTCCAGCGGCTCCAAGGAAGAGATCAAAAAAATCGAGTTCCAGTTGGTCCTGAGCAACGACTACCAGGTCTGGGTGACTTCCGATCGACAACTGAACGCTGCCAATGCATCGGTATTGCTCCTGGAGGCCCAGGCCGAGGGCAACGTCCAGGACAACACAAATCTGAGAGTAGTCAGTTTCGAGTATGGTCTGCCCACCGCCACCCAAGTCTGGGGCACCACCCTTGAACTGAAAGAGGTGCTGGGCTTCAGTTTCTATGGCGAATACGACCTGAGCTACGCCTACGCCCAATATCCCAATGTCCTCAAGAAGAACCACTCGACTTCCTCGGGCATCCGGGGAGACCGAGCTGCCAATGCGTGGATGATGAACCTGTCGCGCATTGCTTACCCCTGGGTCGTCTTCGGCGAAGCCTACAGCATGGACCCGCGTTACAGCACCCGGACCTTCACCACGGACGGAGATGGGTTCATCGACTACGAAGACGAGCGCCTTTACGTGGCGGAACTGGTCGAAGACAACGACGACCAGGACCGCTTCCCCGACACCATCCGCAGGGATTGGCGCACAGGTGATTCTACAGTCTTTCCAGGCTGGGATGAGAACAACGATTTCATCTCGGACTTCAACCAGAACGACAACCGATTCCTGAGCGACCCCACCCCCGATTACGAGGAAGCATTTCTGCGCTACAACGTGGACCGGCCCGAATTTCTCTTCGGCATCGACCTGAACAATAACTTTTGGATTGACCGCTTCGAGAACGACGAGGAGCCGGATTACCCCTATCCCAAGGACCACCGCGGCTTCAACATCTACGCAGGGATGCACCTGACCCCGGATATCAAACTGACCGCCGGGGTGCTGCGCGAGGACCTGATCTCCTCCGACCAGAAGAACCACACCAACTACTTGCTCTTCACCCTGGACCGGGATACGCCCCGCTGGGGCCGCTTCCGCCTCTTCGAGATGCTCAAGTCCGCGGAAGACGACATCGCGAACGATCTTTTGCAGTGGCTCCCCAATGCCAACATCCGCACCGGCGAAACGACAAAGATCGAAGACCCGCTCCTGGCGCGCGACACCTGGATCAACTCCTTCTGGGTAGGCCACGACTATCAGCGCGGCGGCCTGGAGACCAAAAACCATCTGAGGTACGAGTTCTACCGCCAGCGCAAAGACAGGGATGAACGCGCGCTTTTGGGCTTGCGCCAGCAGGACTTTTTCTTCGGGCTGATCGACAAGGCGAGCTACCGGTTTGACCTGGGCAGGCTGTGGATCGAGCCGCGCTGGAAAAGCGAGTTCCGCAGGCAAACCCTCGACCTGGCCTCCCGCGAGAAGAAAGAGGATCTGGCAGAATTCGGCGGACTCCTCCTGGGTTTTCCGCTGCTCAGCCACACCTTCTTCCAAGCGGGGTTGGAGTTCACCTTCTTCAACGACTTCAAGCGCGACTCCAACGATTTCACCGGCATTGCTGGGGCGGTGCAGTTCACCAACGTCTCTGCCTACCAGGGCTATCAGCTCACTATGAATGGAGGGCTGAAGGTCGACCGGCGAGATTTCAAAGGACAGGAGACGGAGACGGAGACGATCACCCAGAGCTTTCTCGCCATCTACGCAGGGCTGGAGTAGAGGGCCGCCTAGTAGACCACGGCGACGGCGCGGGCTTGTTCGTCGCCCCTGGCATCCCCATCCACCCTGATCCGCACGACGTAGAGCCCTGGTGCCACCCGTTGTCCTTGCTCATCGCGGCCATCCCACCTCTTCTCTTCATAGCGTCCCTTGGGCTCAAAGCCGTTGTAGAGGGTGTAGACTCGCCGGCCGCTCAGGTCGTAGACACTTATATTGACCGGTCGGGGGATGCCCAGAGAGAGCAGGCTGTAGCGCACGGAGATCTCGTCGTTGACCCGATCCCCATTGGGCGTGAAGGGATTGGGCACGAGTTCCACGCTGCTGAGTACCTGGCCGCGCACAGACGGGCTCAGGACGGTCGTCCCGGAAAAGTCTGGATCGTCAGCTGTTCCCAGCTCGGTCACATTGCCCGAGGTCGTGGACTGAGCTATTCCGGGTTCGGTGGAGAGCAGGGCAAGGGCAGGAAAATTGGTGCTGTAGGTCAGGACTCTGGTGCGGAACAGCATCCTCACCTGAGTGTTGTCTTCCTGGATGCGGGGGAAGCGCACGGTGAATTTCTCGTCGGTGGTAGAGACGAGCTGGAACCCGTCGACCTGGGAAGTATCCTGGAGGCCGGTGAAATTGTGCCCAGCGATGAGCTGGCCGTTTCGGTCCAGTACCTCCAGGCGGTCTATGCTCTCCACCCGGGTCGGGGTGGAGAGTTCTATAGTGTCGAACCCCCGCAAGCCGGCAGTCTGCATGACCGGTCGCACGGCGTAGACAAAGGGCAGGGGTTGCGAACCCTCGACCGTCCGTGGAAAGATCTCGCCGACCAGTTCGTCAGCTAGAGGGGGAGTGAGAAAATCCACGCTCAACGAACGCAGGACGCGGGCCGCTTCCAGGTCGTCGCTCTGAAAGAGCACCTGGAACTGGAAGTAGCGGCGCGGGCTGGGAGAAATGATGAGCAGGCCAGGTCCATTCGCGGCGCGCTCCGGAAAAGGGGTGCTGAAGGGACTCCAGTTCACCAGATCGTCCTTTACCGACCCGGGTTCCCACTCGCGGCCCTGGCCATCAGTCTGCGGCAAACCCTTGTATTCAGCGGAAGTCATTTCTCTAGTGGGGTCTTGCAGAGAAAGCGGAATCTCCTCGGCGCCGGGTTTGCCCCTCAGCTTGCGCGTGAACACAAAGGACGAGGCATCAGTACCTGTCCGGGTGCGCACCTTTACTCGGGAGAACCCGGGCTCTCCCAAGGTCTCCTCGATCCAACGCAATCTGCCCCAGACCGCGGGTCCGCCCGCGTCGAATATGTCCGAGACATAGACCGCAGTGGGCAGAAAGCCTTTGCCGTATACTTCAATTTCGTCGATCTCGAAGTCGATGGACGAAATCGAACGCAGGCGTATGGACTGGACATACCGGGGTGGGTCTACGGATATGTCGACCACGGGGTTCTTGTTGTCTTTTTCGACGAAGAGCGGCTCCCAGATCTGCGTGCCATCTTTAGTCAGGTTGAGGCCGTCGTTTACGAAGATCTCATAGGCCCGCAGAAAGTCGTTCTGAAAGGGGGTGGAAGGCGATCTTTGGACAGTATTGCGCGGGTAGAAACGGAGGCGATTGACCCCAAAACGAGCCCCCAAGTCGAGGATGAGGAGCATGCCAAAGGCGTTGAGGTTCTTGCGCTCGAGCGCCAGCGTTTCACCGCCAGACCTGCTGGAGATGATCTCCTTCAAAGTCGCGGTGAGGTCCGTGCGCTTGAATTGGGTCGTAAAGTCGACGATCGTGGGGGTCCGTATGCTGCCGCCCCGCTCGAGGGCCCCATCGGCGATATTCGCCTCTGGACACAAGCCGCTGGGGCATTCCTCGAGCCGCCGGAGCAGCAGGCTGCCCGGAAAATTCGGGCTCGCGAATTCGACCAGGTCGCCGGGAGCATTGCCGACCCGCAGGTCGTTGGGATTGAGAGGAGCGCGATACTCTGCATCGATGGCGATGACAGGAGCTGAACCTCGGCCCTGCCAGTCCAGCCCACCTCCCTGGCCGATGGCGATCGTCTCTAGGGCCGAAACCTCTGGGAATACGAGAAAGACGAGCCCTGAAGCTGTCGATAGGAGCCCCGGCCAACGACTCGACCCGTTCATCGCGCTACTCCAGGTTTCTCAGGGATTACGAGAACTGGGATGCGGCCCCAGGGGGGTCGATCGCCAGGCTCAAAATAGACACTCCTTTTCCAGGCTGTCAAGCGACACCTAAAACACGACGCATGCCAAACTGTTGGCGTGCTGCGAGGTGTTTTATATTGAAGAAGACTGCGAGAAAATGGCTGTCTTTTCCCGCTCGGGGAAGGAAGGACCTATGATCCGGTTTCTGCTCATCTGGTTTTATGGTGTTCTCTTGGCCGTCTCCCCTGCGTCAGGCCGGACCGAATACCGCCTCGGCGGTACAGATGGGAATCCCTGGCAGGCCTCCTTATCGCTGGAGAAGGCAGGAACCTACGTGGTCCTCGACGAGAACGGCCAGGAGGTGCGCCGGGTGGCGGTGGGAACCACACCACACGGCGCTGGCACCGATACCCTGATCGATTTCTCCAGAACCTCCATCCGGCCTCGTTTCATCGATCCGGGAGTGAACATGGCGCTGACCGACCCTGAGAGCGAGGATCTCGAGATCCCACTGCTCTACACGGGGGGAGAAGTCCAAACCACCGATCCATGCATCCACGTGGGCCAGCAGACTCCCTTGGCCAAAAAGATGTTCGATGGGAACGCTGCCACTGCTTTCTTCCGCCCTTTCGCCCAGGATCCCGAACGTCCCCCGGGGTTCGGCGAAGGATGGGGAACTCTGGACCTGCCCAAGGCAGTAGTCGTAGATTTTGGCGCGGCGGTGCCGGTCAACCGCATCCGCTTCTATCCTAGGCTGGGAAGGAAAGACAATGCCCTGTTGATCCAGGAATTCCGCGACCCCCGACCCCCTCTCGAGGCTTTTGGCGAGGACAGCTTCGCCGAGAACTTCCTGGCCTGGTACGAGATCCGTTCTGGGGACAATTCTCCGGCTTTTTCGGCAGGCCCCTGCGACCTAGTGGGCGAGGCCAAAGGCCTGCCGTGGGTGGAGTACTCAGATTCCCGGCTAAAGGTGTTGAAAACCACCCGCGAAAACCTGGACGTGGTGGTCGATCTGCGGTTCCCGCCCCGGTCCATTCGCTGGCTCACCTTGCGGCCATTTCCCTTGCGCACCTGGGAGATCGCCGAGTTCGAGGTCTACGGCGAAGGATTCGTCGAGCAGACGTTTCTCATCACCCAGATCCTCGACTTTGGGAAGCCGGTCAACTGGGGCCAGATCCGCTGGAGCGGCGAGAGACCTCCTGGCACCCAGGTGGAGATTCGCACTCGCACCGGCGAGACGCCCGACCCGAGCCTCTACTTTGTCAGGAGCATCGAGGGCGATCTCCGCCCCATTACCCTGGAGGAGTACAACAAGATCGACCCTACCGGCCGCCTGCCAACGGTCTACGACGCAGAGAACTGGAGCTTCTGGTCGCCGCCCTACGACTTCGCAGCCGGACAGGAGGGCACTCCACTGCTCTCCCCGGGCCCCAGCCGCTACACCCAGCTCGCCATCCGATTCTTCTCCACCTTCAAGGCCGCCCCCTGGCTGGACCAGCTCACCCTGCAGTTCGGCGAAACCCCCTCGGCCCAGAAAGTCGTGGGCGAGATCTGGCCGATCGAGGTCGGATCCTTCGCCCCCACCACCTTCACCTACGTGGTGAGCCCCACCTTTCAGCAGGGCGATATCGGCTTCGATCACCTGGAAATCCTCACCTCCACCCGTGCGGACACCATCCGTTCGGTCAAAGTAGGCGAAGACGAGGTGGACCTGGGCCGCTTTCCTCCCCTGGTTCTGGACGACCGGATCGTGGTGGCTTTTCCCCAACTGAAGGACGAGAAAAAAGATAGTTTCAAGCCCATCGAGGTGGTCTTCGATGCGGTGGTGCTGCGCTTTGGCACTAAATTTACTGGCTGGATTTTCAACAGCATAGATCCAGACCAGATCAAGCAGCAGGTCGAGGCGGGGAATGCCACGTTCCGGTTTTCCGGAGATGTCCTGGCGGTGAAAACCCCCCTAGGCGGGCAATTCCTGGTCGATGTGGAGATTTTTCCCAATCCGTTCACCCCCAATGGAGACGGCATCAACGAGGAGCTGACCATCTCCTACAAGCTGCGCGAGGTGGCGGTGGAGCAGCCAGTGACCTTGGCGATCTACGACCTGTCTGGCGCTCTAGTGCGGGAACTGCCTCCTAGGCGCACCAAAAGCGGCGTGTTCCGCTATATTTGGGATGGCCGCGGCGCTGAAGGCCAGCTAGTGCCACCGGGGATCTACCTCTACAACCTCTCCCTCAAAGCCGAGAAGAGGGAGGCCAGAAGCGGGGTTCTCTCCGTGGCCTACTGAAAAAATAATTGACAAATTTTTGCAAAAGAGATATCATATCAGATAATTATATTCAAATAATTATATTCAAATGCGCATTTCATCATCTCTGGATCTATAGAAGTGCGTATCCCCGGAACCAATTCTTGATAACTATTTGTTAAAAATCATCTTACCCCATTTGAGGAATTCTGAGGAGGCAGCTATGGAAAAATGCGCAGGGGTTTTTGCCTTCGTCCTTGTCATGGGTCTAGTGGCACCTTCAGAGGCCCACAGTCCCCCGGGCGAGCTTTACTTCGCGGTTCAATTCCCCGACAATGCCGTTCCCACCATAGACGGCAACATCTCGGAATGGGACATCGTCCCTCCTACCCCTTATACTATAACAAACAACCGCCTCTTTGCCTCGGACGCCAACGTCAACGTAGCAGGCCGTGGGGAGATCGATCCCGGCGACATGAACATCCGCCATCTGATCGGCTGGAACAACAGCGACAACAAGCTCTACTTCATGACCGAAGTCTTCGACAATGTCCACAACACCGATCGGACGAACCCCTCGCAATTCTGGCAGGACGACGCCTTGGAGGTCGAGATAAACCCGGATGCCACCCCCACCACAGAGCAAAACCTGGAAGGGCAGCCCATTAACAACATAAGCTACAAATTTGCCGTTCCTCCAGTCGACGGACAGTATCAATTCCTCCGTCCACTCACCAACCTTCCCTGGCTGGTAGATGGCAGCCAGTGGCTCGATTTCGGCTGGAGCTATGAAGGCGAGGAGTTCGGCGAGAGCACCTATTACTACGAGTTGGCCATCACCCCTATCCTGAGCATGCCCAGGGATGAGGCCACGGCCCTATCCGGACTTGAAGCCTTCGATCTCGAAGAAAACGGGATCATCCACGTCACCGTAAACGTGGGGGACTTCGACGAGCCCTGCTCGGAGTGCGGCTGTGCGAGCTACCAGGGCTTCTGGTCGATGAGCGCCGAGCCTGGCTGTTGCAGCGGCAACGCCGACCTGGTCCTGGCCGAGCTTGATCCTCAGCTCGTCGCCGCTGTCGGCACCGCAGTAGAAGAAGTCAGCTGGGGTCAGATCAAGGCCGGCTCTGTCGAGTAGCTCACACCGCTAGAAATCTGTTTGGCCTTTGCCCCTGTCTTGCTCGGCTCTGTAGGGCGGAACAAGACAGGTTTTTTCGCCCTGCCAAGGACGCGGGGAATCAGATACTCAGGGGATAGGAGGCCAGTTCGCGCCAGCGCCCGAGCATGGCCTCTATGTTTTCCCACGGTGTTCCGGCCACGATCTGGTCGACGGGGAAGAGCACGAATCCCCCGCCTGGCGCCAGGATGCGCACGGCTTCCTCCACGGCCTTTTCGGCGTCCTGAGGGGTGCCCTCTCCCAGGGTTAAAATGGCATTCATCCCGCCCCAGATGCACATGCGGCCTCCGAGCTTTTCCTTGAGCTTGGGGAGGTCGGCCTGTCCCTGGATCGGGTCGGCCCCCCAGAGTATATCCATGCCTATCTCCAGGAAGTCATCCAGCAGGGGCATGATCCCCTTGGTCATGATGTAGGAGAAGATGGCCCCTGCCTGGTGCACCATCGCTGCTTCTTTTTGGAGCAGGGGCTTGAGGAAGCGCCGGTAGGGCTCCACCCCCCAGAAATCCGGGAGTTCGTACCACCCCTCGTGGAGTATGATCTCCACCTTCTCCTCCAGGAGGATCTCTATCCGCTTGAGGTGCCAGCGCCAGATGATCTCCAAAAGCTCTTCGACCAGACCAGGATCGTCCTGGAAGGCGTAGATCAGGTTTTCCGGTCCCATGAGCCAGGCGGCCGTATCCCCCAGGCACACGTAGTAGCTTTCCAGCAGCACCTGCTCCTCCGCGGCAAACACTCGGTAGATCCTGGCCTGTTCCCTGAAACGGACCAGCTGGTCGGCATCAGCGTCGGACAAAAGATAGCGGAGGGGCTCCAGGTCCTCCCTGCTCTCCACTAGGAACTTGATCCCGTGGGACATGTTCAGGTTGCCCAAAACCCCTATGCTCTTTGGCTCGCTGAGGTATTCGCTGGAGCGCAGGATCTGTTCGGCCATGCCGGCCGGGGTCTCATAGCGCTTGTGCAGCAACACGTAGTCTTGTCCCGGAACTGGCTCTGACCAGGCCGATACCTTCACTTCGGGCGCGACGCGCCACGGGGCGTTCAGCCGTATGGTATCGTCCATGCCCAGGGCCAGAGTGGCCCTGGCGCGCGCCCTTTCATCCTTGCGGTTGAAGGGGTCTCGCTCGTGAGTCCACATGCACCACAGGGGCACGTGGTCGGGCTCTTCCAGGGCGATGGCCGCCCTGAGCCGCTCGCGGGAAGTCATGGTGGCCTTCATAAGTTATGCGCCTTCATTTCACTTGCTGCGCCTCTACCTCCTCCCAGTGCCGCCGGCCGACTTCCTGGACCTTGTCGACGTCCCATTTTTCTACAGCATACATGGTCTTCTGCGGGTCGAAGGGCATATTGTGCGCGGCGGTATAGGACAGGATGAGGCACCAGCGCGAGTAGGAACCGGTGTTGGGCTCCGAAGCGTGCAGGGTATTGCCGTGGAAGTAGAGCACATCTCCCGGGTCGAGTTCGCAGTAGACCTCTTCCAAGTCTTTTAGGTGTTGGCGCAGGACCTGCAAGCGCTCCGGATCAGCGATCAACTGGTTGCCGAACTTGCGGTGGTCGAGCCGGCCCAGCCGGTTCGAGCCCTTGAGGACCTTCAGGCACCCGTTCTCCCGGGTGGCAGGGTCCATGGCGATCAGACTGCTGCACATGTCCGGGTAAGGAAAGGTCTGGCCGTAGGCATACCCGTAATCCTGATGCCACTCCCATCCCCCGGTGTTGGGATCCTTGAGCATCACTTTGTAGTAGAAGTGGCAGACCTCGTCGCGCAGCAACTGCTCCAGGGGTTCCGCGATGCGCCGGCTGTGCGCCCAGGCGCTGTAGATATCCTCACCCAGATCGGTGCGCAGGGACATCCGGGTGTCCAGGCCTTTCTCGCCCTCGTAGTTCTGCCTGGAATAGGCGATCTCGGCCAGCTTCTGGTCAGCTCGGGCGACCCGGAGGAGGAGGTCTATTTCCTCCCGGTCGACGTGGTTCTTGAGGATGAGGTACCCTTCTTTGTCGAATTGCCTGATCTGCTCTGGGGTCAAAAGGTGGGCTTTCATAGCGCTCTCCTCATTGGGATTGCCCATCGAAACTCTGGGCGATTCGCTGGTCAAGAGCCCATGCGAAAGCTCCCATGCAAATTTCCGGGTGGGTTCTACTCTATAATGGATTTTAATCTATAGCTTTGGAATGTCCAGAGCAAGCCTTTGGACCTTAATCTGGGAATCGCGAACCGACCCAAACCCGCGCGAGATCGGCGTGGCCAAGCGCCCGTGGGGGAAGCTTGCCTGGAGAAGAACATTACTATAGAATAGCCTCTGGGCCTTGGATTTTGGGGAAGTACTTGGCGGTGGGCAGGATGGGGGGAATCTCGGCTTCGTAGAAATCCACTTGGGCGATCTTTATGGCACATTCTCCGGTGAGTGCCTGACAAGGCAGTGCTCTCTTTCAGGAGCGGCGATCGTGAAGATAACCAAAGTGCAGATCCATCCGGTAGCAGTGAAGCGCCGGCACCGCACCGTGGTGGGCAGCGGCAGCGGCATGGAGATTCCCGGCGCGGATGCGGCGCCCACAGAATCGGAGTTCGCCTTCCTGGAACTGGAGACCGACGAGGGCATCAGCGGGGTGGGCGAGTGGTCTGACTTGGGGCAGGCGTTTGACCCGGTTGCAATGCAGCGCCAGTTGGAGGAAAACCTGGTGGGCATAAACCCCTTTGATCTGGAAGCCCTTTTCGCCCACCTGCAGGTCGATCGCTCCACCTGCTGCGCAGTGGATAGTGCTCTGTACGACCTGATGGGCAGGGCTTTGGAGGTGCCGGTGTACCAGCTCATCGGCGGCCGGGTGCGCGAGCGGGTAGAGGTATCGTGGGTGGTCTATATCCGCCAGGTGAAACTTATCAGCACAGAGATACAGCAGATGCAGGAGATGGGTTTCAATGCCTTCAAGCTCAAGGTGGGGGCTGATATCGGGCACGACGAAACCTGCGTGCGCCTCATCCGGCAGACCGCCGGCCCCCAAGCGCAGATCAAGCTGGATGCCAGCGGCGTGTGGAGCCTGGAAGAGGCCATCGCCTACATCCGCCGGCTGGAACAGTACGGACTGCAAGGGGTTGAGTCGCCGGTGCGCGGCCGGTGCGCGGCAGACCTGGCGCGGGTGCGGGAGGCGGTTAATACCAGGATCATCGAACATGTGTGGGATCGCTGGGACTATGTGCTGGACTTGGTGCATCACCAGGCCGTGGACATCATCAATCTCTTCCCCGAAGGTTGCGGCGGTATCTTCCGCTGCAAGAAGGTGCTGGCTGTGGCCGAGGCCGCCGGCATCGAGGCTCTGCTGGGCAGCACCGTGGAACTGGGCGTGGGCACTGCGGCCCAGGTACATCTGGGTGTGTCCAGCCCGGGGATCACCTATCCCTCTGACCTGATCGGGCCGGCCATGTATCAAGAAGATGTGATCGATCCGCCATTCGAGTACATGAATGGCGGGCTGGCGCCGAGGGAGACCCCGGGGCTGGGGGTGGCGCTGGACCGGGCACAATTGCGGCGGTTGAAGAAATAAAGGACTCCATCGTTTTTGAGTTGAGGTTGTCGGTATTCTATCTCAAAACCTGCGATTTTCACCCGGGGAAAACCTAACTGGGATGTCTTTTACCGCAAAAACCCTTCCCCTCCTGGGAATAGCGATCCTCGTTGCCACCTGTGACAGGGAAAGAACTCCCCCGCCTGAGAGGACCGACCAGGAGCAGGCCCGTCGCCAGGAGGGCCTACTCCTGAGCAATCGGGGTGCCCTGTTCCTGCAACAGGGGCGCCCGCAGCGCGCCCTGATTGCTCTCCAGCAGGCAGTCGAGCGGGTCCCTGACCTGGCCGAGGCCCACTTCAACCTGGGTATGGCCTATGCACGGTTGGGCCAGCACCCAGAAGCGGTCTCGGCCTTTCAACGCGCCCTCGAACTAAACCCCCGCGATCCTGTCCTCCACTTCGCTCTGGGGACTTCCCTCCGGGCCCAGCACCGCTATCCGGAAGCGGCCGCACAATTCCAGCAGGCCATTGACCTGGCTCCCGAGCGCGCTGAATATCACTTCCATCTCGGAGAAGCCAGGAGAGCCATGAGCGACTTCGATGGGGCTATGAAGGCCTTTGCCGAGGCTACTCGCCTAGATTCCAGCCAGGTAGATGCCCTGTTCCTCTACAGCGACTTGCTGGCGCGCAGCGACCGCCTGCCCGAGGCCGAAGCTGGCTTTAAGCGCCTCCTGAAACTGGACCCGCGACGTGTGCCCGCCTACCTGGGTCTGGGGACAGCCTACGCCAAGCAAGGGCGTCCTCAGGAAGCCATCTCCCTCCTGCAGCAGGCCATTGCCCTGGAGCCGCGGAACGCTACCGCCTACTACCTTTTGAACCAGGCCTGTCTCAAAGCCGGACAGAAGCTCCAGGGCGAAGCAGCTCTGAGGACCTTCCAGCGCCTGAGCGCGGCAGAGAGAAACTTTGACCTGGGGAATGTCTACGCCAGACGCGGAGAGTGGAACCAGGCCATCGCCTCTCTGACCCAGGCCATTCAGGCGGATTCGTCTTTTGGGGAGGCCCACCTCCGCCTGGGCCTAGCCCATCTGCAGAAAGGCGAGACCGCCAACGCCATCCCCTTGCTGAAACGGGCCGTCGTCCTATCACCCAAAAACCTGGATGCCTACTGCTTTCTGGGGGAAGTTTATCTGCAGGCAAACGACCGCGAGGCTGCTCACCAGACCTTTGCAGCGGCTCTGCGTCTCGATTCGACCTCGGTCCGGGCCTCCTACGGCATGGGCCGTGCCCAATTGATGCGCAAGAAGCTGCCTGAGGCCATCCAGAGTCTGCACCAGGCCCTCTCCGGCGATCCGGACCACCGGGAATCCTATTACCATCTGGGACTTGCCTATGCGGAACAAGAGCGGTATCGCGAGGCCGTGGTCTGTTTCCGGCAGAGCATCGCGCTCGACTCTACCTACGCAGATGCCTACTATGCTTTGGGGGCATTGCTCGTACAGCACAAGGACTACGCCGCGGCCAAAGAGGCCCTGGAAAAGGTCCTCCGGCTAAATCCAGATCACCCCAGAGCCCGGGAAAAGCTGGCGCAACTGGACCAGATGTTGTGACTGAATTTAGGGATATCCCCGCTGATGAGGCACACTTACTGCCCCTCGTCTTGTTGTTTTTCTTCTTGGCAGGTTGCTCCTCGCCGGCCCCTCCGGCAACCTCAGATCCTCCTGAGCACCGCTTCGTGGATGTGGCGGTGGAGCTGGGCCTGACCAGGTCACACACCGGCGGCGGCCCGGAGAAAGGCTACATTGTAGAAGCCAAGGGAGGTGGCGCGGCCCTCCTGGATTTCGACGGCGACGGCGACCTGGACATCTACTGGGTCAATGGCGCCACCCTCGAGGCACCGGACCAGGGCGGTGGCAATGCCCTTTACCGCAACGATGGTCCCCGGGGGTTTGCGGACGTGGCCCCATCCCTGGGGGCACAGGGCAGAGGGTGGGGCATGGGAGCGGTCAGCGCGGATTACGACGAAGACGGCGACGCGGATATCTACGTCACCAACCTACAGGAGAACATCCTGTATCGCAACGACGGTGCCAGCGGCTTCAGCGACGTGGCGGCTCAGGCCGGGGTGGCCACCCCGGCCTGGAGCACGGGCGCCGCCTTTGCGGACTACGACCTGGACGGAGACCTGGACCTCTATGTGGCCAATTATGTGGAATTCAACCCGGCAGAGATTCACAGGCTAGGGACGCAGTGGAAAGGGGTGAAGGTCTTCGTGGGGCCCCAGGGGTTGCGCGCCGCTCCCGATGCCTTCTACCGCAACGACGGAAATGGGACGTTTTCGGACGTCACCCGGGAGGCCGGGATCGCTGCAGTGGAACCTGGCTACGGCTTTGGCGTGCTCTTTGCGGACTACGACCTAGACGGGGACCCGGACCTCTACGTGGCCAACGACTCGAGTCCCAATTTTCTCTTTCGCAACGAAGGAAACGCCCGCTTCACCGACCTAGCCCTCAGCGCGGGTGTGGCCTATGGCGAGATGGGCAATACCCAGGCCGGCATGGGGGTGACCTGGGGCGACTACGACGGGGATGGATATCCGGATATCTTCGTGACCAATTTTGAGGATGACTACAACACCCTCTACCGCAACAACCGCGACGGCCGCTTTACGGATGTCAGTTTTGCCACCGGCCTCGGCCAGCCCAGCCTGTCCTATGTCGGCTTTGGCACCGGATTTCTAGACTACAATAACGACGGCGACCTGGACCTGCTGGTGGCGAACGGCCATGTCTATCCTCAGATCGACCAGGCGGGCACTGGTTCCACCTATGCCCAGCCCAGCCACCTGTACGAAAACCGTGGCGATGGGCGTTTCGACCTGCTTCTGCCTCAACCCGGTGACAGCCTGGGGACCGCACGCGTCAGCCGCGGCTCCTGCATCGGCGACCTCGACAATGACGGCGACCTGGATATCTTCATCTCCAACCTGAACGACCGGCCCTCCCTGCTCAGAAACGACACCGGGAACCGACAGAACTGGCTGGGACTCGAGCTCGTTGGCTCGACGGGCAATCGGGATGGCATCGGCGCGCACCTGAGGCTCTTCGCCGGAAATCGGGCACAGGTCCGCGATGTCCTTTGCGGCAGCAGCTTTCTGTGCAGCGAGGACCGGCGAGTGCACTTCGGCCTGGGCCAGACCCAGCGGATAGACTCCCTGGAGGTGCGCTGGCCCGGTGGTGCAACCCAGTGCTTCGTGGACTTGCCCATCAACTCTTACCTGGTCATCTCAGAGGGCCAATCCTCCTGGAGCCTGGCTTTTGCCAAACCATGAGGCAGCTCGATTTAACCAGTGGTTATTATCCCAGTAACCTCATACAGATGAGGGATCTCTGCATGAAGCAACTGTGGCCGGTCTGCCTAGGACTGGGCAGTCTGGTGGCGGGGTGCGGCTCTCCTCAGGACGCGGTCGTGGCCCAGGTTGGCCAGCACCAGATCACCGCCGCCTCTCTGCGCGCCTTTGTAGAACAACTGCCCGTTGGCCTTCGCAGCCAGCAGACGGGTGAGGCTGCTCGCCAGCACTACCTGCAAGCCCTGATCGACCGCCGCTTGCTGCTCATGGAAGCCCGGGGCCGCGGCCTGGACACCACGGCAGCCGTGCGCGAGGCCGTGCGCGAGGCCGTCGACGCCCGGGCCCGCACCCTCTACCGGGCCCGCGAGATCCTCCCCAAGGCCAAGGTCCCTGAGGAAGAGGTGCGGCGCTACTTCAGCGCCGAGGGATTCGACCGGGAACGCCGGCTCAACGCCATCCTAGTGAAGACCCGGGAGGAGATCGACGCGGTCCTCAAAGAGTTGCGAGCCGGCCGTTCCTTCGCCGAGGTGGCCCGCGCCCATTCCCTGGACGAACGCTCTGCCAAACAGGGCGGCGAACTGGGCTTCATCGGCCGGGACATGGCGCTGCGGCTCTACATCCCGCTCGAGGTCTTTGCCTCGCTGCCCACGGGCCAGGTCTCGCAACCCCTGCAGGCCAGCAAGAGCTGGCACGTGGTCCGCTTCACAGAAGACCGGACCGCCTCCTATGAGAAGAATCGGTCTTACCTCGAAGCCCGGCTCTCTGAGGAACGCGCCCGCCAGGTAGAAGAGGAGCACTGCGAACTGCTCGGGGAATCCTTCCAGGCGCGCCTGGATCCCGCCGGGCTGCGAGAGATCGCAGGGGCTTATCGCCAGGAGGATCCCACTCCCCTTGCGGCCAGTTCGACCCCGCTCTATCGCTACGACCAGGGCACCCTCGAGATAGCCGAGGCCCAGGAGACCCTGCGGCGCCTGCGCATCTTTCTCGGACTGGCTGACAGCGCGCAGGCCGTTTCTATCCTGAAGCGGTTCGTCCTCAATCCCTTTCTTCTGAAAGAGGCCGCGCGCCGGGCCGGGCTCTACGAGGCCCCCGAAATCCTCCAACTAGAGAAGAGAGCGCAGGAAAACGTCCTGCTGGAAGCGGTGAGGAAGACCGCCATAACCCAGCACCTGAGCACCTCCGAGGAGGAGGTGCGGCACTACTACGACAACCGCCCGGAGGTCTTCCACCACGAGGAGGCCGTGTGGGTGGAGGAGTTGCTCCTGCCCTCTGCGGCAGAGGCGCAGCAGGCCAAGGAGCTAATTGAGGCCGGGGCGCTGTTCGCGGAACTGGCCGAGCGCAGCCTGAGGCCGGGCACGAAAGAGAGCCGGGCGCGTTTTCACTTCCATCCGCGGGAGAAGGACCACTACCCGAAGCTGGTCCCGGCCCTCTTGGGCGCCTCCCGGGGGGAACTCGTCGGCCCCCTAGAGGTGGAGGGGGGGTACTCTGTGTTCCGCGTGGTGGGCCGGGAGCCAGGCGGCCTCGAGCCCTATGAAACGGCCCAACAGCGGGCCCGTGCCCTGCTGGAGCGAGAATGGGAGGAACAAGAGCTAGAGACCCTGGTCAAACAACTGCGCGAGAAGTACGCCTCCCAGGTCCAGGTCCAGACCTCCCACCTGGCAGAAGCCCTGCCCGACAGCCTGCTGAACCGCCAGGGCAGCCCTAGCCAAGGCCCTAAAGCTGAGGCCAGGCCACCCCAGGGCTAGGGAAAAATCAGTGCAATTGGGTAGGGCTGTGTGTCTTTGGCCACTCGTTGTCTGCTGGGCCTTTTGCGCCTGCGCCGGTTCCCCGGAGGATACCCCTCCTCAAGCCCAGGGCCCCCAGCTCTACGAGCAGGGCATGGAAGCCCTCCACGCCGGACAGTGGGGCCTGGCGGTCGGTTACTTCCAGCGCGCCAGCCAGCTGAGGCCCGACCACGTCCAGACCCGGATCCGCCTGGGCGAACTCTACCTCAGATTTGGGCAGCGGGAGACTGCTGAGCAGCTCTGCGCCGGCCTCCCCGCCGAGGCCCTGGAGACGCCCGAGGCCCGCCTCCTCCAGGCCCGGATCACGGCTGCTGAAGGACGGCCCCTGCAGGCCCGCCAGCTCGGCGCGGCGATCCTCCAGGAACAACCCCGCTCCCTGGATGCCCGCCTCTTCCTGGCCCAGCTCGGCCTGCAGGCCACCGCCACCATGGACCTGCGAGGCGCCCGGACCCTGTGTCAGGAAGCCCTGAGGGAATTCCCCAAACACTACGAAGCCAGAGCCATGCTGCTCAAGGCCGCCTTGCGCCTGGGGGAGTTCCGCACTGCCCTGGAGATCGGCGAAGACTTCGCCCGGATCTATCCAGAAGACCGGCTGACTTTCCTGCAAATGGGCACGGCCGCCCTGTGGCTCCAGGACCCCACTGCCATCCCCCTCCTGCAGCGGGCCGTGGAACTCTCCCTGCACTACTACCGCGACCGCCTCAAGGCCCTCTGGCTGCTCAAGCTGGCCTACGACCAGCAGGGGGGCTATCCTCCAGGCCTGCCAGACCTCTACCTCTTCCACGCCTTCTCCAGTCCCCCTCCTCCGGGGGCGCCGCGCTTCTCCGATATCGCCTCCCGGGCCGGAGTGGCCAAGCTGGACCGCGGCCGGGGCAGCGCCTGGCTGGACTTTGACCTGGACGGCGACCTGGATCTGTTCAGCGTGGGCATCCGGACGGTCCATGCCCTCTATCGCAACGAAGGGGGGGAGCGCTTTGAGGACGTGACCCAAGCCCAAGGCCTGGCCGACCCCCGGGGCGGCTGGGGCGCTTCCTGCGCGGACTTCGACAACGACGGGGACCCTGACCTCTACGTCACCCGCGACGGCTGGGAAGGGGCCGCCCCCAATTCCCTCTACCGCAACGACCAGGATCGCTTCGTCGATGTGGCCCCCCAGGCCGGCGCCGCTGATTCCAGTTCTAGCTTCACTGCCACCTGGGGCGACTTTGACCTGGATGGGTACCTGGACCTGTACGTGGCCAATGGCCTGGTAGGCGACGGCGGGACGAACCAGCTTTTGCACAACCAGCGGGACGGCAGGTTCAGGGACGTGGCCCCCCAGGCCGGGGTCGCCCATGCCGGCCGGAGCGTCGGCACGGCCTTTGGCGACTACGACAACGACCGGTACCCCGATCTCTACGTGGTCGACATCAGCCAGGCCAACCGGCTCTACCACAACCAGGGCCAGGGCACCTTCACCGACCTGGCGCCCCAGGCCGGGGTCACCTTCCCCATCGAGGGCGCCTACGTGACCTTCTTCTTCGACTACGACAACGACGGCCTTCTCGATCTCTTCGTCTCCATCATGAGCGCCTTTGAGGACGCGCTCGACAGCATGGTCACCGGAAAGGCCGTCGAGCCCAACCGGCCCTTCCTCTATCACAACAACGGCGACGGCACCTTCAGCGACCTCACCCTCCACGCGGGCCTGGCCCGCTCCTTTGGCTCCATGGGCATCGGCGTGGGCGACGTGAACAACGACGGCTTTCCAGATATCTACCTGGCCAACGGCGGCCCGGAGATCTACCGCCTGGAGCCCAACGCCCTCTTCCTCAACCAGCGGGACGGCACCTTTGTGGATATCACTCAATCCGCCGGGGTGGGCAACCTGGGCAAGGGCCACGGCGCCACCTTCGCCGACTTCGACCAGGACGGGGACCTGGACCTCTACGCCGGCCTGGGCGGGCATTTCGACGGGGACGTGTGGCCCAACAGCCTCTACCGCAACGAGGGCGGGGGCAGCCACTACCTGGAGGTGGAACTGGAGGGCACGGCCGGCAACCGGGACGGCATCGGCGCCCGGGTGAGCCTCTATGCGGGGACGCACCAAGTCCACGCCGAACTGGCCAGCGGCTTTGGCTTCGGTTCGAGCAACCCCCTCTCCCTGCACCTGGGTCTGGGGGACCACCGCCGCGCCGACCGCCTGGTTGTCCGCTGGCCAGGGGGCGCGCAGCAAACCTGGGAGCAGATCCCCGCCGACTGCGCCATCCGCCTCATCGAAGGGGGAGACGAGTACGTGGTGGTCAGGAGATGAGGATTCCTCCCACTCAACTGGCTGCGCTCTGCTCATGGGTGCTCGCCGGCGTCCCGGCCTGGCGCCTGGCTAGGCCTTGAGCGCCTCCACCAGGGCGTCCACGTCGAAGACAAAACCAAAGGCCAGGGCCACCCGCCACAGGCCGAGTTCCTTGCACAATTCCCGGCGGGCCGTCTCCTTGTTCTCCACCGCGGTCACCGCCTGCCGCAGGGCCGAGCACATCACCCCGCGCCGGCTCATGTCGGCCATGCCCCCCGGCGAGAGCAGCAGGCACCAGTTGATGGCGAAGCCGGCGTAGATCAGGTGGTTGACCCCGGCGGCCTTGCACAGGGCGAAGAGCTGGTGGCCGTCTTCGGCCACCCCCTCCTCGTCGAGGGGCCTGGCCTCGGGCAGAAAGTCCAGGGCCTTGAAACCCCGGTCCACGTCGGCCTGGTTGTGGCTGCCCACAAAGACCTGCTGGCTGCGGAAGGCCTTGAGTTTTTCCAGCACCGGGTCGCTGTCCATCTGGGGCAGGGGCCTGGGCGAGGGCCCGGCCAGGGCCACGGCTTTCTGGTACCCGGGGCACTTGTGGTAATAGTCACCGCCCCCGACGACGTGGAAGAGCGGCAGCGGCGAGCGGCGCACCGCCGCCAGCAGCGGGGGGAAAACAGTGCGGCTGATCTCCACCGAGCGCGGGATGTATTCGACGGCCCGGTGCCAGCCCGGGTACTGCTGGCGCGTACCCGTATCCCAGGCGTGCATCACCGCCACCGCGGTGTGCTCGGCGGACAGTTCGACCCTGGCTTGCTTCCAGCCCCCATACCCTTCTCCGGGCACATCGAGGGCGAAGTCAGCGTCGAATTGCTGGTAATAATGGGCGGACAGATTGATTTTTTTCATCCCCTCCACCAGGGCATCAATAGATCGGCAGGTACTTGTCCAGTTCCCACTGGCTGACGTGCTGGTGGTACTGCCGCCATTCCTCCCGCTTGACTTCGATGTAGTAATCGGCGTACTCCGCGCCCAGGGCCTCCCTGACCACCTTGTCCGCCTCCAGACAATCGAGGGCCTCGCGCAGGGGGGAGGGCAAAAAACCGATGCCCCGCTGCTGGAGTTCCGCCTCGGGGATCTCGTAGAGATTGTCGTCGTTGCGCTTGCCCGGCTCTATCTTTTTGTCGATCCCGTCCAGGCCGGCGGCCAGCATGGCCGCGCAGGCCAGATAGGGGTTGGCCGCCCCGTCCACAGTGCGGTTTTCGAGGCGGCCCGGCCCGGGGATGCGGATCATCTGGGTGCGGTTCGAGCCGCCGTAAGTGACATAGACCGGGGCCCAGGTGGCGCCGGAGCGGGGAGCCCCGCGGATCAGGCGCTTGTAGCTGTTGACCAGGGGCGAGGTGACCGCTGCCAGGGCCCTGGCGTGCTTGAGCAGCCCTCCCATGAACCAGTAGGCCTGCTGGGAAAGGCCGTTCCTGTCCCGGTTGTTCAGAAAGAGATTCTTCTTGTTCTGCTGGTCCCACAGGCTCAGGTGGTAGTGGGCGCCGCTGCCGGTCAGATGGGAAAAGGGCTTGGGCATGAAGGTGGCCATCAACCCGCGCTGCTCGGCGGCGCTCTTCACCATCCAGCGGAAAAAGGTATGGCGGTCGGCGGTCTTGAGGGCATCCGCATAGCGCCAGTTGATCTCGAACTGGCAGTTGGCGTCCTCGTGGTCGTTGGCGTAGGGGTCCCAGCCCAGTTCCTGCATGTATTTGATCAGGGTGGTCATCAGATCCAGGCTGCGGTGCAGGGTCACCAGGTCGTAGCAGGGCTTGGGCAGGATATCGAGCGCATCGGCGGGCACGTAATTCCCCTGCTCGGTGCGCCGCAGGAGCATGAACTCCGGCTCCACCCCCACGTTGAACACATAGCCCTTGCGTTTCGCCTTCTCCAACTGCCGCCGCAAGATGGTGCGCGGACAGTAGCCCCAGGGCTTGCCCTCCACGTGCGCATTGCCGGCCACCCAGGCCACATTGGGCCGCCAGGGCAGCACCGCCAGGGAGTTGAAGTCGGGGATACTCATGATATCTGGATCGTGCGGCCCCTGGCCCATGTGTCCGGTGGCGAAGCCGGCGAAGCCGGCCCCCTCCGCCGCCATGTCGGCCAGGTGAGTGGCAGGGACCACCGTGGCCTTGGGCAATCCGCTCATCTCCACGAAGGAGCAGAGGAAGAATTCGATCTGCTTCTCTTTGACGAGTTGCTCAACTTGACCCAGGGTCATGGGCGATCTCCTCGCAAAAAAGGGTGGGGAAGCAGGATGCAGATCAGTCGGTGTTTCCCAGGGCGCGCAGCGCCGCCTGGCCCAAGGGGGCGATGCCCTGGGCGCGCCCGGCTTCCAGGAAGGCCTCCCACAGGTACGCCCCCAGGGAACGGGCGCCGATGAGGGAAAAGGCCGGCAGCCCGCCCAGGTCGCGGCGCAGGATCAGTTGCGCGGTCTTGGCCACGCTGCCCTGCCTGGCCTCCCCATCTGGGAAGCGCGCCAGGTCCAGGCCGCAGAGCTGGCCCAGCACCGCCGGCCCGGCCGGTCCCACCAGCCACAGTTCGGCCCGCGCGTGCGTGAGGTCCGTGAGGCTGAGGTGCCGACCCACTGCCTGTGAACGCAGCCCTTCCAGCACCTCTTCCTCGACCCCCGGTGGCGTGCTGATAAAGAAGAGGTCCTGCCGCAGGCGAAAAACCCGACCCTTGCCCAGCATTGCCCCGCCGCCTATTCCTATTTCCACCCCCAGCAGGGACCCGGCCTCCCTGCCTTCTATCAATAACTTACCTCTGGCCGTCTCATCGGCCAGCCCGACAGCCCTGCGGACCGCCGCCACCTCCTCCTCCTCCGAGGTATAGACCTGGGCCACCTGCCAGCCCGCGTCCAGGGCGAACTGCGCCCCGGCCCCCGCCGCGTGCAGTGGGCTGAGTTTCAAAGGAGACCCCTTCATCCCCGCACCCTGTCCCCCTGGGGATCGTAAAAAACCCCGTGATGGACCCGCGCCCCCAGCAGTGCTCCCTCGCGGAAGATGGAGAACTCCGCCCCGCTCCGCTCGGCCAACCCCGCCGGCAGCCAGCACAGGCCGATGGTCTCGCCGAGGGTGGGGCTGAAGCGGCTGGAGGTGATCCAGCCGATGATCTCCAGTTTGCCCTGGCGGCGCTCCACGATCTGCAGCCCTTCCTCGGGCACGACCCCTGGCTGGGCCATCTTGAAACCCGCCAGCCGCTGCTGAGGGCCGCCGGCGCTGGTAACCCGCATCAGTGAGCGCTTCCCTAGAAAGTCCGGCTTGTCCATCTTCACCAACCCATCCAGACCCGCCGAAAACGCGTCGGCCAGGGCATCGGTGTCCTGCCCGATGATGATATGGGCCTTCTCCAGGCGCAGGACCCGTTGAGCCTCCACCCCAAAGGGCGAGATGCCAAATTGCGCGCCGGCCTCCATCAGCGCCTCCCACAGGTGCAGGCCGTACCCGGAAGGGCAGTGGATCTCGTAGGACAACTCGCCAGTGAATCCCAGGCGCATCAGCCGGCAGGGCACCCCGGCCACCAGGGCCTGGCGGGCGTGCATGTAGGGAAAAACTTCATTGCCCAGGTCGAGCGAGGTCAGTTGCTGCAGTAGCGCGCGCGACTGCGGCCCCGCCAGGTTGAAAGCGGCGAAGGCCTCGGTCAGGTCGGTGGCATGTACGCCTTTGCCCCAGCCGGCCTGCATCCACCACTGGATCAGCTCGAAGACCGCTGCCGCTCCCGACGAGGTAGTGGTCATGTACCACTCCTCCTCCCCCAACCGCGCCCCCACCCCGTCGTCGATCACCACCCCCTCGTCGTTGCACATCACCCCGTAGCGCACCCGGCCCACCCCCAGCCGGCGCCACTGATTGACGTAGAGCCGCTCCAGCAGAGCCGGCGCGCCCGGTCCGGTGAACTGCAATTTTCCCAGGGTGCTCACGTCGATGAGGCCCACGCGCTGGCGCACGGCCTGCACCTCGGCCGCCGCATCGCCGTAGTGCTCGGGGCGCAGCCACAGCCCGGCCCCCATCATCCGGGCGCCGTGGTCCAGGTGCCACGGATGCACCGGGCTCAGCTGCACCGGCTCCAGGTGTTGGCCAGCCAGGACACCCAAGGACAAGGGCGTCACCGGCGGGCGGGCCGTGGTCCGGCCCGCCACGGCCAGTCCGCGGGCCCGGGCGCACAGATGCAGGGTGTTCATCCCGCACATCTTTCCCTGGCAGGGCCCCATGGAGATGGTGCTGTAGCGCTTGAGCAGTTCGGGACTCTCGTACCCCTCGGCGATGGCGGTCTCCACGTCGAGGTCGGTGACGTCCTCGCACAGGCACACGAAGCGCTTCCCCTCCCCCAACGCTGGTGCCAGCGGGGAGGTGCGCGGGGATTGGGCCTGCCGGAGCACTCGCAGCTCCTCCGCCATGGCGGGCTCCGACCCCGCACCCAAACCCAATTGCGCGGCAGCCTCCCATCCGGCGCATCTCGGAGAAGCGGAATTCGGCCTGGGCCTCGTCGTACGCGCCCCGGCACCCGGCCATGTACGCCAGGTCCGCTGCCGGGGCCCAGCCGCCGCTGAGGGTGATCAGCCCGCAGTCCACGCTTTGCTCAGTACCCGGTTCCACCCGGCCCTGCCCGTCCACGCGGGCCAGCATTGCCCCCCGCACCCCTTTACCGCCCAGCGCCTCCACCACCGTGTATCCGCGCAGCACCCTCACCCCGCCCGCCTCCAGCGCTGCGGCGCGCGCATCCTCGCGGCGGGCGACCACGGCCTTCAACTCCACCCCCGCCTCCCGCAGGGCCTGGGCCACCTCCCATCCATCTTCATTATCTGCGACTACCACAGCCTTCCTGCCAGGTGCTACTCCATAAAGCCGGAGCAGGCGCAGCACAGCCCCGCCCAGCATCACCCCGGGCAGGTCGTTGCCAACGAAGAGCAGGGGTTGCTCGTACGCGCCGGTGGCCGCCACCACGGCCTGCGCCCTGATCTTGAACAGGCGTTTCCCCTGCACTGCGGCCAGCCAGTGATCCGCGTACCAGCCCGTGACCATGGTCCCCGGGAAAACCTGGATGCGCGGCTGCCTTTCGAGGTCTGCCAGCAACCCCGTCAGGGTAGGGGCAGGTCCGCGACCTGCCCATCGCAGGTGTCCCCCCAATGCCGGCTGCTCCTCGAAGAGCAACACCTGGGCCCCCTGGCCAGCCGCGGCCAGGGCCGCGCTGATCCCGGCCGGTCCCCCACCCACCACCGCCACCTCGGCATGCAGGAATTGCTTGGAGAAACCCTCTCCGTGCGAGTGGGGGTCCACCACCCCCAGGCCGGCGGCGCGACGCAACAGATTTTCGTACAGGGGCCACAGGGCGCGGGGGCGCATGAAGGTCTTGTAGTAGAACCCCACTGGCATGAGCGGGCTGAGGTACCTGGTCAGGGAGAGCAGGTCGTGTTCGAGGGAGGGCCAGACATTCTGGGCGCGCACCGCCATCCCTTCCTCGACCGGCCGCTGGCAGCTGCGCACATTCGGCTCGTCGCCGATCTGCACCAGGCAGTTGGGGCAGTGGCCAGCCCCGCACAAAAGCCCGCGCGGCCGGTGGTATTTGAAGGAGCGGCTGAGCACCCCCACCCCGGCGGCAGCCAGGGCCGAGGCAATGGTGTCCCCCGGATGGGCAATGTAGGTCCGGCCCTCAAAGGTAAACCGGAGGGTGCGGGTGCGGTCGATAGCCTCGCCCGGCTGCGGGGCGAGGCGGTGAGTCGGTCCGTGTTCAGGCATCGCGGCTCGCTGTTTCTGGCAAATAGGTCTTCGCCACCTGGCCGGTGTAGGTGTGGCGCTCGGCCAGGAACCACAGGCCGCAGCCAGCTCGATGGTACCACCACTCGCTCTGCACCCCCAGCCGATTGGACCGCACGTACAGGTACGCGGCCCAGGCCTCGTCGCTGGTGGCCTGGGGGTCCGGGGGGCGGGGATTCACCTCGCCGCCATAACGGAATTCACTGGCATTGCGCCTCCCGCAGTTGGGGCAATTCAGGATCAGCATCATCAACTCCTAGTGTCCAACCGAGGCCGCCCCCTTCTCGCCCACCAACTGGCCCTCGGCGAAGCGGGAGAGCCGGAAGGGGGCGATCAGGTCAGGGGTGCGGCCGGTGGCGATCAAGGCGGCCAGGGTCTTGCCGCAGATGGGGGAGGCCTTGAAACCGTAGGTCCCCCAGCCAGTGTCGATCAGGAACCCATCCACCGGCGTCACCCCCATGATCGGGCTGAAATCCGGGGGCATCTCGCACAGCCCGGCCCATTGTCGCAGGATACGGACCTGGCTCAGGCAGGGGAAGAGTTCGAGCAGGTGGCCGGAGATCTCCTCCAAGAAGGAGAGGGAGCCGGCCATCGAATAGGAGGCAAAAGGGTCCACGCTGGCCCCGGTCACCAGCTCGCCCCGGTCCGACTGGCTCACGTACACGTGCAGGCTGCCCGAGACCACCACCGTGTGGAGGAAGGGCTTGAGCGCCTCGGTGACGCAAGCCTGAAGCGGGAAGGTGGTCATGGGCAGGGCTATGCCGGCCATGGCCGCAATGGTCGAGCCCCAGCCGGCCGTGGCATTGAGCACCTGACGCGCCCCGACAAAACCCCGGTTAGTCTGCACCCCCCGCACCCTCCCGTCCTCGACCTCAACCCCGGTCACCTCGGTCTCCTGATGGATCTGCACCCCGCGCCTATCCGCCTGGCGAGCGTACCCCCAGACCACCGCATCGTGGCGGATGATGCCGCCCGGCGGATGGTACAGGGCCGCCTGGATGGGATAGCGGAGGTGGTCACTCAGGTCCAGGTGCGGGCAGAGCCGGGCGATCTCGTCTGGCCAGATCAGCCGCGAGTTGACGCCCTGGAGCTTGTTGACCTCGGCCCGCCGGCGCATGGTGCGCACCGAGGCGTCGCTGTGGGCCAATGTCAAATGGCCTCGCTGACTGAACATCACGTTGAAGTCCAGCTCACAGGCCAATTCCTCGTAGAGCTTGACGCTCTCGTCGTAGAAGCGCACCCCTTCTGGGGTGAGGTAGTTGCTGCGCACGATAGCGGTGTTCCGGCCGCTGCCCCCGGCGCCGATATAGCTCTTCTCGATCACCGCCACGTCGGTGATACCGTGATCTTCCGCAAGGTAATAGGCGCAGGCCAGGCCATGCGCCCCCCCGCCGACGATCACCACCTCGTACTGGTCCCTGAGCGGATGGGACCGCCACATCCGGGGCGGCGGGCCGCGGCGGAGCGCCTGCTGGACGAGTTTCAGCATAGTCGAAGATGCGCTTTACATAGTCGAAGATGTAGGGGCGGCCCTCTGTGGCCACCCCATCTTGCCCCGGCGAGACGCCTGGGCTACCTCTCGTCCACCTGCTGCCTAGTGGCGCTCCTTCCACCCCGGCCCGCCGCCGAAGACCCGGTTGGTGCCCACCAGGGGCACCCCGCAGATCATCGAGGCTTCGAGGCTGAGGGCGCGCAGATCCTCAGGCTCCAGGTCGTGCACGTCGGCCTTGCCGCAGGCCCGGGAGAGAATCTGGATCTCCAAGGTCATGGCGTGGAGCAGGTTGGCCACCCGCTCGGCGGCCGCGTCGATCTCCAGCCGCTGCATCAGCTCAGGGTCCTGGGTGGTGATGCCCACCGGGCAGCGGCCAGTGTGGCAGTGATGGCAGTGGTAGGGCGCCGCCCCGAGCTGGTGGTAATCCTCCACGAAGAGGGGCTTGTTGCAGTTGAGGGCCATCAGCGCCGCGGTGCCGATGTACACCGCGTCCGCGCCCAGGGCCATGGCCTTGGCCGCGTCCACCCCGTTGCGGATGCCCCCGGCGATCACCAACTGCACCTGGCCGTACAGGCCCAGATCCTCCAGCGCGGCGCGCGCCTCGCACACCGCCGCCAGGGTGGGGATGCCGGTGTGCTCCTGGCAGATCTCCACCGAGGCCCCGGTGCCCCCCTCCATGCCGTCCACCACCACCACGTCCGCCCCGGCCTTGGCTGCCAGCCGCACGTCGTCGAAGACCCGCGTGGCCCCCATCTTGACGAAGATGGGCACCTGCCAGTCCGTGGCCTCGCGCAACTCCTCGATCTTGATGATCATGTCATCGGGACCCAGAAAATCCGGGTGGCGCGCCGGGCTGCGCTGGTCCACCCCCACCGGCAGATCCCGCTGGTGGGCGATGGTGTCCAATACCTTGGAGCCCAGCAGCAACCCCCCGGTCCCCGGTTTGGCTCCCTGGCCGATGGTCAGCTCGATGCCATCGGCCTGCTGCAGGTGATGGACGTCGAAGCCGTAGCGGGAGGGCAGCACCTCGTAGATCAGGGCCCGGCTGTGCTCGCGCTCGGCCAGCAGCATGCCCCCGTCCCCGGTGGTGTTGGACGAACCGGCGATACGGGCCCCCTTGGCCAGGGCCACCTTGGCGTTGAAGGAGAGAGCCCCCCAGCTCATCCCGGTGATCATGATGGGGATGTCGAGGGCGATGGGCTTCTGGGCGAAGCGGGTGCCCAGCAGGGTCCTGGCCGAGCAGCGCTCGCGGTACCCTTCCAGCGGGATGCGGGTGAGAGTGCAGGGGATGAAAGTCAGGTCGTCGAAGGTGGCCCAGGTGCGGGGTCGCAGAGTCCCGAAGCCGCGGATGCGGTAGCGGCCCAACTCGGCCTTGACCTGGATATCCTCGATGATCTCCGGCGGAAAGATGCCGCTGGTGCGCAGCGGCGGCGCCTCAACAGCCGGCGGGGCCGCAGCTTCGCGCACCTTGAGTCGCCGCGCGGCGACAGCCTTGGCTTTTTTAGCTGGAACCGTCTTGGCGGCTGGCAGTGGCTTTTTGACCGGGGCGGCCTTGTTGATTGGTTTCTTCTTCGGGGCCGCGGCAACTTTGACCGCTGCCTTCTGCTTTGCGGCCTTCGCCCTCTTGCTCTTCGCCATCTTCACAGCGCCTCCCGCCACAGCGCCCGTTCCTGCTTGTCGAAGTTCCACAGCTTGCGCCCAGCAACCACCTTCTTGAAATCCGGGACCGGGGATTTCTCCGGCAGATGGCGGGCCAGCGCCTCTGCGAGGAAGGTCCGGTCCTCAGCGGTCGGCTCCTTGACCACCGCGTCATTTCCAAGTTCGCCGATCCTGCCGCCCACGAAGCAGACCGCCTCGTACATCGAATCGGCAAAGGCCTCGCCCACGTCGCCGCACACCACGATGGCCCCTTTCTGCGCCATGAACCCGGCCATATAACCACAATTGCCCCCCACCAGCACCAGCCCGCCCTTGAGCGAGACGCCCAGCCGGGCCGCGGCGTCCCCGTGGATCACTACTGTACCGCCCCGGATCGAGGCCGCCGCACCGTTGCCGGCGCTGCCCTGCACCACCACCCTGCCCTCCATCATGGATTCGGCCAGGCCCCAGCCGGCGCTGCCGGCGATCTCCACCGCGGGGCCGGCGATCATGCCGGCACAGAAGTAGCCCACGCTGCCGGCAAACTCCAACCGGGCCTGCTGCACGATGCCCACCCCCAGGTTGTGTCTGGCGGCAGGATTCTTTATCAGGATTTCCTGTTCCCCCTGGGCGATGAGGCCATTGATGGCCGCGTTGACTTCGCGGGTCGTCTGGCCCTGGCAATCTATCTCTGCCACACCCTCACCTCCCCGGCCTGGGCTTCGCGCACCTCGTACTCCCCTCCGATGGCCGCGCGCAGGGCGATCTCCTCGGTGGCCACGGCCACAAAGCGCCCGGTCTGGGCGAAGAGCAGGGGCTTGAAGGCAAAGGGGTCTTTGGCAAAACCGAATTCATCAGGCGTGGCCACCAGATAGCTGAACGACCCATCCAGGTCCCGCATCGAGGCGTCCATGGCCTCCCGCAGGCTCATCCCCTCGGCCAGGCGCTCTCCCAGGTACATGCCGATGATCTCCGAATCGTTCTCCGTGTAAAAGCGGCGCTGGCACTGCTCGTAGCAGCGGCGGAGCTTGTGGTAGTTGGTGATGTGACCGTTGTGGACCACCGCCAGGTCAGGACGCCCGTGCGCCCAGAAAGGCTGGGAATGGCTCAGGTCGATGCGAGATTCGGTGGACAGGCGGGTGTGGCCGATCCCGTGGGTGCCCACCAAGCCGGAGATGGCGTAGGTGGTGTCCAGGTTCTGGGGCGAGCCGACCTGTTTGATGATCTCCAGCTGGCGACCCATGCTCACCACCTCCACCCCGGCGCCGGCGGTCTCGATGGCGCGCTCCAGGTGCTGGGGGGGCTCCTGGCAGTCCATGACCAATCTCAGGTATTCGGCGGTTCGTTCGGCCTGGAGTACCTGCCCCATCTTCCCGGCCTGCTCGACCACCTGGGCGGCGTGCGCCTCCGGGTGCCCGTCGTCCCCCAGCTTGACCCTCAGCACCAACTCCCCTGCTGGCCGCCCCGAGTAAAGCGCCACGCCGGCGGAGTCGGGCCCGCGGCAACCCAGGGCCTCCAGCATCTGGAGAATGATCCGGCCCACCCCCACCCTTTCGCCACCTCTTTCCAGGTAACCTACAATACCACACATCTAGGGTCCGCTCCGTGCCTATCCTCTGTAGGGTCCTGCTTCAGATGGCCGCATCCCCGGTCTCCCCAGTGCGGATCCGCACTACCTCCTCCACCGGCAGGACGAAGATCTTGCCGTCGCCGATGCTGCCGCTGTGCGCGGCCTCCTTGACTGCCCCGACGGCCCGCTCGACCACTCCGTCGGCCACCACGACCTCGATCTTCAGCTTGGGGGTGAAGTCGATCTGGTACTCGGCGCCGCGGTACACCTCCTTGTGCCCCTTCTGGCGGCCAAAGCCCTTCACCTCGCTGACCGTCATGCCCATCACCCCCAGTTTGCCCAAGGCCTCTTTCATCTTGTCGAGGGCGCTGGGGCGAATTATGCACTTGAGCAGTTTCATCTCCCCACTCCTTTGGTCGAGAAGCGTGCGCTGCGGGGACGGATAATATAGGCCCTAGTCCAAATTTCGGTCAATTTTTGCCGGCTCTCACTAGCGGGTCAGGCTGAGGGTGGCCTCGACCTTGGGCCGGCGCCCCTTCACCATCCAGCCCAGCCGGCCCAGGGCATGGCCGTCCAGCTGCGGGTTGACCGGGTCCCGGTACCCCAGGCGCACGGCCCGCCGCCAATGCGGGGTGTAGTTGAGGTCCGAGCCGTGGATGGTCCACAGGTTGAAGAACACCACGTCCCCGGCCCGGGCCGGCACCGGCACCGTGTCGGCCAGCCGGTACTGGTCCGTGGGCAGATGCGGGGCGCCCTGGCGGATGTGGGTCAGCGGGCCCAGCCGGTGGCTGCCCGGCACAAAGCGCAGGCAGCCGGCCTCCTCGGGCGCGTCGTCGAGGTGGAGGATGGCATCGGCGTACGCCGGGGTCTGGTGGGCGAAAAAGGCGTTGTCCTGGTGCAGGGGAAAGGGGCTGCCCACCTGGGGCGGTTTGGCGTGGAGGGTGGTGTGGTGCAATTCCACGTCCGGCCCCAAAAGCGCAGTCAACACTTCGATCAACCGCGGGTGGGCGGCCGCCTGCTGCCAGCGGGCCGAGTGCAGGTGCAGATCGTTGATGGCCACCAGCACCGCCTGCTGCCGCTGGGCCTCATCCATGTACACCTCGCGCCAGGGCCCCTGCCAGGCCGCGTTGTGGTCGGCCCAGGTGGCGAAGATCCAGTCCAGTTCCCCGCGCAACTCCTCCACCTCGGCGGGGCTGAACACTCCGGGCACGAGCAGGTATCCCTGTTGGTGATAGAACTCGATCTGTTCGGCGGTCAGCATGCGGATGCTCCGGTGTGGGTCAAGGGTATCTGGCGCAGGGCCGATCTCCGCTCGCCCTCAGCCCGGGCGCACGGTGTAGCGGGCCACGGCCTCCTCGTCCAACTCCACCCCCAACCCCGGCGCCTCACCCACCAAGGCGTACCCCTCCTGCACCAGAGGCCGGGCCAGCAGGCTGTGCTCATGGACAAAGTTGCCGCACAGATCGCTGCCCAGGGTGCAGTTGGGCGCCGCTGCCGAGGCCTGCAGGCGGAAGGCGTCGAAGACCCCCAGGTCCACGTTGGAGGCCTGCCAGACCGGGATGCCGGCGCTCTCGGCGATACGCGCCATGTCGAGGAAACCCCAATCCGAGGGCGCCACGTTGATGGCGTCCACCGCCTGGTGCTGGAGGGCCTGGATCACCTGGCGGGGATTTTGGAGATGGGGGGCGATCAGGATTTCGGTGGCCTCCTTGAGCCGGCGGTACTCCTCCCAATTGGTGGGGGGAAAAGGGTCCTCGAAGATCAGCTGCGAGCCATAGCCCTCCAGCTGGCGGGCCAGTTCCAGGCTGTTTTCCAGGGTGTGGAAGCGTTGGTTGGGGTCCAGGACCATGCGCAGGTCCGGGGCTGCCTCGTGCATGGCGTGCACCCGGTCGACCACGTCGCCGTCCTCCAGCCGGCATTTGATCTTGATGCCGTGGAAGCCCAGTTCCGCCGCCCGTCTCGCCGCCGCGGCCGAAGCCTCGGGACCCATGCGCGAGATCCAGTAATCCACCAGGACCGCATCCTGTAATTTACCCCCAAAGAGACGGCACAGGGGCCAACCCAGGGCCTTGCCCATCAGGTCGAGCAGGGCGATCTCGTACCCGCCCCCGCCCAGGCGGCGTGGCTCAAAGTGGAGTGGGTCCTTGCCGATCAGGTCCGGGGCCTGGTCGGCCCGCTCGCCGAAATAGGGGCCGCTCATGCCGATGCCCATCAGGCCCTCGTCGGTGTGGATGCGCAACACGTCCTGCCGGCGCTCGCTGATGGAGGCCGGATAACTGGGGGTGTAGATCTCTATTTCAGGGGGCGAGAGGATGCCCGGGAGAAAGGGCACGCACACCACGGTGCGCTCGAGGCCGGTGATCTTCACGGTTTGGCTCCCTAATCGAGTTTGCCGGTCGCCCGCAGCGCGGCCCCGTAGGTTTCCAGCTCCGCCTTTTCCCGCGGGCTGATGGCGAGGCTGCCGGCCAGGGCCTGGCTTATTTGGCGGAAGACCTCCACGTCCCGCAATCCCATGACCGTCAGGTGAACCGCCGGATGGCTGAGCACGTAGCGGTAGAAGCGCTCGCGCGCGGGTGCGTCCTCCCCGCCAAAGAGTTTAGTATTGCGCGAGGCGTTCATGATCACCACCCCGGTGTTCTGCTTCTGGGCCTCGGGAAGGACGGTCTGCTCGGGTTCCTTCATGGCGCAGTTGTACCAGCAGAGCACGGTGTCGAAGAGCCCGGTGGCCACCGCGGCCTGGATCTGGACCCAGTCGTGCCCAGTGACCCCGACAAAACGCACTAGCCCTTCCTTCCTGGCCTTTTCCACCGCCTCCATGGCCCCGCCAGGGCCCAGGGTCTTTTCGCGCTCTTCCTGGGTGTTGAGGTGGTGGATCTGCCATACGTCCAGGTAGTCGGTCTGCAAAAGCCGCAGCGAGGTTTCCAGATCCTGGCGGGCCCCGGCCGCGTCGCGCTGCGCGGTCTTGGTGGCCAGCACCAACTGGTGGCGCCGGCCCTGGAGGGCCCGGCCGATCACCTCCTCGTCCTTGCCCTCGCGGTACGCCCGCGCCGTGTCCACGTAATTCACCCCGCAGTCCAAAGCCGCGCGGTATCCTTCCGGGGTCTCGCAGTACGCCCCACCGATGCCCAGCCGGGTGACCTTCAGCCCGGTGCGGCCCAAAAGGATCTGTGGCAATTGGTTCGCCATCTCTCCCTCCTTTTTGCGGATGAAGTATAAGCAATGCCTTCCCTCCCGAAAAGCAGGGTGCGCCGGTGCGGGGGCTTGCCTATTTTAAGGCATCCACCCTGTCAGGAGCCGCTGGCAATGCCCGAAACCCTCTATCTCATCGACGCCTTCGCCCAGATCTTCCGGGCCTACTACGCCATCCGCACCCCCATGCACAGCCCCTCCACCGGCGAGCCCACTCAGGCGGTCTTCGGCTTCACCGGCATGCTGCTCAAGCTCTTCTCCCAGTTCCAGCCCCACTACGCGGTGGTGGCCATCGACAGCCCGGGCAAGACCTTCCGCGACGACCTCTACTCCCAGTACAAGGCCACCCGCCGTGAGACCCCGGAGGACCTGCTCTCCCAGGTGCCTCGCGTGTTCCAGGTGGTGGAGGGCTTCGGCATCCCGGTCATCGGCCAGCCCGGCCTGGAGGCCGATGACATCATCGCCACCCTCACCCAGCGGGTGCTGGACAACCCCTCCTGGGGCGATCTCCACATCCGCATCGTCTCCAAGGACAAGGATCTCGAACAATTGCTGGGCGAGAGGGTGAGCCTCTTCGACATCCACACCGACACCACCACTGACGTGGCGGCCTTGCTGGAGAACAAGGGCATCACCCCGGCCCAGGTCATCGACCTCTTGACCCTGATGGGCGACACCTCGGACAATGTGCCCGGGGTGGAGGGCATCGGTCCCAAGACCGCGGCCCAGCTCATCCAGCAATACGGCTCCCTAGACGGCCTGCTGGCCAATCTGGGCCAGCTCAAGGGCAAGCGGCGCGAAAATATAGAAAAAGCCCTCGACACCCTCCCCCTCTCGCGCGCCCTGGTCACCCTCAAACGCGACGCCGATTTCCCCTTCTCCCTCGAGGACGCGCGGGTCAGGCCCCCGGACCCGGCCCGCCTCTTGCCCCTCTTCCAGCAGTTGGGTTTCAACCGCTTCCGCGACGAGGTACAGCGCCTGGCCCCGCCCTCGGCCGCTACCCCTGCCCGGCAAGCCGATCTCTTCTCCGCCCCACCTGCCGGCGAGGCGCGCACCGCCGCCGAGGGCCACTACGAGGCCATCACCACCCTGGAGCAACTCCACATCCTGGCTGCCATGCTGCGCGCCCAGCCTCTGATCAGCGTGGACACCGAGACCACCGGTCTAGAACGCGAGGCCCTGTTATGCGGCCTGAGTTTTGCCTGGGAGGAAGGCAGGGGCGTGTACGTGCCCCTGCGCTCGCCTGAGCCCGAAGAGCATCTCTCACCTGCGGCAGTGCTCGAAGTACTCGGCCCGCTCCTGGCCGACCCTGCCCTGCCCAAATGCGGCCACAACCTCAAATTCGACGCCGGGGTGCTGCTCAACGCCGGGGTCCAGTTGCGCGGGGTGGTCTGCGATTCCCTGCTGGCCAGCATCCTCATTGACCCCTCCCGGCCCAGCCACAAGCTCGACGAGCTGGCCCTGATCCACTTCAACCACCGGATGATCCCTATCACCGAACTCATCGGCGAGGGCGGCACCATGGACCAGGTGCCTTTGGACAAGATCGCCGTGTACGCCGCGGAGGATGCGGACCTGTCCTTGCGCCTGTGCCGGCTCTTCCTGCCCAAACTGGACGAACTGGGGATGGGGGAACTGATGCGCCAGGTGGAAGCCCCCCTGGCCGCGGTGCTGGCCCGCATGGAGGCCCGGGGCATCCTCTGCGATCCAGGGGAACTGCGGCGCCAGGGGCAGATCCTGGGCCAGCGGGTGGAGGAGCTGCGGCGCCAGGTCTGGGAGCTGGCCGGGGGCGAATTCCAGCTCGAATCGACTCAACAGTTGGCCGAGGTGCTCTTCAAGAAGCTCGGCTTTCCCCCGGGCAAGCGCACCAAGACCGGATATTCCACCGACATCACGGTGCTGGAAAAACTGGCCGCCCGGGAGGACCGCAGCGATCCGCGCACCGGGGTGCCCCGGCTGGTCATCGAGTACCGGCAGCTGGCCAAGCTGATCAGCACCTACCTGGGCAACCTCGAAGCGGCCATCTCGCCCCGCGACCACCGCATCCACTCCACCTTCCACCAGCTGGTCACCGCCACCGGCCGGTTGGCCTCCCAGAACCCCAATCTCCAGAACATCCCGGTGCGCACCGAGGTGGGCCGCCAGATCCGCCGGGCCTTCGTGGCCCCACCAGGACAACTGCTCATCTGCGCCGACTACTCGCAGATCGAGATCCGCCTGCTGGCCCACCTCAGCGAGGACCCGGCCCTCATCGAGGCCTTTGTCCAGGACCAGGACATCCACGCCGCGGTGGCGGCCCAGGTCTTCGGCGTGCCCCTGGACCAGGTGACCCGTCCCCTGCGCGACCAGGCCAAGACCATCAATTTCGGCATCATCTACGGGATCACCGCCTTTGGCCTGGCCCAGCGGGTGGAGGGCATGGACCTGGGGGCGGCCACCGCGCTGATCGCCGACTACAAGCGCCGCTTCCCCGGAATCGAATCCTTCCTGCAAAAATGCGTGCAGCAGGCCCTGGACCAGGGCTACGTCGCCACCCTGATGGGCCGCCGGCGGGCCATCCCCGAACTGCGCGAGCGCGACCACAACCTGCGCAGCCTGGGCGAAAGGCTGGCCATCAACTCGGTGGTCCAGGGCAGCGCCGCGGACCTGATCAAGGCCGCCATGGTGCGGGTGCAGGACCGCATCGACCGGGAGGACCTGCCCCTCGAACTGCTTTTGCAGATCCACGACGAACTGGTCTTCGAGGCCCCCGCCGATCAGGCCCCCGTACTGGCCGAGATGATCTGCCGCGAGATGGAAGCGGCCATGACCCTGAAGGTGCCTCTGCGCGCCGAGGCCGGCATCGGCCCGGATTGGATGTCGGCCAAATAACCCCGGCTCACAGATACCCCACCATGCCATCGTGGCCGTGCTCCACCTCGGGAGGACAGCCCAGTTCGGCCAGCAACTGCTGGGTGAGGTTGAGCTTGCGCTGGAGGAATTCGTCGTCGTGGATGGGATCGTGGTGGGTGACGATCCACTTCCGGGCCCCGGTGTGGCGGATCAGGGCGCAGGCATTGGACAGGGAGGTGTGGCCCCAGCCGATCTTTTTCAGGTACTCTTCGTTGGTGTACTGGGCCTCGTGGATGAGCACATCCACCCCGGTGAGGAACTCGACGAGTCGGGCGTGGATGGCCAGCAACTGGCTGTCGCGGCCCACCTCGGCGGGGGGCCCCAAATACCCTTTGAGAAACTCGTTATCCGGCACGTAGGCCAGGCTGCGCCCGCCCAGCTCGACCTTGTAGCCCACGGTCGGGCTGGGATGCAGGGTGTACGCCCACGACACGCGGCAGTCGCCCAGTTCCAGGGCATTGCCCTGCAGGTGCCTGAATTCCAGGTGGGCGCGCATGTCCTCCATCTGCACCGGGAAATAGGCCCGGTCCAACTGGCCGCGGAAGATGGACTCCAGGTCCTTGTCGGTGTTGGGCGGGGCGTAGAGGGTGATCTCGAAACCGGGGGTGAAGGCCGGGGC
>JACPJE010000128.1 GCA_016187725.1 Candidatus Latescibacterota bacterium
CACTCGATCAGCGACTGGTTGTAGTCCACCACCGCCCGCAGCCGGGTGGCCCGGGCCTGGGCCAGATCGTCCTGGGCGTCGAGTACCTGGCGGGCGGTGGACAGGCCCAGCTTCAGCCGCTCCTCCTCCTCGGCCACGTTCTGTCCGGCCAGTTCCTCGGCCAGCTGGGCCACCTCGGCGCGCCGGCGGTCGATGCCCACCTGGCGGAAGCGCTGGCGCACCTGCTGCTCCAGCTGCTGGCGCAGGTGTTCCAGATCCACGGCCCGGCGCTCCTTTTCGAGCCGGCGCTGCCCCAGGCGCTGGTCGGCCGGGCTCTCACCCAGGGGGAATTCCAGGGCCAGGCTCCCCTGCCAGGAGCGGGCGTCCAGATCCTTGAGCACCTTCAGGTCGTCGCCATAACTGCCGCCCAGTCCACTCAGGCCGGCGGCGGCGTTCAGGCTGACCGAGGGCCGGACCTGGTCCCGGGCCAGCGCCAGCTGCAGTTCCAGGTTCTTCAGCGCCAGCTGCACCTGGCGGTACTCGGGATCGCGGCTCAAAGCCTGAGCGATGCCCTGGTCGAGGTCGCCGGCAAAGGGACTCAGCTCTGGAGCCGCAGTGAGCACCAGCGACTCCGAGTGTTGTTCGAGGTTGAGCAGGCTCTTGAGCGCGTCCTCGGCCTGGGCAGCGGCCCCCTCGGCGGCGACCACTTCCTCCTCTCGCCGGGCCACCTCCACCTCGGCCTGGAGGATGCTGCTGTGGCTGTCCACCCCCATGTCGGCCCGCACCTTCACCGTCTCCAGCACCCGGCGGGCCCCCTCGCGGAACTGTTCTTTGACCCGGAGATTTTCGCGGGCGAAGAGCAGGTTCCAGTAGGATTGGCCCACCTCGGCCCGCAGGGTGCGGGCACGGCGCTCGGTCTCCACCTGGCTCTGTTCCACCCCGACCTGCGCCAGGTCCACGCCGATGCGGCTGATCCGGCCCCGGCCCTGTAAGAGCGGCTGGGTGAAATTCAGGTTCAGGCCCGAGCTGTAGATCGGGTCGATGAGGTTGTAGGCGGCATTGCTGGCGTTGCGGTTGTTGCTGAACCGCAGCCCCAGCTGGCCTCCCGTGCGCAGTTGCTGGGTCACTCCCAGCTCGGTGCTCAGGATAGTGCTAGAGAGGGTCTCGACCTCTTCGAGGCTCGAAAACGAAGGGGAGCGGTTGCTCTGCCGAAACAGGCTCAGGTCGAGGGAGCGGCCAAAGCGGGCGGTCTCTACCGCCACCCCCTGCTCCTGGATCTGCACCCCCAGCCGCGTGCTGCGCAGTCCCAGGTTCTTTTCCAGGGCGATGTCCACCGCCTCCTCCAGGGAGAGGTGCAGGGGTTCCTGGGCCGTGGCAGGCGCGCTGATTCCCGGCAGCAGCCCCGCAAAGATCAGGTACAGCCATGTTCTCGACTTCATAATCCCTATCTTTCTAGGACCTAACCCCCTAACCCCCTTCCCTTCAGGGAAGGGGGAATCAAGGTACCCCTGCGAGGAAAAGAGAGTCGCTTTTACCCCCTCTCCCCGTGGGAGAGGGGACCAGGGGGTGAGGTGGAGCTGTCGTCCTCGACCCGGCCGTCCCGCAGGCGGATGATCCGCGCGGCGCGCCGGGCGATCTCCTGGTCGTGGGTCACCACGATCACGGTCTTGCCCTCGCCGACCAGCTGCTCGAAGAGGCGCACCACCTCCTGGCCGGAGGCCGTGTCCAGGTTGCCGGTGGGTTCATCGGCCAGGATCAGGTCCGGCTCGGCGGCCAGGGCCCGGGCCAGGGCCACGCGCTGGCGCTCCCCGCCCGACAGTTCATTGGGCCGGTGCTCCATGCGGTCCTTCAGCCCCACCCTTTCGAGCAGGGCCGCTGCCCGCTGTCGGCGGAGGCGCCGGCTGGCGCTCTGGTAGATCAAGGGCAGTTCCACGTTGCCCAGGGCCGTGGCGTGGGCCAGCAGGTTGAAGCTCTGGAACACAAAGCCGATCTTGCGGCTGCGCAGGAGTGCCAGCTCGTTGCGTTTGAGACCCTCCACCGGCTTGCCGTCGAGCAGGTAGCAGCCCGAGGTGGGCGTGTCCAGGCAGCCCAGCAAATGCATCAGGGTGGACTTGCCCGAGCCAGAGGGGCCGAGGATGGCCACGTACTCCCCCCGGCCGATGGCGATGTCCACCCCGCGGAGCGCCTCGACCTCCACCTTGCCCATCTGGTAGGATTTGCGCAATTGCTGTGTCTGGATCATAGCGAACGCTCCCTATTCGTAGCGCAGGGCCTCGGCCGGGTCCACCTGCGCGGCCTTGCGGGCCGGGAAAAAGCCGGCCAGGAGGCCGATCAGGCCCAGGACGCCGACCACGATCAGGGCCACCTGCAGCGAGAGCACCGGGACCGGCCGGCCCACGAACTCGAAGAATTCCCCATGCATGGGGATCTGCTCCACGGCCCAGATCAACCCCTTGCTGAAGGCCATGCCGAGCGCCCCGCCGATGGCAGTGGCCAGCAGCCCCTCCAGCACGTACTGCCCCAGCACCTGATAGTCCCGCGCCCCCACGGCCATGCGGATGCCGATGTCCCGGGTGGCGTTGCTCACCGAGACGTACATGACGTTGGCGATGCCCACTCCGGCCACCACCAGGGTCAACCCGCCGATGATCCCCAGCACCACCTGCAGGCCGGAGAAGATGTTCCCGGAGATCTGCTGCATCTCCAGGGTGTCCCAGAAGCGGGCCAGTTCCGCGTCGGTCGGATCAGCGCCGTGGCGCTGGGCCTTCAGTTCGCGCAGTCGGGTCTTGA
>JACPJE010000212.1 GCA_016187725.1 Candidatus Latescibacterota bacterium
AGAACTGTCTTCCGGTATTTGGCCGATCGCTGAGACCTAAGGCGTACCCACAGGCCGTCCTATGAAACTTTTCACCCTTTTGTTTAGATCTACCCTAAGATGGGCAGTTTGAGCCGGCTGCGGAGTGCGGCACCCGTGCAGAGCACGGACTCACAGAATGTGCGGGCTCTCTGCACGGCACGAGCAGGGGCTCTAAAGAATGGCTCAGGGGATCAGCGTCGATCCCCCGGCATGGGAACGGCCCAGGCCGGCATCCCTTTCAGTCCTGCCAACCTGGGCCGGTTCGGTGCCCCAGGGGGTGTCCTCTGTCTTCTACGCAGGGGGCCGTATCTGGCCCAGACCCAACACGCGTGTTACCAGCCGCCACTTGGATTACTGGAGTGGCAAGCGGGTCGTCAGCCCTGCGGGATGGTCATGAAGGCGTACGCGCGCGCGTCGAGGAACTGCCAGCGATCACCCGAGCGCTGCGCCAGCGTGACGAGGTGGATAACCAGAGCCGGCGCGACCGAGCCGTCGGGCGCGCGCAGGTTGTCGACGGTCTGCGTGCCGTCGATCAGCGCGAGCGATCCGAGCTCGCGGATGTTGGAGCTAGTGAACGTCGTCGTCGTGCCCTTGAGCATGGTCGCGAAGTACTCGGCGTAGAGCCCGGCGATGGCCTTGGACCCGCGCGCCTCCTGGCCGAACGGGTTGATGAGGCTGCCGTCGGCCGCGAACTCGCCGGCGCACCCCCCGGCGTCGTTGCGGTTCCAGGCCGCGATGAAACGATCGAACAACGATTGGATCTCGCTCGTGACCGACATGATGACCTCCTGCGCGCACACCGGCGCGACCATCTTCGAGTGAAAGACGCAGTGAGTAGGCCCTGCCTGCCCAACGGTTCGCTTCACCCGCGCCGAGCGTGCGAAGCCGAAGGCGCGTCGGGTGGAAGCGGTTGTTAAGCGGCGTATTCACCATTCTACCGGAACAAGCGCAACCGCGGAACAAATCTACTAGTTCGCTCCATGTACGCCTGATAAGCATCACCAAATTTCTCAATCAGCTCCGATTCTTCTCTCGGAATCACCAGCCCAGCAATACCCAGGAAAGCAGCACACGCCAGCGCAAACATGAACCAGTTCGCCGCGAGCATACTCAGCGAGACCAAACTAATCGTAACGACGGAGTATAGGGGATGGCGCACCCGGCGGTAAGGGCCATGAGTGACCAGGACATGCTTCTCCTTCGTCAGAAAGGTCTCCGAGATATTGTTGGCGATACTCTGAAATACCCAGTAAAGCACGGGCAACATCGCCAGGCCAACAGCGGCGCCCAGCCAACGCAACCAGGTGGGGAGGGAAATGACAGACCAGGCCATCCAGGCGGGATTCAACAGGTAGGCAAGGAGGGGTAGGTAAAGGGCGGCAGCGAAGAGAAGGCGCGAGAGCAGGACAGGTTTGCCTTCGCGCGCTCTGGGAATGGCTTCGCCGGACCGGCGCGCTCTGCGGCGAAAATAGCCTGAGATAGACAGAGTGCCGATGAAGATGCCGATGAAGAACCACCTGAATAGTTGGTCATTCGCCATGAGTGTGATCTCCAGTGCCTCCTAACCATGCGCTGCATGGCCGACTGGAACCCGGCCCAGTTTTTAGCGTTCTCAGCTTTTGCGAATGGCGTAACGAAAATCCTTGGCGGCTAACAGCCCGCGTCACCCGCCCCGGCGGGTGAAGGAAGACTTGGCGGTAAAACCGCCGCTCCGCGACGCGCGTAGCCCCGGTTGGGTGCACGCGGTGTTGGGCGGCGTTTCGCTTCGGTAGGTTAGACCTTGGGGGCCAGCACGTGCCACACTTTCATCTCGCCCTTGCCTTTCACCTTTATAAGCCCCTGCAGTTCACAGGTGAAGTCGTCCTTGATCAGTTCATATGTGGCCTCAGTGATTTGGATTACTCCGCTTACGCCGTGCGACTCCATTCGGCTCGCCGTGTTGACAGCGTCACCCCACAAATCGTAGATGAATTTGTTGCGCCCGATTACGCCAGCGACTACGGGGCCGGAATTGAGACCGATGCGGAAGGTGAGCCGCTGTCCGTTGAAGGTGTGGCTGTAGACGAAGTCGCGCATGTCCAAAGCCAGGTGAGTCAGCACTTTGGCGTGGTCAAGGGCGGGGCGCGGCACGCCCGACGCGACCATGTAGCAATCACCAATCGTCTTGATTTTCTCCAGCTTGTACTTTTCCGCTAGGGCGTCAAAAGCCGAAAAGACTTCATTTAGCAAATCTACCAACCCGGTAGGGGTCATCTGAGCGGACATGGGCGTAAAATTCACAATATCGGCAAAGAGGATGCTGACCCCGTCGTATTGATCCGCAATGGTGCGCCGCTCATTCTTCAGGGCAGCGGCAATTTCCTTGGGCAGGATATTCAGCAAGAGAGTTTCGGATTTTTCTTGTTCCTGGCGCAAGAGCTGAAAAAACCGATCTTTCCGACTGACAAAGTATCGCAGAACGAAGAAGATAAACCCGGGAGGAGCAATCAGGTTCATTCCCCAAAGCACGTCTTGCACTGCAAGCGGCAAGTTGTTCCCCGAGCGCAAGTAGGGTTGTACTATGATACTGAGAATTACGAGCGCAATGTAGCCGACAAACCAGCGCATGGCCTCGGAGGTAGTCGACCAAACCAACATTCCAATCGGAGCCAAGAGAGGCCAAGCAATCATCAAGCTGGAATTGACTATACCCCCTAAGACGAGCATGACGAGAACCGGCATGACAAAAACGATGATATGCTGGCAGAAATAGAACATGCGAGGGCTTTGGCGGTTGAAACTGAAGAGCAGCAAGCTAACGAAGGACAAAACACCGTGTACCCCCATCAGCACAGCCGCCTGCGGCTCATTAAATAACCAATAGACCACGCCCCACAAGAGGATGACGATAAAACCGACCATAACACTGGTGACCATTAATATCCTCTGCAAGCGCACTTCGTCGCTGTCGTTTGGGTCAGCGCCAAGGCCGGTAAGGAACAATAGAAGTTTGGGCAAGAACTGCTGAAGCATTAGCTACTCCACCATCAAGTAACGTCGGATGATGTAATCGCGTTGTCGGCCACAACAGACGCATTCCGCATCGGACTGCTCGACGCTGCCAGCAGCAACCGGGTCTGGATGGTAAAGGTACCCCTCCCCAGGTTCCTTCACAAAATCACTGCCGGCCACTGACCTCCCTACCCAGTTTCAGCTTGTCAGGCTCCCCTTCTCCCTCACACCGCCTCCTCTTCCGTTCTCGACGCGTACTCGATGGCTTGCTCCAGCATCATCACCCGGCCCTCCTCCCACGCCGCCATCTGGGCCTTCTCGCTGAGGGCTTGGCGAGCCGGCTCCAACCTGCGATCCAGCCAGGCCTGCTCAACAGGGGGAAGCGGCGCGCCGATAGCCTCGTGCAGCGCCGCCGCCGCGCCAGCCAGGCGCAGGGCGCGCTCGGCCTGGCCCTGCGCCGCGGCCAGACCGGCAAATCCCTCCAGCGTCTTGGTGATGTCCTTCTTGGCGCCCAGCTCTCGCTGGATCACCAGGCTCTCCTCAAAACAAGCACGCGCCTCTGCGCAGTTGTCCTGCGCAGTAGCCACATTCCCCAGACTGCTGAGCGAGGCGGCGATGTAAAGCCTGGATCCCAGTTCTCGCCGGATCACCAGGCTCTCCTCACAAAGACTATGTGCCTTTGCGTAATCTCCCTGCCAGATAGCCATATCTCCCAGATTGTTGAGCGAGAAGGCGATACTGTGCCTGGCCCCTAACTCTCGCCAAATCGCCAGGCTCTCCTCATAAAGGCCACGCGCCTCTGCGCAGTTGCCTTGCGCAATAGCCACATTCCCCAGATTGTTAAGCGCTAGAGCGATGCCCTGTCTGTCCCTCAGCTCGCGCCGAATCGCCAGACTCTCCTCATAAGAAGCGCGCGCCTTTGCGCAATCGCCCTGCGCGCTAGCCACATTCCCCACGACAATGAGCGATAGCGCGAGGCCAGGTCTGTCCCCCAGCTCTCGCCAAATCGCCACGCTCTCCTCGGAGAAGGCATACGCCGCCTCGTAGTCGCCCTGGTAAAAGGCCAAACCACCAGCGCTGAAGAGCGCCAGCGCGCGCGCCGCTGTGGAGGACGATGCTCCTGGCAAAGCGAGGAGTGCTGTTAGCCATTCGCGCCCCTCGGTCAGATAGCCGTGCATCCACCAGAACCGGCCCAGCGCTCCACCCACCTGCAGGCCATACCCTACTTCTCCGCGCTCCACTGACCAACGCAGCGCTGCCCGCAGGTTGTCGTGCTCGCGCTCCAGCCGCTCCAACCAGGCCATCTGCTGCGACCCCTTCAACGCTGACTCTGCCTGCTCCGCCAACTCCAGATAATGAGCCGCATGCTGCCGCCGTATCGCCTCTGCCTCATCGCTTTCCTCCAGGCGCTCCAGCGCGAACTCGCGGATGGTCTCCAGCATCGCAAACCAGGGCTCCCCGCCGGCCCCCTCTTCCTGCCGCAGCAGACTTTTGCTCACCAGGGACTCGATCCCATCCAGCACATCCACTGCGCCGCCGCCGACGGCCTCCGCTGCTTCAAGGGTACAGCCGCCCACAAACACGGCCAGCCGGCGGAATAGGGTCTGCTCCTCAGGCCCCAGCAGGTCATAGCCCCAGGCAATCGCGTTGCGCAGCGTCTGCTGCCGGGCCGGCAGGTCGCGCGCCCCGCCGGTCAACAGGGGCAGCCGGCGCTCCAGACGCGCCAGCATGGCCTGCGGAGGCAGCAGCCGGATGCGGGCGGCGGCCAACTCAATGGCCAGGGGCAGGCCGTCCAGCCGGCGGCAGATCTCGGCCACTGCCGGGGCATTGTCGTTGGTCACCGCGAAGTCCGGCTTGACCGCCAGCGCCCGCTCGATGAACAGGCGCACGGCTTCGTACTGCCTCAGGCGGTCCGGCGGAGGCAGGCGCTGGGGATCGGGCAGGCTCAGGGGGGGCACGGGGAACTCGTGCTCCCCGTACACGCGCAGGACCGCCCGGCTGGTCACCAGGACCTTGAGTTTCGGGCAGGCCGCCAGCAGATCGGCCACCCGAGAGGCGGCAGCGAGGACCTGCTCGAAATTATCCAGCATCAGCATCAGCGCCCTGTCCCGCAGGTAGTCCTTGAGGGTCTCGACCAACGACTGGCCGGCGGTTTCCTTCAGCCCCAGCGTCTGCGCCATCGTCGGGACCACCAGACCAGGGTCGCTGATGGGCGCCAGGGCCACGAAGAAGACACCATGCTCGAAGTCGTCCAGCACCTCTGCCGCCACCTGGAGGGCCAGGCGGGTCTTGCCCGTGCCGCCGGGGCCGGTGAGGGTCAGCAGGCGCACGTCGGGGCGCAGCAGCCGGCCCCGGACCGCCTCGATCTCCTTTTCCCGACCGACCAGCAGTGCGGCCTGTGCGGGCAGGTTATTGGGCCGGCTATCGAGGGTCTTGAGGGAGGGAAAGTCCGCCGGCAGGTCCGGGACGACGAGCTGAGAGATGCGTTCCGGGCGCTGCAGGTCCTTCAGGCGGTGCTCGCCCAGGTCCCGCAAGCTCGCGCCTGCCGGGAGGGCGTCGCGCACTAGATCATAGGTCGTCTGTGACAGCAGGATCTGGCCTCCATACCCAGCGGACAGGAGGCGCGCCACGCGGTTGAGGGGAGGACCGAAGTAGTCCCCCTCCCGCTCCTCGGCAGCGCCGGTGTGCAGGGCCATCCGCACCCGCAGCGGTCCAGTCTCGCCCCATACTTCGGTCTGCAGGGCACGCTGGACAGCCAGCGCTGCGGTTAGCACCTCCGGGGCGGTGCCAAAGGCCGCACAAAAGGCGTCACCCACGGTCTTGAAGACATAGCCGCCCTGGGCTTCGATGGCCGTGCGGAGGAGGGTGTCGTGCCGGGCGAGGGCCGCTTTCATCGCCTCGGGATACTGTCCCCAAAGCCTGGTGCTGCCCTCGATGTCAGTGAAGAGGAAGGTGACCGTTCCCGTCGGCAGATCAGGCATGATCCCCTCCAGTCAACAAAAAAACCCACGCAAGCTCCATCCAGGAACCCGTGGGCCTTCCTCCCTTTCCCTGCAGCCACACAGCCGCGGACTTCTGGGAGCGCCTCTGTGTTCAATGAGCGGTAGTATACGGCGCGGTGCATGAAGTTACAAGTTGGACTGCATCCCCTTCTACCCGGACTACGATCCAAGCTCTTGTCGTCGGATACTCTGTGCTGCCTTAGCCCACACCTGCAGAGGTACGCCCAGAGGAAGGGGTAGAGCAGATCCCAGGTGATCGGAACCTGGGATCGCTTGAGATCGGCCAGGGTCTGGGGCTGGCCCAGGAGGATGGGGATGAGGGCAAAGACCGCCCAGGGCATGCCACCGATGGCGAAGAGGGGCAGGAAGTGCCGGCCCACGAGGCGGAGGGTTTGCCAGAGCAGGCTGGGCACGGTGCGGGATTGGGTGAGGGTGGTCATGCGGTCCTCCGGGCAAAGGGTTGACGGGTATTCTTGGGATGCATCAGGCCCAGCTTCTCCAGCCGGCTTCGGAGCGTAGTGGGCTTGATGCCCAGGAGGCGCGCAGCTCCGCGCTGGCCGTGGATCACGCCCTGGGTGTGGGCCAGGGGTCTCACCCAGGAGGAGTACGGTCAGGTCGGTGGGGGCCACTTCCTGGAGGTGCTGCTGGATCTGCTGAATGAATGGTGTGGCTTCAATAGGGGGTAAAGGTGGGTTGACATTCATTCGGTATATCACCAGATTAGGCGCACTCAAGTCAATGAATTTTTCCGTGTGAGGCTGATTATAATGGCAAAGGGTTGGTGGGGCTTGTTCGCTGTTAGGAGGAAGGGTATTGGGTTCACGGGTTTGGCGGGGCTTGCAATGCTCTTCTGGACTGGTGGGTGTGGCAGCACTCTGGAGGCCCGGTTGAAAATGCTCGAAGCCAGTGCCCCCGGCGTTGGCACGGTGATGTCCAGTGTCCAGCTTCATTTTGCCAAACTGTATTTTGCGGGTAAAGCACAGAACTGGCCGCTGGCCGAATTCGAATTGCACGAGGTCGAAGAAAATCTGGATAAGGCCGTGGCGCTGCGTCCAGAGGAACACGGCGTCAATTTGATCGGACTTACCGATGCGTTCAAACAGACGCAACTCACCGCGTTGAAAGAGGCGGCTGCGCAAAAGGACGGGGACGCTTTCCAGGCTGCGTACACTGAGGCGGTGGGGGTGTGTAATGGATGCCACGAAGAGACCCAGCGCCCCTTCATTCTCATCACCGTTCCGACTATCCCACCGCTGTCGAATCAACAATGGACCCCGCCCATGCGTCCCTCTGAGCCATGACCATGAGGTAGCGGGCGGCCAATTTGAAGCGCCTGAGCGCCACGGGCAGGCCGGAAGCCCATTTCTGAGTTATTCCGCCGCAACGCCAGTTATTCCACCGCTTCGCATGTCAGATTCCAGGTATTCCACCCCTTCCGCTGAAGGATACACTCCCTTGTAAGGCGGTCATCGGGGTCTCTCCTTTCGGGTCCCCATTCTTCCTTGTCCTCCTCCTCTTCCTCCACCCCCCTCCCCCGCTCTTCCCAGTACACCCCGGTAATCCCCACCATACACAGCAGATTCGTCAGCCCACTGCCCAGCACCTCGGCCCAGCGGTCAGCCTTTGGCAGCAGCACTTCGATCCCCAGCACCCCCAGCGGTACGCAGAGCACCAGGACCCCGGCCAGCCGGCCCAGGGCATCCGCCGGGAGCTGGCGGCAGCGGGACCAGGCTTGGCGCAGGCTGTAACCTTCCAGCACCAGGACCTGGGGGCAGAAGTTGATCAGCGCTATGTAGTAGGCAACCCTGAGTTCAGTGGCCAGGTACCGGGCCAGGTCCTCGGGTCCGCGCCAGAGCGCCGGCTTGTACCACCAGGTCAGCGCGGCAAAGACCAGGGAGATGGCGCACATCAGCAGGCCGTAGAACAGGTACACCGCCATCAGCCGGCCCCAGCAGGGCATGGCAGCCCGGTACGCCTCGATCACCCGCACTGGCCGGCCCTGGAGGGCCTGGGCCGTGGCCTGGACCAATGCCCCGTTGACCAGGGGGAAGACAGGGCGTAAAGGTAGGCCCAGAGGAAGGGGTAGAGCAGATCCCAGGTGATGGGGATCTGAGCCCGCTTGAGGTCGTCAAGGGTCTGAGGCTGGCCCAGCAGGATGGGGATCAGGCTGAAGACTGCCCAGGGGATGCCGCCGATGGCGAAGAGGGGCAGGAAGTGCCGGCCACTGAGGCGGAGGGTTTGCCAGGTCAGGTGGAGCAGAAGGCGGAGAGTGGTGAGGGTGGTCATGCGGTCCTCCGGGCAAGGGGTTGGCGATCACTTCTGGTGTACCTCAGCCCCAGCTTCTCCAGCTGGCTCCTCAGCGTCGTGGGCTTGAGGCCCAGCAGGCGCGCAGCCCCGCTCTGGCCATGGATCACCCCGGCGGTGCGCTCCAGGACCTGGGCCAGGTACCGGCGCTCGTACTCGGCCAGGGGCAGGATGGTGAGGGGTGCTGCGGGCAGAGGCGGTGCGGCTGTCGGCGATGCCGCTGCCGGCACCTCCAGGCCCAGGTGCTCAGGCTGGATTTCCCCTCCCCTGGCCAGGACCACGGCCCGCTGCAGCAGGTGCTCCAGCTCGCGCACGTTGCCCGGCCAGAGGTGGACCTGCAATGCCTGCAAGCCTGCGGGGCTAAGGCTGCAGACGGGCTGCTGGAGTTGGCGGGCCATCTGGCAGAGGAAATGCTCGGCCAGCAGGGGGATATCCTCCTGGCGCTCCCGGAGGGCCGGCAAGTGGATGGGAAAGACACAGAGCCGATAGTAAAGGTCCTGCCGGAAGGTGCCGTCCTTGACGGTCTGGGCCAGGTCCCGGTGGGTGGCAGCGATCACCCGCACGTCGAGGTGCAGGGGCTGGGTGCCGCCGACCCGCTCGATGAGGCGGTCCTGGAGCA
>JACPJE010000129.1 GCA_016187725.1 Candidatus Latescibacterota bacterium
AAACGCTCCCCCTCGCCGGTGAAGCCCACCATCGACGGGGTGGTCCGCCCCCCTTCCGCGTTGGCGATCACCACCGGTTCCCCCCCCTCCATCACCGCCACGCACGAATTGGTCGTCCCCAAATCGATCCCGATGACCTTGCTAGCCATTTTGTCCTCCGCTCTTGCTGACCACCACGCGCGCAGGCCGCACCACCTTGTCGCGCAGGCGATATCCTTTTTCCATTTCTTCCACCACCGTGCCGGGGGGCTGGTCGGCGCACTCCACTTCGAGCAGGGCCTCGTGGCAGAGGGGATCGAAGGGCTGTCCCAGGGCCTGGATCTCTTCGAGGCCATAGCCCCGCAGCGCTTCCTGGAACTGGGCGCAGATCAACTCGATCCCCTGCTTGAAGGTCTCGACCGTGGCGTTCTCCTGGGCCAGGGCGCGGCGCAGGTTGTCCATGACCGGGGCGATCTGCAGCAACACGTCCCGGAGGGTCTCCTCGCGGGTTTCGCTGCGCATCCTGGCCGTGCGCTTGCGGTAGTTGTCCAGCTCGGCGGCGGCCCGCAGGTAGCGGTCGTAATGCTCGGCTGCCTGGGCCCTGGCTTCTTCGAGGGCTTTGGCCGCGTCTTCGGCGGCTCCAGCCGGCTGGGCGGCTTCTTCGCCGACGCTCTGGCTCTCGGCTCCAGCCGGCTGGGCGGCTTCTTCGCTGATGCTTTCGCTCGTCGTTTCGCTCATAACCTCTGTAGGTGTGTCGGCTAAAAATCCTGCCTCAACCACCGGATCTGCCCGGAGGGCCAAGGCGGAAATCTAATTGTTTGGGGGGATAAAACAAGGCGACCAGTTCGGGTTCATCCGCCTAGCCCACGAACTCCGCGGCCCGGCAGGCCATGTAATTCACCAGGGCCACCACCCGCGCGTAGGGCATGCGCGTGGGGCCGATGACGCCGATGACCCCTAGGGCGCCGTCCACCTCGTAGCTGGCCGTCACCACGCTGCACAGCTGCATCTCCAGCGCCTCGTGCTCGCGGCCAATGGTGACCACCATGCCCTGGCGCCGCTGCAGCATCTGCGCCAGGACCGCCTTCTTTTCGACCAAGTCTATCAGTTCGGCCATCCGCTGGGGATCGCGGAATTCGGGCTGCAGGCAGATATTGCGGGTGCCGGCCACGTGCAAGTCGCCGGGCCCCGCACGGTGGAGACCCTCGATCTCCTCGCTGATCACCCGCAGCAGCTGCGGATCACCGGTCTCCAGGGAGGCCATACGCTCGCGCATGGAGGCGCGGATCTGGGCCATGGTCAGCCCTTGCAGGCGCTGGTTGATCTGGGCGCTGAGGATCTCCAGGTCGCGCTGCGAGGTGCGCGTCCCCACCTCGATCACCAGGCTCCTGACACTGCCCTGGTGGATGGTCAGGACCAGGAGCAGGCGCTGCTCGCTGAGCTTGACCAGTTCCACTTTTTGGAAGATGCCCTGCTCAAAGGCCGGCGCCATGACCAGCCCCAGTTGGTTGGATACCTGGCCGATGACCTGAGCCAGCTGGCCCAGGATCTCGTCCACCCCACCTTCGGGAAGCTGGTCGGTCAGGTGCTGCCTGAGCTGGGCGCCTTCGCCCTCGGGCAAGGCGCTGTCCCGGTCCACGCACTGCTCCACGTAGAGCCGGTAGCCCTTGTCGGTGGGGATACGGCCGGCCGAGGTGTGGGGCTGATGCAGGTACTCCTTCTCTTCGAGGGCTGCCAGGGTGTTGCGGATGGTGGCGGCACTGATGCCCAGGATCTCCCGGTCGAGCAGGGTCCGCGAGCCTACGGGCACCCCCAGCGCGACATAGGTTTTGACCAGGGCCTGCAGCACCTGCCACTCGCGCCACGACAGCACTTCTCTTTCCATCGGGTTCATGACTGCATCCAGGGCGGCTGGAGCAGCCGCTGGCCAATATTGGACAAGCTGTTGCAAATAATGGGAATGTCTCAGATTTACAAGATGGAGACCGGCCTGCCTCTTGTCAAGGGCTGCGCCGCTGTCCCTCTCCTTCTTCAGGAAAAATAAAAAAAGGGCGATGCTCGCGGCATCGCCCCGGTGCTCAAGAGAGAAGGAGGCTTTCAGGCCAACTGGTCCACCACGCGCTCGGCCGTGGCCTGGCGCACCTGGGTTTCCTGGTAGAAACCAGTGTTCACCCGCTGGCGGGCCCGCTCGACCTCGGCCTTGCGGATCTCGGGAACCTGCCTGACCTGCTGGCGCACCCCCCGGGCCTGGGCCAGGTCAGCGGCGACTTCTTTGAAGCCGCCCGACTGGAGCAGGGCGCCGGCGACCTGTTTGCGGGTCTCAGGGGCATTGTAATAACCCGACTGCACCCGGGCGCGCACTTCCTCGAGGCGAGAGACGCGCCCCTCTGCCGCGGCGACCTTGGCCTTGGCAGCCAGATCGGCCACCCCCTGGGTACCGGAGGAGATCTCCACCACGTCGCCGGCACGGGCCGGCGCCTTTTTGGCTGGCGCCGTATCCCCCCGTTTGCCGCTCTGGGGTGTCTTGGGCTGCTGAGATAAACCGTCTATGCGCATTGGGCCTCACCTCATCGCGGGTCTGGGGATGACCCGCCTCTTGTATATATCGGCGCTGGTCCGCGATATTTTAATGTAATTTTGGCGGTGAAGCCCTGTCCAGTGAAATTTGACCTTCTCAACGGACCCCGTCGAAGAAGCGGGCTTCGCTGGGCCTGGTCGTCTGGTAGCCGCGCAGCGACCGTCGGCCCTGCTGGAATTGCCGCAGTTCCTCTCGGGTGCGCGAGAGCAGGCCCTGGACCGCTGCCTCGTTGCCCCGGCGCAGTTCCTGGAGTTCGGCGATGACCCGGCGCAATTCCTCGCGCTGGCCCTCCTCCTCGGGCGAGTTCCCCGCCGCCGGGCGGCCAGCCTGGCGCAGGCGGATCCGGTCCATCAGCCGGCGCAGACGCCGGAAGGAGTTGCCCAGGCCCTCCAGGTCCTCGCGGGCGATGCAGTCGCGCTGCTCCAGGCCCAGTTGGTACATGGCGCGGTAATCGGCGCAGTCCTGGCGGAAGTGTTCGGCTCGGGATTCGGGCGCGGCCATGATCGCTATCCTGTGATTGCCACCCGGGGCTGGACCTGTTTCTCGGCCTCGGGCTCGACCTGCGAGCCCACCACCTTCTCCCAGGCCTCCAGTAGGCTGGCCATCAACTCGGCCACCTCCTTGATGGGCTCGGGATTCATGTCCACGTTGGCGCGCACCAGCCGGCGATAACAGTAAAGGTAGAGCCGCTGGAGGTTGAGGGCCAGTTCATTGCCCTTGGCGAGCATGTCCTGGTCGAGGGCATAGAGCAGTTCGAGGACGATGTCCTGAGCCCTGATCAGGCTCTTGCCCTTGCCCTCCATGTCCTTCTGCTCCAGCTGGATGAGGGCTTTCTTCATGAAGCGGATCGCCCCCTGGTAGAGCATGACGATCAGCTTGCCTTTGTTGGCGGTCTTGATCTGGACCTGGCTGTACTGCCGGTAAGCGTTGCGATTCATACCCCCCTTATACTCCCGTGGCGAAGATCATACCCCAATATAACCAAAACCTCTCAGCGCGACAGACCGGTCAATTGCTGGGTGAGGAAATTGCCCTGTGACTGCAGCGAAGACAGGCTGCCCTCCAGGGCGGCGAATTTGCTCACCAATCCCTGCCGCGACACCTCCACCCGCCGCTCCAGCGCGGCCGTCTGGGAATCCAGATCCTTGATCGTATCGTCGATGGACTGCACCCTGTTCTTCAGGGTACCGGTAAAGGTATCGGTGATGAAGCTCAGATCGTCGGTCAGCAGGCGGGCCACCCCGTGGATCAGTTTTACCTGGCCGTGCTCGGCGCCGCTTTCCGCCAATTCCTCCGGGGTCAGCCCCACTCGCAGGGACAGGCCCTCGACGTTCTCCTCGCCGATGGCCCCGGTCAGGATGCGCCCGAAGCCGTCCGCCTTTTCGTTGTTGATGGTGCCGGCCGCGTCGACGCCGGCATAGTCGCCGGCCGCCAGTCCCAACTGGTCCACGCTCTGGGAGATGCTGAAGCCGTTGCGGGAGCCATAGGAATCGTGCTGCAGGACCAGCTTGCCGTCTTGGTCGGCGGCGGTGATCTCGATGCGCGGCCGCCCTTCCTCCTCCCTCTCGATGCTGCCCAGGTCCAGGCTGCCGCCCCCCTCGTTGGCCTCGATCAGGGTGAGGGTCATCTTGCTGTCGCCCACCTGGTTGTCGGTCACCGCGATCTTGCCCTGCTCGTCGACGGTGACGCTCACCCCCCCGCCAAAGGTGGTGCGCACCTCGCTGAGCAGGTCGGCCAGGGTCTGGGTGCCGGGATCGGTGATGGTGAAGACGCTGGTCACCGCCGAGCCCTCGTGGGTGGTGCCGTTGATGCGGATGGTGTCGCCGGCCAGCACCCCGGCCCCGAAAATCTGGGAAAAGGCCGTGGCGCTGCTGATCGGCGCAGCGCCGTCGGTGGTATTGCCAGAAGTGCCGCGCCTCACCTCGGCCACCTCGCTGGCCAGCCCCTCGTTGAGCTGGGCGACGATCTGGCTGAGATTGTCGCCCGCCGCCAGGTGGATGAGGCCCGTGCGGCCAGAGGATTTGTCGATGATGGTCAGGGTCTGGTCCTGGGCCAGCCCCTCGTCCAGCTCGACGGAACCCTGCACCAGGGCCTGCTCGGGGGCGCGGGTCACATTGATGGCATAGGATCCCGGCTTGCTCTTCTTGTTGCTGGAGATGAATTCCACCTGGTCGTCGGTGGTGCTGCCTTCGGCGACGAAGAGGCGGCGCACGGCATCCAGGTCTTCGGACAGGGCGTCGTCGAGTACGTCGTCGTCCACGTTGAGCACGCCGTCCCGGTCGAAGCTGATGCCGATCATCACCAGGGAGTCGAACTTCCCGGTCAGGCCCTCCACCTGGCTCGAGATCAGCCCGCGCATCCTCGACTGCAGGCTCAACAGGGTGGCGTCGCCCGACAGTGGACCACCCTTCTGAGTCTTGGGGTTGAGCACGAACTGGTCGTTGATCAGCTTCATGGAGCCGTTGAACTGATCCACGAAGCTCTTGATGTTGGCCTTGAGGTCGGCAGTGTCGTCCTTGGTGATGGTGATGGTGACGGTCTCGCCCTCCTCGGCCTGCTTCAGGTCCAAGGTGACCCCCTCCACCGCGTCGGCCACGGTATTGGTGTCGCGGCTGAGGGTGATGCCGTTGATGCGGAACTTGGCGTCCTGGCCCGCCTGCAACTCGGCCGAGCGGGCGCCCAGCCCCTGGGTGGTGACGCTCAGCGAACCCAGATCGAGGCTACCCCCCCCTTCGGTGTTGGCCAGCAGGCTCAGGCTCAGCGCGCTCTTGCCGCTGGTCTTGTCCTGCACCGCGATGCGCCCGGCGGCGTCCACCGAGGCGCTCACCCCGTTGCCAAAGGCCTGCTCGATGGTGCTGAGCAGGTTCTGGATCTTCAGATTCGCGCTGGTCAGGGAAAAGGTGGCGCTCACCTGCGCCCCGTCGTGGTTGGTGCCGTTGATCGAAATAGTGTCGCCGGCCTGCACCCCGGCGCCGGCGATATCGGCAAAGCGGGTGTCGGCGGTGATGGCGCTGGCCTGGCCCATGACCCCCAGGTCGGCGAGCACCCCGCCGCTGTCCTCGAACTGGGTGGTGCCGGAGATTTCCAGTTTGAAGGTAGCCGGGCCGGTGGCGGTGACCGTGGCGCTCACCCCGGAGATGGCGGCGTTGTTGATCTGGTCGCGGATGCTCTCCAGCGAATCGGCGGCCAGGTCGATGGCGAGGGTCTGGCCGCCGATGGCCACGCTCCCCGCGGAACTGGAGCCATTCAGGGTGCCGATGGCGTCGCTGCTGCTGCCGAACTCGCCGCTGCTGATCGTGGACCCCTGGACATTGAGCAGGTCGCCCCGTTCCTCGAGGGCCCCGCTGCTGGTCAGCACCTGGGACACACTGGCGAAATTGCTGTTGGAGCCCACCAGGATGCCCAGGGATTCGAGGGCATTGTTCGCATCGACAAAATCCGTGGTGCCGGCGATCCGCAAATGGAAGGTCGAGTTGCCTTCCTGGTCCGCGGAGCTGGAGATGCTGGCGCTCACCCCGGAGATGGCGGCATTGTTGATCTTGTCCTGGATATCGGCCAGCGAATCGGCGGCCAGGTCCAGGGCGATGGCCTGACCGGCGATGGTGATGGTCCCCGCCGGGGCGGTGGACAGGCCGAGCAGGGCGCCAAGGGAGGTGGTGGTGCTGCTGAAGGAGTCGCTCTGGGCGCCGCCGGCGACCTCGTCGACGATGGCCCCCTCGTCGTCGAGCACCCCCAGGGCCTCGAGGGTGCCGCTGACATCGGAGAACTGGTCGGTGCCCTCGATCTGCAGCTGATACCGGGTGAGCCCGCCCTCGACCTTGGAGACCACGCTGGCGGTGACGCCGTCGATGCCGGCGCTGTTGATCTGGTCGCGGATGGCTTCGAGCGAATCGGTGGTCAGGTCCACTTCGACCCCGGTACCGCCGATGGTGACCGTGCCCGAGGGGGGATCAGCCAGGCCCAGCAGGGTGCCCACCGCCTGGGTGGCATCGAGGAAGCGGGAACTGCGGGCCCCGTTGGCGAAGGAGTTCTTGGTGTGGGTGGTGCTGGAGGTGAAGCCCAGGGACTGGACCAGATCAGTGGAACTGGCATCCTTCAGGTCGAAGCCGTCGGCGCCCACTGCCTGGGCCGTCAGGATGAGCCGGTTGTCCCGGGGGGTGACGCTGAGGATCTGGGCGGTGACGCCGGCATCCGCCTCGTTGACGGCCTGGCGGATATCGGTCAGGTCGTCCTCGGCCTTGACCTCGATGCTCTTGCCGTTGACGACAAACTCGCCGCTCAGGCCCAGGCCGGTCGACAGGCCGGCAAAGGAACGCGAGGACAGGCTCCTGGCCTGGGCCAGGGCCAGGACCTCGACGTTGAAGGTGCCGGCTGCCGCCTCGGTGGTGGCCTCCACCCCGATTCGGTCGGCATCGCCGGACTGGGCTTTGACAATCGAGAAAAGCTTCTCCTCCGCCAGCTTCTCGACCGTCCCCTTGAGCGAGAGGAGACCCGTATTGATGGTCCGGAAGATCTCCTTCTGCTGGTTGAGGCGGTCTTGCTTTGCTTTGTTCAGCTGGATGGGTCTTCTCTCGATATCAGTCAGCTGTTTGATGATGGTATCGGTGTCCAGACCAGAGCCCAGACCCGAAAAGGTGATTCCTTGGGGCATCTCAGCTTATCCTGAAATCAAGGCACTCCCAACACTGCTCCTCGCGTCCTTGCGCTGCCTCAGACCTGATCGTCGATCAACAGGCCGACGATCTTGTCCATGCTGATATTCGCTTCCATCAGTTGCTGGGGCGGAATCTGCTTGACCACTTCTCCCGTGTTGCTGTCCGTGATGCGCACCACCATGGTGCCGGTGGTTTCGTCCACCGAGACTGATAGATCGCTGCTCTGCTGAAGCGCCTTGTCCAATTCGGCGGCGGCCTGCTTCACCTCCTGCGCCTGGACCGGCTGAACCGCGGCAGCAGCCTGGATGGCGCTGGCTGCTTCGGCCCCCCCCTGCGCCTGGGGATCTCGGGGTTTCGCCCTGATGGCCTCGCGGGAGACGGCCTGTGGAATTTTCACTATCTGGCTTATGCCTTCCATTTTCTCTCACCTCACTCCGAGAGATGCCACTCTGCATCCTCACCTCATGCCGCTATTCCCTCGTCGTCTCAGAAGCCGGAACAGGACCGTCACCGCCCTTTGGTGGCGGTGACGGCCGCTGTCCGCTTTTTTTATGTTTCGACTCGCTACCTCCAGTCTTCCTTTCCTTACTGCAGCAGCGCCAGGGCGTTCTGCGGCAGCACATTGGCCTGGGCCAGCATGGCCGTGGCCGCCTGGGAGAGGATCTGCGAACGGGTGAACTCGCTCACCTCGTTGGCGATGTCGGCGTCGCTGATGGCCGACTCCGAAGCCTGGATGTTTTCGACCTCGCTCTCGGTGTAGGAGACGGCGAAGCCCAGGCGGTTCTGGAACGCGCCCAGGGTGCCGCGCTGCTTGGCCACCTCGGTGATGGCCTGATCGAGGGAGGTGATCGCCGAGCGCGCGGTGGTGATGGTGGCGATGGAGGTGCTGGTCAGGTTGAGCGTAGTGCCGGTGGCCTTCATGTCGGCGATGCTGACCTCGAGCCGGTTGAAAGCCCGGTCCGTGGGACCCACCTGGAAGGAACCGCCGGTGCCCGAGTTGACGATGATGGTCTGGGTGTCGAGGAGGCCGTCGGTATAGGAGCCGGTCGCGTTGGCGACCTCAGCGCCCGCCAGGGTCACCTGAATCCCGAGGCGGTCGAAGTTGGCCACGAACTGGGTGCCAGTGGCGATCACGTCCCCGTCGAGGATAGTGCCGATTCTGATGGTCTGGGAGACCGTGCCGTTGCCCAGGGTGATGGTGCTGTCGCTGGCCGTATCCTCAAAGGTATAGGTGCCGGTCTGCGCCCCGGAGATGTTGATCTCGGTCACCCCGCTGGCATCGCTGGCAGTGACCGCCGTCGAGGCCAAATCCACCGAGTTGCCGTAGCCGGTCAACAGGGTCTGGTTGTTGTAGATGGTAGCCGAGGCGATGCGGTCGATTTCGCCCATCAACTGGGAGAACTCGTTCTGCAGGGCTTCGCGGTTGGAGTCGGTGAAGGTCGAGTTGCTGGACTGGGCGGCCAACTCGCGCATCCGCACCAGGATGGAGTTGGTCTCGTTGAGCGAGCCTTCGGCCGTCTGCAGCAGATTGCTGGCCTGCTCGGCATTGGTGATGGTGGCCCTCAAGCCTGAAAGTTCAGCGCGCATCCCCTCGCGGACCGATAGGCCCGCGGCATCGTCGGCGGCCTTGTTGAGCCGCAGACCAGATGCCAGGCGCTCCTGCTTGACCGCCAGGGTCCTGGTGTTTGCATTCAGGTGCCGCCTGGCATTCATGGCAGCTATATTGGTATTTACACGCAGCGGCATGTAATCGAACCTCCTTGTTTATTTTTTGTTAACGGCATCCCTGCCGGTTTCGTCTGCCCCGTTCCCCAACGCGGCATTCGCTTTTCCGATCGATCACTTTGTAAAGCCTGCCCCAGTAGTAGTTCCGTCCACCTCCTTCAGCTCTCTAGCCGTATAAAAGATACAATTAGATTGTATCTTTTATCCATATCGGCACCGGCCTTAGCTATCTTTAATAATTTCTCGCCTGCTCATCCCCGGAACCAACGCCGGCCCCGGGGTTGCCGGCTTTACTCTTTATTATCGTCCGCGGCGGCTCTTTCTTTATTTTTCCCTTACTGCCCCAGCAGGATCATGACCCCCTGGGGAGCGCTGTTGGCCTGGGCCAGCATGGCCGTGGCCGCCTGGGTCAGGATCTGGGTGCGGGTGAAGGCCGAGACCTCGGTGGCCATATCCGCGTCGCGCACCGTGGCTTCGGAGGTGGTGTTCCCTTCGATGGCGTTCTCCGTGAAGCTGATGGTGTGCTGCAACCGGTTCATGACGCTGCCCAGGGCCCCGCGCTGGCGGGCTACCTCGTCGATGGCTGCATTGATGCTGTCCAGGGAGGTGCGGGCACTCTCCTGGCTGGACACCGAGATGGCATTGAGATTCAGTATCGAACCGCTGGCGCTCATGTCCTCGATGCCGACCTCGATGCGGTCCTCCACCGCATTGTCCGCCCCCACCTGGAAAGATCCCCCTGTTCCCCCGCCGACCTCGATGGTGCTGCCGTCCAGTTCCCCGTCCACGTAGCTGCCGATGGCCCCGGCGCCCTCGTGCCCGGCCAGGGTCACCTGGACCCCGAGGCGGTCGAAGTTAGCCACTGCCGTGGTCCCGGTGGCGATGCCGTCGACGTCCAGGAAGATGCTGGAGGTGTTGAGGGTCTGGGTGACCACCCCGTTGCCCAGGGTCAGTTCCCCATCCCCGCTCCCATCTATGAATGTATACGTCCCCTCCCTGGCCCCTGCCAGGTTCACCCGCACCACCCCGGTGGTGGCACTGGCCACCAGGGCAGTGGACTGCGCTTCGTCCACGTTCACCCCGAATCCGGTCAGGATGCGCTGGCCGTTGTACCCGGTGGACCGGGCGATGCGGTCGATTTCCTGGCGGAGCTGGATCATTTCGTTTTCGAGGGATTCGCGGTTGTCGTCGTTGAGGGTGCTGGTGGCCGATTCCATGGCCAGTTCGCGGATGCGGATCAGCACGGAGCTGACCTCGTTGAGGGAGCCTTCGGCCACCTGGAGCAGGTTGCTGCCCATCTCAGCGTTGCGCAAGCCAACCGAGAGACCGGACAACTGGGCTCTGAAGCCCTCTGAAATGGAAAGGCCCGCCGCATCGTCCGTGGCGCGGTTGATGCGCATACCTGAAGACAGCCGTTCCAGGCGGGTACCCAGATCCTTGCTGTTGGTGTTCAGGTGGCGCCGCACATTGACGGCTGCGACGTTGTGATTGACGTTGATGGTAATCGCCATGACTAAACCTCCTTGTTCAGTGGCGCTTACGGGGTGTAGGTGCTTTCTCTTCCCTGATTTCCCTAGGTTGGTATGATTTATTGTAACTTGATATTACTTTATATCACACCCCTTTTATCGACTACCTGGCTATACCCTTTAATTTTTTTTCTGGCCCGCTGCCTTTTTACCCTGAAGAGGCGCTTACTGGAGCAGGGTCAGGGCGGTCTGGGGCAGGGCATTGGCCTGGGCCGCCATGGCGGTTGCCGCCTGCGTCAGGATCTGGCCCCGGGTGAAGGCCGAGACTTCTTCGGCCACGTCCGCATCGCGGATGGAGGACTCGGCTGCCTGGAGGTTTTCGATGGAGTTTTCGAGATTGTCCGACGTGTACTGGAGCCGGTTCTGGGTGGCGCCCAGGTTGCCGCGCTGCCTGGCCACTGCCAGGATCGCCGTATCGATCCGGGTGATGGTGGAGCGGGCGCTCTGCTGGTTGGCGATGGACAGGCCGTTGAGGTTCAATTCATTGCCGGAGGCCCGCATGTCGCCGATGTTGATCTCGATGCGGTTGTTGGCCCCGTCGTTGGGGCCCACCTGCAGCGAACCGCCAATGCCTTCGGTGACCACGATGCTCTTGCCGTCCAGCCGGCCATCCACGTAGGAATTGCCCGGGATCAGCCCCAGGGCCGTGGTCCCGGCTCCGCTCACGTCGTGCCCGGCCGGGTCGATCTGGATCTCGTTGAGGTTTGCGTCGAAGACCGCTGATCCGGGCGGAGTGAGCCCGGTGAGCACGGTGTGCAGCTGGTCGGCGACGTTGGCCAGGGTATCCCCCGCGGCGAGCGTGACGGCCTGATCGTCGATGATGACATCCCCCCCGGCGCCGGCATCGACCGCGGTGCTGCGCAGGGTATCGGTATCGCTGTCCACTTCGGGCCCCACCAGGGTGACCTGCACCCCCAGGCGGTCGAAGTTGGCCAGGAAGGTGGTGCCGGTGGCCACCAGGTTCTGGCCGTTGTCCCGGTCCAGGCTGGAGCCCACATCGATGGACTGGGTCAACTGGGTGCCGTCTTCCAGGGTGATCGAAAGGGTGATCTGGTTGTCCTGAGCGCTGGTGTCGGTGAAGACGTAGGTCCCCGGCACCGCGCCCGATACCCCCACCTCGGTGGCCCCGGCAAAACCGCCCAGCGCCGAGGAGATCTCGCCGTCCTGCTCCACGGTGTTGCCGAAACCGGTCAGGAGCACGGTGTCGTTATAGGTGGTGGAGAGGGCGATGCGGTCCACTTCCTGGATGAGCTGGTTGAATTCGGCGGTCAGGCCTTCGCGGTTGGCGTCGTTGATCGTGGAGTTGGACGACTGCACCGCCAGCTCGCGCATGCGCGACAGCATATTGCTCACTTCATTGAGCGAGCCTTCGGCCAACTGGATCAGGCTGGTGCCCTGTGAGGCATTCTGCACGGCCTGGCGCATGCCCAGGATCTCAGAGCGCATGCCTTCGGATACCGCCAGACCGGCGGCATCATCGGCGCCGCGGTTGATCCGCAACCCCGAGGAAAGGCGCTCTATTCTCTTGGTGAAGTCAGCGCTGTTCTTGTTGAGATGTCGCCCTGCGTTCAGAGCGCTGATATTGTTGCCGATGCGTAGGGGCATCTTGACCTCCTTGGAATGGCCTGTGCCTTCCCTGGTCTTATTGGATGTCCCCCGCCGGGGAGTCGGAGGGGATACGGCTCTCTTTTGAGCAAGGTCTGTGCCATTTGCCCCTCAGCGCGTCTGATATCATTGTAAGATTTTGATTTTGAATCATTTGCAATATTACCAACAATACCTGCCCCCCCCGGATAAAAGGGCGGGACCGCACGGGAAAAAAGAGAAAGTTTTGAGGGGGGGCTGGAAGAAATTACCGGGGTCCTCTGAGCGGAGAGGCCGCGCTCAACCCTGATCCGGGCCCGCGCCGGCCGCTGCTCTGCGGCTCTGCTCGTAGCACATGCGCGCCGCTTCTTCCACTCCCAGTTTGCGGTAGCAGTCTCCCAGGGACCGGAAGACTTCTGCGTCCCGGGGCTGGAAATGGAGGACCACCTCGTACTGGGCGATGGCTTTCCAGTAGGCGCCCTGGTGGAAGAAAAGTTGCCCCAGACAGCGGCGGGCTTCCAGACAACCCGCATCCAGGGCGATGGCGATGGCCAAGGCGAACTCCGCGCACTTGGGCAACTGGCGGCCCACCAGCACTGCCCCCAGGCGCACAAAGGTGCGGGCAGCAGCCCGCTGTTCCCCCAGTTCCACTGGCTGCGCTTCGGCGAAGGGGTTCAGGATCTCGAGGGCCAGGGCCTGGTCCCACTGGCCCTGGGAGGCCAGACTGGCCAGCAGCCCCAGGTTGATGTCCAACAACCGGGGGTCGCGGCTGCGCACCTGGGCGAAGGTGCTGGCCGCCTCGGCGTGGCGCCCCTCGGCCAGATAGAGGTGGCCCAGATTGGCCAGGGCCTCCACCCCCTCTGGCTGCAGTGCGGCCACCTGCCGGTAGAGCTGTTCGGCTTCCTGGACCTGACCCCGGTGCTTGGCGATGAACCCGAGATTGAGCAGCGCCGGGCCGTGCTCCGGCTGGCGGACCAGCACGGCCTCGAAGGCCTCCTTCGCCTCCCCCAGCCGGCCTTCTTCCAGGTGGAGCACTCCTATATTGAATAGGTGGTGCAGGTTATCAGGGGCCACCTGGCGGGCCTGCTCCAGGATCTGGAGGGCCTTTTCCTTCTTCCCCAGGCTCTTGTGGAGTTGGGACAAGGACCCCAGGGCTTCGCTGCGGCGGGGCACCTGCACCTGGGAAGCCTGGAGATAGGCATCTTCAGCCCGATCCCACTCCCCCAACCCCTGGTGGGCCTGGGCGCGCAAGAGCAGCGCCGAGTAGCGCAGGTCCCGCTGGTCGATGGGGAAAAAGGTGTGCTGCGGCCCGCTGTCCAGCACGGCCTGGGCGTAACTGCCCGCCTCGGCGAAGCGCCCCAGGCGGATATAGGTCTCGGCCAGAGTGAGTTTGGTCAGGAGATAATCCGGGTCCACTTCCTCGGCCTTCTCGACGAATTCCAGGGCCTGGGGGTAATCCTTTAATTTCAGGTAGGTCCGGCCCAGAAAAAGCAACGCCGTGGTGTAGACCACGAAATTGCGGTCCGCCAGGCAGGTGCTTTCGTCGATGATGGCCCTGTAGGCCGCCACCGCCTCCTCGAGCCGGCCGGTAGTGTGGTAGGTGAGAGCCACGTGGGAACGGACGATATAGTCCTCCGGATGCCCCTCCAGCCACTGTTCCATGACTTTCAGATAACGGTCTTTCTTGGCGCTCACCACCTCGGGCGTGGGGTATCCGGTGTGGGTCACCCGGACCTGGGTGGGGACCATCTCCACCCCCAGCCTGGCCAGGGAGGGAGTGACCTGCTCGTGGATGGGCATCTCGAAGCGCACCCCCGGCAGGTTGGGAAAGAGCCTCATCTGCAGACACGAGACATTCTCATACCCCCGGTCGTCCAGCAGGAAGAAATAACTCTTGTCCCGCCCCCTTTTCAGCAAGTGGCGGATCTGGGCGTGGTATTCGGCCGGCAGCAGGTCGTCGGCGTCCAGCCAGAGGATCCAGTCGCCGGTGGCCAGCGAGAGGGAGTGGTTGCGGGCGGCGGCAAAGTCGTCGCACCACGCGAAGTACCCGAGTTTGGCCCCGTACCGGCGGGCCACCTCCTCGGTGTCGTCGGTGGAACCGGTGTCCACCACCACCAACTCGTCGACCAGCCCCCGCACGCTCTCCAGGCAGTTGCCCAGCCGGTGCGCCTCGTCGCGCACGATCATGCACAGGGAGAGCCGGTTTTCCCCGCCGGCTTCCCCCATCGGCGCGGGGGCCCTGCGCGCCAGTTCCTCCAGGGCCTGGGCCGCCTCGGGTTTGTGGGGGGCCTGCTGCCTGGCGGCGGCAAAGGCCGCTCTGGCCTCCTCGCTGCGCCCCAGCCCCTGATAGCATTGCCCCAGGAAGAAGTGGGCCGAATAGCGGATCACTTCCAGATCCAGGGGGAAGTGGGGATCCACCAGGCCGTCGAGGGCCCGGCGCAGGGGCGCCAGCGCCGCCTCGTACTGCCCCATCTTGGTGCGCGCGTCCCCCAGCGACAGGTTGGCCAGCACCTCGTCGGGCTGCAGTTCCACGGCCTCTTCCAGGCGCGCGGCAGCCTCGGCCCAGGCTCCCTCCGCGATCAGGCAGCGGGCGTGGAAAACCGCGGCCAGGCGGAAGACCGAGGGTGGGTCCACGGCCTGGGGTCCTACCGCCAGGATCCTGGCGAAATACCCCCTGGCCCTGAGGGTATCCTGCTCGCTGTAATAGGTATGCCCGATGCGGAAGCAGATATCCCAATCCCCCGGCCGGCGCGCCAGCCAGTCCTCCATCAGTTTCAGGTAATAGCGCTTCTTGCGCGCCACCTGTTCGGCAGTGGCGTACCCAGTGTGCCGCACCTGGACCTGGGCGACGCGCAGGGGAAAGCCGGCCCGCCGCAAGCCGGCCAGCACGTGCTCGTGCACCGGGCGCTCGAAGCGCACCTCTGGGTGCCGGGGAAACATCTTGATCTGGCGGAAGGAGCTGCGGTCCCCCCCCTCGTTGACCAGGGTGAAGCAGAAGGCCTGGTCCGGGGTCTGCTCTTTGAGGGAGCGCACCTGCTGCTGGTCCTGGGGGGCCAGGTAGTCGTCGGCGTCCAGCCACAAGATCCACTCGCCGGTGGCCAGGTCCAGAGCGGCGTTGCGCGCCGCGGCGAAATCGTCGCACCATGCAAAGCTCCCCAGCCTGGCCCCGTACTGGCGGGCGATCTGTGCGGTGCGGTCGGTGGAGCCGGTGTCCACCACCACCAGTTCGTCGGCTACCGACCGGACGCTCTCCAGGCAGCGGGGCAGCACCGCCTCCTCGTCGCGGGCGATCAGGCAGACGCTGAGCCGCCATCCGCCCTGCTGGCGCTTTTGCAGGCGGGCCAGGTTGTTCCTGAGCACCTGGTTGTCGGGGGCCAGGGCCGCCCCCTGCTGGTACCGGCGCAGGGCCTCCTCGGCGCGCCCCTGCCTTTCCAGCAGGCTGCCGGCGTTGTTGAAAGCCTGGTACGCGTGGGGGAAGCGCTCGGCGATGCGCAGATAGGCCTGCAGGGCCTCAGTGCCCTGCCCCAGCCGATCGAGCAGGTCGGCCTGCACCAGCAGCGCCAGCTCTTCCTGCAGGTACAGGGCAGCCGGGCGGCCCGGCTCTTCCAGGCCGGCGATCACCTGGGCGATGGTCTGCAGGGCCTGGGCGTGGCGGCCAGCGTCGCGGTAGGCCAGGGCCAGCTCGTAGAGGGCGCGCAGATCCCCTGGCTGCTGGCGGACCTTTTCCTCTCCGGCCTGCAAGTACTGGTCAGGGGATCGCTTTTTTTCGGTGTGCCCGTAGTGGTGCACCGGCACCGGGCAGTCGGCGAGTTTTCCACCCAGGGCCAGCACCGAGGCCTCGACCAGTTCGTGCACCTGGCCGGCGAAGCGGATGCCCGGCAGGTTGCGCCACAGCCGCACCTTGGTGGTGGGAAACCAGCCGCGGTACTGCCTTTCCTCGGGATATTCGCCCCGGCAGGCCACCCAGCCGGCCAGGTTGGCCTGGTCGGTGTAGTTGCGGGTGGTCAGGCGGTAGGCCATGGGGCCAGAGGACACCAGCAGGCGCCGCAGCCGGGGGTGGTCGGGGCGGGCGAGCACCTCGTCGCAGTCGAGGACCAGCACCCAGTCGCCGCTGGCCTCTTCGAGGGCCAGGTTGCGCGCCGCGGCATAATCCCCCTGCCACGGGTGGGCCAGGACCAGGGCGCCGTGCTGCCGGGCCACCTGGGCAGTGGCGTCGGCGGAGCCGGTGTCCACCACCACGAGCTGGTCGGCCAGGCCGCGCACACTGCCCAGGCACTGGTCCAGAAAGGCGGCCTCGTCCCGGGCGATCATGCACAGCGAGAGGCGCGGCCGGCTAGCCTTCTTTTTCTTTTTTCCCACCCTTCTGCTCCGCGATGGCCCGCAGCACCTCGGCCAGTTGCCCCTGCAACTCCGCGTCTGCGGGATGACCGGACAGGTAGTGGCGCAGCACCGCCACCGCCTCGGCCGGCTGGCCCACCCGCACCTGCAGCAGGGCCAGGTTGGCCACCAGTTCGCGATTGGCCGGGTCCAGTTGGGCCGCTTCTTTGAAATAGCCCAGGGCCTCCTGGGCCCGGCCCTGTTCCCAGGCCCAGACCCCCAGGTTGACCAGGGCCTCGGCGAAACGGGGCTCCAGCTCCAGCGCCCGCCGGAAGCTGGCTCCGGCCGCCGCCCACTGCCTGGCCTTGCTCTGTACCAGGCCCAGGTAATTGTGGGCCATAGAGGAGTTGGGATCGAGGTCCACCAGGCGGGCAATGACCCCGACTGCCTGGGCGGCCTGGCCCTCTTCGATCAGCACGTCGGCCCACACCATGATGCCCTCGACAAAATCGGGTTTGGCGGCCACGGCCTTTTCGCAGGCCAGCGCGGCCTGGCGCCAGTCGCGGCGCTGGCGGCAGCGGTCGGCCTCCTCCAGGTGCAGGGCGGCCTGGTCATCCTGGCTGAGCGCCGCTGGCGCAGGGGAAACCGGGGGCTGCACCAGGTCTTCGAGCATTTGCCGGGCCCGGGCAGCGGCCCGCTCCCAGGTGAAATGGGTGCGGACGTGGCGGCTGGCCAATTTCCCCCGCTCCCCGGCGGCCCTGGGATCGGCGTAGACCTGGCGCAGTTGCGCCTGCAGCATCTCCAGATCCGGTTCCAGCAGCCAGGCCGGACCGGCGGTCTCCTGCTCGAAGCGCACCTGCCGGCGCTGGGCCTCCACCCAGTACCCCGCCTCCTCCGGGCAAAAGTCGTCGCAGGCCCCCCCCCGGGTGAGAATGGCCGGCAGGCCGCAGGCCATGGCCTCGGCCACCGGCAGGCCGAAGCCCTCGCCCCGGTACGGATGCACCAGGCAGCCGCAGGCCGCATAGAGCCGGGGCAAATCCACTCCCGGCAGATCCTCGGTCAGATAGAGAATCTCGGGATTGGCGGGGTTCTGCTGCAGATGGCGGATGCGTTCGCCGGCGTTCTGGTTGCGGTAAAAGGTGTTGACCCCCATGTCCTTGATGACCAGGCACACCTCGTCCCGGGCCGAGAAGACCCGGCAATAGGCCTCCAGCAGCAGGTCGATGCCCTTGCGGTAGAGGGTGCCGCCCACAAAGAGGAACTTGAAGCGCTTTTGGGTGGCCAGGGGCAGCGGGTCCAGTCCGGGCCTGAAGCGCTCCGGGTCCACGCCCAGGGGCACGACCTGCACCTTTTCGGGGGCGATCCCGCTGTCCAGATAACACTGGCGCACATAGCTGGTATAGGCCCAGACCTGGTCCACCTTCTCCTGCAGCGGTTGCACCCAGGCGCGCGGGATGCGCCCGAACTCCCAGGGCTGGATCAGGATCAGCACGCCGCTGGCGGGCCGGCTGAAATCGGGCGGCCAGCAATGGCGCAGGTGGAAATCCACCTCGCCGCCCAGCCTTCCCAGGCGCTGGGCCAGGGGTGCGAAGCGCGGCTCTGCCTCGGCGCCGAATTGCTGGGCCTCGCTGTGGATCAGCCCCAGTTCGCAGCCTCCCCTGCCCAGCAGGGCCAGCACCAGTTCGCGGTTGGCATGGGCCAGGCTGGAGTACACGAAGAAGCCGCCCTCCCAGTTGCCCCGCAGGGGTTTGGCCGACGGGGCGCCAGTGATGAAGCGCCCCGCAGCGTCGAAGCTCCTGCCCCATTTCTGCTGGAAACGGTGTAGATTTTCCCGCACCCGGTCGAAGCGGCCTTCACTCGCCCCCTCGTGGTGCTCCACCACGGACTCGGGGCAGTAGACCACCCGGTACCCGGCCTGGCGCACCCGCAGGCACAGGTCCACGTCCTCCACCCCGTTGACGTACTCGCTGTCCAGGCCCCCCAGTTTCAGGTACAGGTCGCGGCGGACCAGCATACAGGCCCCAGTCACCATGTCCAGGTCGCGCTGGCGAATGACGCGAGGGTCTTCGGCATCCCCCCCCCGGTACACGTGCTCGGGGATGCCCTTGACCATTTCCAGGCCGGCGTGCTGGACCTTGCGGGTCCCCGGATAGAGCAGCCGCGCCCCCACCACCCCGATGCGCGGGTCGCTGTCGGCCAGGCGCACCAGGGCCGCCAGCCAGCCGGGCTGGGGCAGGGTGTCGTTGTTGAGCAGCACCACGTACTCGCCCTGCGCCGCCTGTGCCCCCTGGTTGCAGGCCCTGGCAAAGCCCAGGTTCTGGTCGTTGCCCAGCACCCGGATGTCCCCCTCGAAGGCGTGCAGCAGATAGGGGGTCCAGTCAGTGGAGCCGTTGTCCACGGCCACTACTTCGTAGTCGGGGTTGTCTCCGGTGTTGCGGGCCAGGGCCAGCAGGCACTCTTCGGTCAACTCGGCCTTGTTGAACAGGGGGATGACGATGCTGGCCCGCGGCCCGGCGGCCGGGGTTGGCTGTACCTTGCGCACCGCCCTGAAGATGTACTGGATGACCCGAGACTCCTGACGCAGGACCTCGGCGTCGCCCCCCAGGCCGGCCACTGCCTGGAAGAAGGGTTCCATCTCCCTGGCCGGCGGGGAGGTCGAGGCGGTGGTGGCCTCGGCGCACAGCCCCAGGCGGTCGAGCAATTCGCCGAGCTCAATTCGGGTGAAGAAACGCAGGTGGGTGCGGTCGAGCAGGCCTTCGTCGCGGTATCGCCAGCGGCCGTTGACCATCAGGTCCAGCATCACTGACTGGTGGCGGATGTTGGGGATGCTGCAGACCACGCACCCGACCGGGTGCAGGTACGCCAGCAGCTGGCGCAACACCGCCTCCGGATCACGCAGGTGCTCCAGCACGTCGCCCAGCACCACGCAGTCGAAATAGCCCTCGGCAAAAGGCAGGAAGGGCAGTTCCTCGATATTGCCCTCGATCACCCGCGCCAGGTGACGGCGGGCCAGATCAGCGGCCTGCGGGTTGAGTTCCACCCCCACCACCTCGACCCCCGGCTGCCGCTCCTGCAGGTGGCGGCCCAGCTCTCCGGCCGCGCATCCCACTTCGAGGATGCGGCGGGCGGTGTCTGGCACCAAGGCCGCCAGCTCGGGTCGACGGTTGCGGAAATAGGCGGGCAATTCGGCCTCAGCCTGGGCTGGCGCGACTGCGGCCTTATCCCCGGCAACGCAGGAGACACAGGCGCCCTCGCCGAACACGGCAGCCAGGACCTGGTCGGCCCGGTGCCCGTAGGTGTGCCGCTCCAGCGCCAGGCGCCGGCCCTCGGCGGCGATCTGCTCGCGCTCAGCTTCGTTTTCTACATAGTAGCGGGCCAGTTCTTCGAGGTCGTCCTCTCCGTAGAGCACCAGGTGCTTGCGGTCCGCGAAGAGTTCCTCCAGCCCGGCCTCGGCCGGCAGGCGGTCGGTCAACAAAAGACTTCCACAGGAAAGGGCCTCGAAGACCCGCATGTTCAGATCGGCGTTGAGGCTGCGGTTGAAAACCAGCCGGCCCCGCGAGAAGAGCAGGGCCATCTCTTCGAGGATCTTGCTCTCCACCCGCAGGTCGAAGCCGGCGGCCTGGAGCCTTTCCAACAGCCGCACCCGATCCGGGTGCCACTGGCGCAGGGTCTGGCCGGCAAAAACCACGTCATAGGCCTTGGGCACCCCGAAGCAGCGGTGAATCTGGGGTTCACAGGCGGCCGGCAGCCAATCGACCCGGGCGCAGCCTCCCTGGACGAAATCCGGGATATGCTGGCGGGCGAACATCAGGAAGACCTGCGAGAACTGGCGGGCGTACTCGATGCGCCACTGGCGCTGGCCGGTGTGGGTGTCCCCCACCAGCGCCACCGTGGGACAGTCGAAAGCACCCGGATCGGTCAACAGGAAATCGGCGCCGGCGTCCACCCACAGCACCAGGTCGGGCCGCCAACCCCGCGGCAGGCGGGCCGCCACCTCCCGACCCTCCACCCTGCCCCAGGGCAGGGGCAGGTCGTTCTCCCGCACCAGTCGGGCCAGCAACCCCATCTTGTCCACGTCCCCCGATCCGGTCGCCTTGAGGGCGTGCCGGTCTTCCCAGTTCTTCCACTGGCCCAGCATGGCCTCGTCGAGGCGCGGGCCGCAGGTGAGCACCTCGTGGCCCCGCCGCAAGGCCCGCTCGTAGTAGGCCGAGGTGGACAGCGGATTGCCCGGAGCGGCCAGCAGGATCTTCAGCCGCCGCCCCTTGCCCGCAGGTGCCGGGGCCGGGGCGGGATACACCGAACGCGGACGGGGGGTTGCACCGGCGGGCGCCCCGCACCGCGCCACACACTGGGCAAAGACCTCGTTCCAGCCGGTGGCACAGGCCTCGATATTGAAACGCTCCACCACCGTCTGCCTGGCCCGTTGCCCCAGTTGGCGGGCCAGTTCCACATCTGCGAGCAACTGGCGGATGCGCTCTCGCAGTTGGCCCAGGTCGCCGGAGATGAACCCGTTCTCGCCATCGGCGACGGGCGCGGAGGAATTGGGCGTGCTGACCACCGGCATGCCGGTGGCCATCGCTTCGAGCATGGCCAGGTTATAGCCGTCCTCGTGTTCCTCGGTGAGGGTGTTGAGCAAAAGTCGGTGCCGGCGGTACTGTTCCTTGAGGTCCTCCCAGGAAGCGGAGGGGCGAGCCTGGGGCAGGGTGGGATTGATCCCGACGATAGCAGAGGGAAACTGGTCGCCCAGGATGGCTTCCTGGATGCTGAAACCCTGCATGTGGTCCCGCTCCACGAGCATGTTGCCCACCCGCAGCACCTGGTCGAGTTCGCCGGTGTACCCGCCGTACAGGTCCGGATCGATCCCCGACACCACCACCGGCGCCTCCCAGCCCCAGTCGCGCCGCTTCTTCTCGGAGATGAAGGCCAGGTCGATCTCCCTGAAGAGGGGCTTCAGGCTCTCGACGTAGGCCTGCTTCTGGGCCCCGCGTTTGCCACTGTCGGTGCCGATCATGTTGAGCATGACAAAGAGCCGGGGCACCTGCCAGCCCTGCACCACCTGCACATCGGGCAGGGCCAGGCACAACACCAGATCGTAGGCGCCCCCTTTCACCCCTGCTTCGGCCTGCGCCCAGGAGATCTC
>JACPJE010000213.1 GCA_016187725.1 Candidatus Latescibacterota bacterium
ACAGTGCCCTCGACAAGGCCATGGAGACCCTCCAGACCCAGGCCCACAAACTCTCCGAAAAAATCTACCAGAAGGCCGGCGACCAGGAACAGCCGCCCGGCGCTGCCCCCGGCCCGGAAAAGGCCGAGGGTGGGGCGGTCAACGCTGACTTCGAAGTGGTCGACGAGGACAAAAAGAAGAACTAGGCACCGATGGCCAAGCGGGAGTATTACGAAGTTCTCGGCATTTCCAAGGAGAGCAGCCAGGATGACATCAAGGGCGCCTACCGCAAGCAGGCGCTCAAGTACCATCCCGACCGCAATCCCAACAACCCCGAGGCCGAGGAGCGCTTCAAGGAGGCTTCGGAGGCGTACGAGGTGCTCAGCGACGCCCAGAAGAAGGCGGCGTACGACCGCTTTGGCCACGCCGGGGTGGAGGCGAACTTCAGCCGCGGCGGGTTCCAGTGGTCCGATTTTACCCACGCCGGCGACTTCGAGGACCTCTTCGGCGACTTGTTGGGCAGCCTCTTCGGCGGGGGCGCGCGGCGGCGGCGCGGTCCGGCCGGGCCGCCCCAGGGCCGCGACCTCAAGATCGCCATCGAACTCACCCTGGAGGAGATCGCCGCCGGGGTGGAGAAGAAGATCAAGCTGAGCCGGCTCCAGCGCTGCGAGACCTGCAAGGGCTCGGGGGCCAGGGAAGGCAGCGGCAAGGAGACCTGCAAGACCTGCGGTGGCATGGGCCAGGTGCAGCAGGTGGCCCGTTCCTTCTTCGGCCAGTCCATGGTGGTGACTCCCTGCCCCACCTGTGGCGGCGAGGGCAGCGTGGTGCGCGATCGCTGCCGCGATTGCGAGGGCGAGGGGGTGCGGCGGGGCACCAGTCAGCTTTCGGTCCGCATCCCCGCCGGGGTCAGTTCCGGCAACTACATCCCGCTGCGCGGCCAGGGGGACGCCGGTCCGCGCGGAGGGCCGCCGGGCGACTGCCTGGTCTTCATCGAGGAAAAGGAGCATCCCCACTTCATCCGCGAGGGCAACGACGTGCACTACCGGCTGCCCGTCAGCTTCAGTCAGGCGGCCCTGGGCGATGAGGTGGAGGTGCCCACCCTGACCGGCAAGGCCAGGCTGAAGATCCAGCCAGGAACCCAGTCTGGGCGGGTGCTGCGCCTGTCCAACAAGGGCATACCCGACGTCGAGGGCCGTGGGGTGGGCGACCTGCTGGTGGACGTGGTGGTGGTCAGCCCCTCGCAGTTGAGCGATCAGGAGCGCCGGTTATTCGAGGAGTTGTCCCGCCTGGAACAGCGGCGCGCCGCCGAGGAGGGCAAGAGCTTTTTCGAGAAGATGCGCGAGGCCTTCGGCGGATGAGCAACCAGGGGGAGCCCCCCAGACCCAGGACCCTGGCCGCCGGCGAACTGCTGCCCGGGGTGCGCAACGCCATTGCCGTGACCAGCGCCAAGGGCGGGGTGGGCAAATCGACCGTGGCGGTCAACCTGGCCCTCAGCCTGGCCGCCAGCGGGGCGCGGGTGGGCCTGCTCGACGCCGACATCTACGGGCCCAGCCTGCCCCTGCTGATGGGGGTCCGCCAGGAGCCGACCATCACCCCGGCCGGCAAGATCCGCCCCCTATCCAAAGAGGGCGTGGAATTGATGTCCATCGGTTTTGTGACCGGCGAGGATGCCCCGGTGATCTGGCGCGGGCCGCTCCTGGGCCAGGCAGTGCAGCAGTTCCTCAGCCAGGTGGAGTGGGGCGAGCTGGATTACCTGTTGCTCGACCTGCCCCCGGGCACCGGGGACATCCCCCTCACCCTGAGCCAGACCGTGGAACTTTCCGGCGTGGTGGTGGTGACCACCCCGCAGGAGGTGGCCCTGCAGGACGTGGAGCGGGGCATCGCCATGTTCCGGAAGGTGGAGGTGGAGACCCTGGGCCTGATCGAGAACATGAGTTACTACCTGTGCCCCCAGTGCCAGGCCCGCCACGAGATCTTCGGCCACGGCGGGGGCCGCGAAGCGGCACGGCAGCTGGGGATCGAGTTCTTTGGGGAACTCCCCCTCGAAGCGGCCATCTGCGCCGCCGGCGACCAGGGGCGGCCCATTGCCCTGGCGGCCCCGGATTCACCCGTTGGCCGGGCCTTTGCCGACATCGCCGCCAAACTGGAGGCGGCGGTGCGCCGGCTGGCCTCCCCGCTCTAGCAGCACCTCGCTGTTCTCCCCGCGCTTGACGCTTTTGCGCGCGCATCCTTATCATAGCAGCAATACTGGACCGACACCTGTGAATCCCGCTGAAGGCTGGCACTGCCTGACCATCGCGGTGCCCTCTGACCTCGCCGAGGTGGTCTCGGCCTGGTGCTTCGACCTGGGCAGTTGCGGCCTGCAGGTGGAGGAGGAGGGCGAGTGTGCCCGTCTGAGCGCCTATTTCGCGGCAGACCTGGAATTGGCGGCGATCTGCTGCCGGCGCCAGATGCGCCGCCGCAACGAGTGGATCGCCATGGCGGCGTTGCGGGTGGCCTGAGATGGCGAGCTTCCTGGTGGACCCCGCCGATGTACAGGATGACACCTTGGTGTTGCGCGGGGAGGAGGCCCACCATCTGGCGCGGGTGCGGCGGCACCGGCAGGGCGAGGTGGTCGAGGTGGTCGACGGGGCGGGGAACTGGTACCAGGTCCGCATCGAGGCCCTGGACCGGGATGAGGTGCGGGGCCAGATTCTGGCCAGTCAGCAGGACCGGGGCGAAAGCCCGGTGCGCCTCACCCTGGCCGCGGCGCTGGTCAAGGGGCAGCGCTTCGACTTTCTGGTAGAAAAGGCCACCGAGTTGGGAGTGGCAACCGTGGTTCCCCTGCTCAGCGAGCGGGGGGTGGTGCGGCCGGGATCGGGACACAAGCCGGCCCGCTGGGAACACCTGGCGCGGGCCGCTCTCAAGCAGTGCGGCCGCTCCTGTATGCCCTTCATCGCTGCCCCGGCCGCGCTGGGAGAAGTGGTGAGGGCCGGGGTGGCGGACGGGCAGCAGGTGCTGCTGGCCGTGCCCGCAGGGGGGGAAGGCTTGCGGCGCTGCCTGGAGGACCGACCGGCCGAGCGGTTGATCCTGGCGGTCGGCCCCGAAGGGGGGTTTTCCCCAGGGGAAGTGGAAGAGGCGCGCCGCCTGGGGGCCCGGATTTTTTCGTGGGGCAGGCGGGTGTTGAGAAGCGAGACGGCGGGCATGGCGCTGGCCGCCCTGGTGCTGCACGAAGCCGAACACACTTTAGAGCCACTAACAAAATGACCTTCTGGCGTCGCGCGGCTGCGAGCCGCAATGGACTGCGTTGCCCTCAGTCGGCGTATTTGGGAGTCAATACGCCTCTTTTGGGCGCCTTGCCCTTGCGTCTCTCGCTCGCGCTTTGGCCGACGAATTCCATTCTGTTAGGGGCTCTTAGAAAAAGGGGGGCAGCTTGAGCCATAGGATCCTCCTGTTGCACGGCCCCAACCTCAATCTGCTGGGCACCCGCGAGCCGGGCATCTACGGCCAGGAGACCCTGGCCCAGATCGACGAAGCGGTGCAGGCCGAGGGCCGGAGCCTGGGAGCCGAGGTGCGCACCCTGCAGTCCAACCACGAGGGGGCGCTGGTGGACGCCATCCACCAGGGCCGCGAATGGGCCCAGGGACTGGTGATCAACCCCGGTGCCCTGACCCATTACAGCATCGCCCTGCGCGATGCCCTGTCCGCCGTGGCTCTGCCTGCCGTCGAGGTGCACCTCTCCAATGTCCACGCCCGCGAGGAGTTCCGCCATCACTCGGTCATCGCCCCGGTCTGCGTGGGTCAGATCGCCGGCTTTGGGGCCTTCAGCTACGTGCTGGGCTTGCGGGCCCTGCTGCACTACCTGCAGAAAAAGCATCCTGCCCAGTGACCAGACTAGGTTTCTTCGCCATCGCCCTGTCCCTCGGGCTGCAGGCCACCCCTTCCTGGGCGGTGCTGGTGGCCAACCGCCCCCAGGTCACCATCCGCAGCGACGCCACCGTGCAGTCCGACAAGGTCGAGGTGGTGGTGCAGGGTGAGGAACTGGAGAAGGTGAGGCGCAAGGGGGATTGGTACCAGGTGAAGCTGCCGGACGGGCGCAACGGCTGGGTGCACCATACCCTGGTGGTGGAGCGCGAGGATGCCCCGGCGCCCAAATCTGCCAAGGCCGCTCGCTCCAAGGAGGCCCGCCCCCAGGCGGAAGAGCCCGCCCCCTCGGCTCCGGCCCGTGCCAGCCGCCAGGCGCCCGCCCCCGAGCCGGAGCCCGCACCATCCTCACCCGAGCCCTCGGCCGAGGAGTTGAAGCGCAACCCTTATGCCGAGGGGCTGCAGCACGAGGTGGAGGGCAACTACAGCGCAGCGCTCCACAGTTTTGAAGAGGCGCTGCAGCAGGACCCCGAAAACCTCAACGCCCTGGTCCACGCCGCCCAGGCGCACGAGCAGTTGGGGGAGTACCCGGCCGCCCTGCAACAGCTCTACAAGGCCCTGGAGAAAAGTCCGGGCAACCGGGCGGTGTTCTCGCGCCTGGGCGAGATCTACCAGCTCAGGTCCGAGCCGGACAGCGCCGGCAAGTACCAGGCCCTTTCCCGGGGGGAGACACCCAGGGCCCCGGAGCCCGCCAGCGACCCGGCAGTCGAGCCCGAGCCTCCCAGGCAGCCGGTGGAGGATGTGCTGTGGGTCTATCTGGCGGGGGTGGCCGGGGTGTGCGTGCTGGGCCTGGGGATCATGTGGTGGTGGCACCGCCGGGGCCGGCGGGCCGAGGAAGAGGAGGAGAGCGAGGACCTCCCCGCCGCCCGCCCGGAGAAAGGGAAATTCGCCGCCGCCCTGGAGGAAGGAGCCCAGCGCTCCCAGTTGCGCTCGGGGGAGGCGGAGGAACTGGATCGGCGCATCGAGGACAAGTGGGGCGAGTTGCGCCAGAGTTCGGCGGCCTTCATGCCCGCCGAACTGCGCGCCAAGTCAGCGGCGGGACAGGCTGAGGAAGCCCAGCTCGACCTGGTGCTGAGCCACCTCGAAACCCTGCGCCGGGCCCTGGGGGCGCAGGAGGAACGCGCCCATCTCTACCGCGATATCATGCGGCTGCAGAACATGAAGATCGAGGCGATGGAGGAGGAGTTGCGCCTCTTGCGCCGCCAGCGCCGGGACTAGAACGAATAGCTCAACACCAGGGTGGGGGCGCCGCTTTCCAGCGAGAGTTCGGGAAAGACGCGGCGGGTGGCCTTGTGCGGGTACAGGGCGATGCCCAGGCTGCCGGTGGCCAGCAGCGCCGAACTCCAGCCCAGCAGTCGGGCCCGGTCGGCCTTGTCGCGCAGCTTCTCGGCGCGGGCCAGCAACTGGTTCTCCTCGTTCAGATCCGCATCCCGGTCGCGGTTCGAGGCAGTGTCGAACTGCAGCCAGGAGAGCAGCCCAAAGGCCACGGTGCCGCCCAGGAAGCTGATGTACGGGAATTCCCTGACGGTGATGGTGCGGGCGCCGCTGCCCAGGGTTTCGGGGGTGACGATCTTCTCCACCTGTCCCGGCTCAAAGGTGAAGATCTGCTCCTGGGAGCGCACCACGATCAGGTCCTTGCTGCGCGAGACCAGCTGTCCGGTGACCACCGAGCCATCGGTCAGGTAGAGGCGGACTTCCGCGGCGGCGGGTTGCGGGGTCTGGGCCAGAGCGGAAAAACTCTGCAAAAGCAGTGACACCGCGCTCAGCGCGGCCACCCAGCGTCTCATGGCAATTCTCCTCGAAATTATTGTTTCCGCCTGAAATATAACAGGGCCTGTCCCAGTGTCAACCCAAGATCCCTCCCCTCCCTCGCTGACCTTTGAAACCCTTCAGGAACTGAGTGTGGCCCAGGTCCGGGATTGGGTGGAGCGCAGCGGCCCCGATCTGGAACTGTGGGCCCTGCTGGAGCGGGACCCGCGCCTGGGGGTGCGCCGGCTGGGGGTCCGCCGCCGGCAGCAGTGGCAGCGGCGGGAGGCGGAGCAGGCGCGCCAGGGGCGCCTGCTGGAACTGGAGCAGCGCTGGTGGGCGCAGGGTTGTGCCCGGGTCGCCGGGGTGGACGAGGTGGGTCGGGGTTGTCTGGCCGGCCCGGTGGTGGCCGCTGCCGTGGTCCTCAAGCAGGGCGTCCAGTTGCCCGGCCTGGACGATTCCAAGAAACTCTCCCCGGGGAAAAGGGAGCGCCTGGCCACCCAGATCGCCGCCCAGGCGCAGGCCCTGGGCATCGGCCAGGTCGAAGCCGCCGAAATCGACCAGATCGACATCCTCCAGGCCTCCCTCAAGGCCATGCGCCTGGCCCTGGCCCAACTGGGGGAGGCGCCCGGGCAGGTGCTGGTGGACGGCAGTCATCGGCCCGGCAGTCCCTATCCAGAGACCGCGGTAGTCGAGGGGGACAGCCGCTCCCTGTCCATCGCCGCGGCCTCGGTGGTGGCCAAGGTCCACCGCGACCGCTTGATGGTAGAATACGACCTCCAGTACCCGGGCTACGGTTTTGCCGCCCACAAAGGCTACGGCAGTCCCCGGCACCTGGAAGCTCTCCAGGCCCAGGGGCCCTGCCCTCTGCACCGGTTCTCCTTTGCCCCGGTGGCCAGGACCAGGAAAGCCTCGCCGAGTTTCTGTCTCTTCAAGGAGGGTATAGCGAGTTGCCAGCATCCGGCAGAACTGGAGCGTTTCGCCCACTATATCAAGGAGGGGGCCGTGGAGCTGCAGCCGGGGGAGTTGGACGAACTGCGCCTCCTGTACCGGGCGCGCCGGCAGCGCCTGGCCGGCACGGGGCCCCGCGGCGAGGCGGAGGCCGCCGCCTTTCTGGAGGGGCGCGGGTACCAGATCCTCAAACGCCGGTACCGGGGGGGCGGGCGGGGAACTGGACCTGGTGGCCCGCCAGGGGGATTGTCTGGTTTTTGTGGAGGTGAAGAGCGGGGAGGAGGGCGGGCTGGGGTATCCGGAGGAACGGGTGGACGCGGCCAAGCGGGTCCACCTGGTGCGGGCCGCGCGGCACTACTGCGAGCGCCATCGGGTCCGGGGACAGGAGCTCCGCTTCGACGTGATCGCGGTGGTCTTCGGCAGCGGCGAGCCGCAGATCACGCATCTGAAGGACGCGTTTCAGGCTAGTGGTTCACACTAGCGAAATACCGCGTCGGTGAGCGACCCATTCCGGCTTTTTCCAAGGCGCGTCCTGCCCCCTCGCTCGCTTATCGCTCCGCTACCCGGCCGCCCGGCCACGCGGACTTCCCTTCCCGTCCACTCCCCGGAAAAAGTCTCCAGGGTCATCTCCCCGCCGCTAGCGCTCACAGAGCTATCCTCCCAACTCACTGTAGACCACCTTCCCGCCCACCACCGTGGCCACGGCCTTGCCCTTGAGTTTGTAACCGTTGAATGGTGTGTTCCGCGATTTGGAGCGGAACTGGGATGCATCCACGGTCCATTCCTTGTTCGGGTCGATGATCGTCACGTCCCCCAGTCCGCCCGGGCTGAGGTGGCCGCCGGGCAGGCGGAGGATGCGCGAGGGGGCCCAGGTCCATTTCTCGATGGCCTGAAAAAGGTCCAGCACGCCGGTGTGGACGAGATGGGTCAGGGTCAGGCCCACTGCGGTCTCCAGGCCCACGATGCCAAAGGGGGCCTGCTCCAGGGGGCGCTTTTTCTCCTCGGCCGAGTGCGGGGCATGGTCGGTGGCGATGGTGTCGATGACCCCTTCGGCCAGGCCGCGCAGCATGGCCTGCACGTCGGCCCCGCTGCGCAGGGGAGGGCTCATCTTGGCCTGGGTGCCCTGGCGGGCCACTTCCTCGTCGGTGAGGGCGAAATGGTGGGTCAGCACCTCGCAGGTCACTGGCAGGCCCTCGGCCTTGGCCTGGCGCACCAGTTCCACGGTGCCGGCAGTGCTGATATGGGCGATATGAAGGGGTCCGCCGGTCTGGCGGACCAGCTCCAGGTCCCGGGCGATGAGCGCTTCTTCTCCGGCGGCGGGCATGCCCTTCACCCCCAGGCGGGCCGAGACCTGCCCCTCGTGCATGCAGCCCCCCGCAGTGATGGCCTTGACCTCTTCGTGGGGGAAGAGCGGGATGCCCAACTGGCGGCCCAGTTCGAGCGCGCTTCGCATCAGCCCCTCGTCCTCCACCGGATCGCCGTCGTCCGAAAAGGCCACGGCCCCGGCCCGGGCCAGTTCTGCCAGGGGCGCCAAGCTCTTGCCCTGGCGGCCAAGGGTGATGCAGGCGATGGGGTACACGCGCACCGGTGCATGAGCAGCGCGCCGGCGGGCCTCCTCCACCCGCCCGGCCGTGTCGGGCGGGGGATGGGTATTGGGCATGGCCGCCACGGCGCAGATGCCGCCGGCCGCGGCCGCCACCGTGCCGCTGGCGATGGTCTCCTTGTGCTCGAAGCCCGGTTCGCGCAGGTGGACGTGG
>JACPJE010000214.1 GCA_016187725.1 Candidatus Latescibacterota bacterium
GGGCCCTGATCTTCGACATCAAGACCCCGGCGGAGGAGATCGGCTACCTGCCGGTCCACAATGCCGAGCAGTTCTACCGGCAGTCCTGAGCAGGGCCCCGGTCCGGCCGCTGCCGGCCTTCAGGGCCGCAGTTTGTTATTATTTCACCCTGTAGGGCCAAGGCATGGATCCGAACCCAGGGAGAACAAGATGAAATGGGACCTTCCCGATAGCGAAAGCCTGTACCTGCGCGAGTTGGCGCGCAAGCAGGCCAAATACGCCGCGCTGCCGGTAATGGCGGAGCGGAAACAAATGTGGTACGACCTGAATGATGGGAAACCCGATGCGCGGCCCCCGGTGGTCATCGAAACCGGGACCTTTGACCGCGACTTCATGCCCGCAGGGGTGTGGCGCTGCGCTTCCCAGACCGGCAGGACCGTGGAGCGCCAGCTCCTGCGGAACATCCGCAACCACGAACTGATCGACGACGACAAGGTGATCCCCGACACCTTTGACATCGGTTGGGTGGTGGACATCGATGAAATGGGGGTGAGGATAGATCGGGAGATGGTCAAAGACGCCGAGGGGGTTGAGACCGGCTTTCGTTTCCTTCATCCGATCAAGGACCTGAAGGAGGACTTCCACCTGCTGCAGCCCGCCGTCTGCCAGGTGGATCGGGAACAGACCTCAGCCTGGAAGTCTTTTTTGGAAGATCTCCTGGGGGATTGCCTGCCGGTGGAGATCCGCACCGGCCTGTTCGGGTGCTCCATGCTCACCCATCGGGTGATCGAGTTGATGGGCATGGAGGCTTTTTTCACGGCCATGTACGACAACCCTGAGGACCTGCACCGGCTGATGGCGTTCCTGCGCGACAATGCGCTGCGGGTGATGCGCTGGGCCGAGGGGGAGGGGTTGCTGCGGGTCAACAACGGCAACCAGGCCAGCTTTGGTTCCAGCTACAACTACACCACCGCCCTGCCCGGGCCCGGCGCCAATGGCGCTGCCGCCCGCCTGGGCGACATGTGGGGCAATGCCAACAGTCAGGAAACGGTCGGCGTCTCACCCGCGATGTTCCGCGAGTTCTGTTTCCCCTATTACCGCCAGGTGTGCGAGCCCATGGGGCTGCTCTACTACGGCTGCTGCGAGCCGGCCCACCCTTTCTGGGAAGACCTCCAGCACTTGCCCCACCTGAAAAAGGTGTCCATCTCCCGCTGGTGCGACCAGCATTTCATGGCCGAGGCGCTCCAGGGCGCTGAGATCGTGTTCTCGCGCAAGCCGGACCCCAACCTGCTGGGCGTGGACGTCAGCTTGGATGAGGAGAAGTGGGCCTCCCATATCCGCGAGACCCTGGAACTGACCCGGGGGGTGGGGGTGGAGTTCATTGTCCGCGATGTCTACACCCTCCACGGCGACCTGGGCAAGGCGCGCCGCGCCGTGCACATCGCCAGGGAGGAGATCGCCAGACGCCGGGATTGCTGAGGCGCAGCGACCTTCACCATGGACCACAGCCCCGCTGAGGCTGGTCCCAAACCACAGAGGAAGAGGCAGAAATGGCCGGCTATTTCGCAGACAACTCGCTCTCCATCGGCAACACCCCCCTGGTGAGGCTCAACAGGCTCACCCAGGGCGCCGGGGCCACGGTGCTGGCCAAGGTCGAGGGGCGCAATCCCTCCTACTCGGTCAAGTGCCGCATCGGCGCGGCCATGGTCTGGGACGCTGAAGAGCGGGGCCTGCTCAGGCCCGGCATGACCATCGTCGAGCCCACCAGCGGCAACACCGGCATCGCCCTGGCCTTTGTCGGCGCGGCGCGGGGGTACAAGGTGGTGCTCACCATGCCCGAGACCATGAGCATCGAGCGGCGCAAGGTGCTGGCCGCCCTGGGCGCCGAGGTGGTGCTCACCCCGGGTCCCCAGGGCATGAAGGGGGCCATTGCCAGGGCCGAGGAGCTGCTGGCCGCTGATCCGGGGCGCAGCTTCATGCCCCAGCAGTTTGAGAACCCGGCCAACCCGGCCATCCACGAGAAGACCACTGGCCCCGAACTGTGGGAGGCCACCGGCGGCCAGTTGGACGTGCTGGTCAGCGGGGTGGGCACCGGGGGGACCATCACCGGGGTCTCGCGGTACTTCAAACGCACCCGGGGCCAGCAACTCCTCTCGGTGGCGGTGGAGCCGCAGGAGAGTCCCATCATCACCCAGAAACGCGCCGGCCTTGAACTCAAGCCCGCCCCCCACAAGATCCAGGGCATCGGGGCTGGCTTCCTCCCCGGGGTGCTGGACCTGGAGATGGTGGACCGCGTGGAGCAGGTGTCCAGCGAAGAGGCCGTGGAGGTGGCGCGGCGGTTGGCCAGCGAGGAGGGGATCCTCAGCGGCATCTCCTGCGGGGCGGCGGTGGCGGCGGCCCTGCGCCTGGCCCGCCAGGCCGAGTTCGCCGGCAGGACCATCGCCGCCATCCTGCCCGACGGGGGTGAGCGCTACCTGTCCACCGTGCTCTTCCAGGAGTGAGGGCTCACACTTCTAGCTGAAGGCCCAGGATCACCACCCGGTTGGGCGGGATGCGGAAGAACTGGGTCACGTCCCAGGCGTTGTGGGAGAGGAAGGAGAAGAGCCGGCGGCGCCAGCGGGAGGCCGACCAGTGCGAATGGCGGCGGATCACCAGGATTTCCCGGCCCAGGAAGAAGGTGGCCTGCATCAGCGCGAAGGTGAAGGTTTCGGTCTGGATCTTGGACAACTCGGCGGTCACGTCCGGCATCTCGCAGAACCCGTAGCGCAGGATGAGCCGGTAGAAACCCTCGCCCAGGCAGCTCAGTTCGGCCCGCTCCTCGGGGTCCAGGTAGGGAACCGAGGCGGTCTGGACGGTCAACAAGATGATGGTCTCGTGCAACACCTTGTTGTGTTTGTAGTTGTGCAGCAAGGTGATGGGGACGCCCCCTGGGTTGCCGCTGAGAAAGACCGCGACGCCGGGCACGCGCAGGGGGGCGTGGTCCGCGGCCTCCTGCAGGAAGAGTTCCACTGGCAGGAGCATCTCTTGGATGCGGGCGCGCAGAAAGCTGCGGCCCTGCTCCCAGGTGGACATCAACAGATACACGGCGCTGGCCATCAGCAGGGGCAGCCAGCCCCCGTCGTGGACCTTGAGCAGGTTGGCCGCGAGGAAGCCCAGGTCGGGGACCACAAAAAAGCCGATCAGGGCCAGGGCCGCCAGGGGTCGCCAGGACCAGACCTGGCGGGCGGCGCTGTAGAGGAGCAGGGTGGTGAAGAACATGGTGGTGGAGACGGCGATGCCGTAGGCGGCGGCCAGATTCCCCGACTCGCGGAAGAGCAGCATCAGGAAGATGGTCCCCACCATCAGCATCGAGTTGATGGTGGGCAGGTAGATCTGGCCGATCTCGCTGGTGGAGGTCTGGCGGATCTCCAGGCGGGGGCAGTACCCCAGTTGCACGGCCTGGCGGGTGAGGGAAAAGGCCCCGGAGATCACCGCCTGGGAGGCGATCACCGTGGCCATGGTGGCCAGGGCCACCATGGGGAAGAGGCCCCAGGAGGGAACCAGAAAATAAAAGGGATTGACCACGGCCTCCGGGGCGCGCAAGAGCAGGGCGCCCTGGCCGAAGTAGTTGAGCAGCAGGCAGGGCAGGGCGGCGCAGAACCAGCCCCACTGGATGGCGCGCCGGCCAAAATGTCCCATGTCGGCGTAGAGGGTCTCCCCGCCGGTGACCACCAGGAAGACGGCGCCCAGCACGGCAAAGCCGCGCCAGCCCTCGGCGGCGAAGAAGTGGAAGGCGTAACGCGGGTCCACGGCTTTGAGCACCCCCGGGGTATGGGCGATGGAGAGGGCCCCGGTGAGGCCGATGGCGGCGAACCACAAAAGCACGATGGGGCCGAAGACGGTCCCGATCTTCCCGGTCCCGAAGCGCTGAAAGGAGAAGAGGATGAGCATGATGGCGATGGAGAGGGGCAGCACGTAGGGCTGAAACAAGGGGGTGGCGATGCTCAGCCCTTCGACGGCGCTGAGCACCGAGATGGCCGGGGTGAGCATGCCGTCGGCGTAGAGCAGGGCAGCCCCGAACACCCCCAGGGCGACCAGCACCCAGCCGCGCTTGGGCTGTTTCGAGGTCACCAGCGCCATCAGCGCCAGGATGCCGCCCTCGCCGCCATTGTCAGCCCGCAGCACAAAGACCAGGTACTTGAGGGTGATGACCACCACCAGGGACCAGCAGATGAGCGAGAGGACGCCCAGGACAGCAGTCTGGGTGGGGGGCAGGCCGTGGGTGCCGACGAAACACTCCCGCAGCGCGTAGAGGGGACTGGTGCCGATGTCCCCGTAGACCACGCCCAGGGCGCCCAGGATCAGGACCGGCAGGGGATTGTGGTGCAGGCCGTCCGAGTGCTCGGCCTGAGTGGCGGGCTGCTCCATGTCTTGTCCTAGTCGGCGAGGGGCAGGGTAAAGGTGAAGGTGCTGCCGGCGCCGGGGGACGATTCCACCCAGATGGCGCCGCGGTGGGCCCGGACGATTTCCCTGCAGATAGCCAGGCCCAGGCCGGCGCCCTGGTGTTCGGCCTCGCCCCGGACCTGCACGAACTTGTCGAAGATCCTGGACTGGTATTCCGGGGGGATGCCGATCCCGTCGTCGCGCACCGCCAGGTGGAGCTGGTCGTTGAGCTGCCTGGCCTCCATGTAGATGTGGCCGCCCCTGCCCACGTAGCGCAGGGCATTGGAGACCAGGTTGGTCAGCACCCAGGTGATCTTGTTGGCGTCGGCCCTGACCGCCGGCAACTCGGGGGGCAGTTGGGTGCGGATTTCCACCCCCTGGGCCTGGGCCTGAGGCCCGAAGATCTGTCTGACCCGCTCGCACAGCAGCGGCACCGTCACCCGGTCGAATTCCAGGTCTATCCTGCCCGCCTCGATTCTTTCGAGATCCAGCAACTCCTCCACCAGGTGCTTGAGCCGCCCCACCTCGGCGTGGGCCGCGGCCAAAAGCTGGTTCTGCCGTTCGTCCAGCCGGCCGGTCGCCCCTTCCATCAGCAGCTCGATGCTCATGCCGATGCTGGTCAGGGGGGTCTTGAGTTCGTGGGAGGCGGTCATGACGAACTGGCTTTTGAGCTGCTCCACCTCCTTGAGCCGGGTCACGTCGCGCAGAAGCAGCACCACCCCCACCATCTCGTCGTGGCGCAGGTGCACCGGGGTGATGGCGACCAGCAGGTAGCGGGGCTCGGGGTGGCCCTCCAGGGTGAGCAGGTCGGCCTCCTCGGAGGCGGGCGGGGGCTGGCCGGTTTCGGCGGCCTTCCTGACCTTGGCCAGCAGGCGGGCGTCGGCGATGAGCTGGTGCAGGGGCTGGCCGACGGCCCCCTCGGGCGAAACCTGGAGCAGGCGGAGGGCGGCGCGGTTGATGTTGGCGATCCTGAACCGGGCATCGACCACCATCAGGCCGTCCTCGATGCTGCGCAGGATGGCCTCGTTCTTCTGCTGCTCGGCGATGAGCTGGTCCACGTTGAGGCGGTGGTAGGCCTGCAGTTTGGCGGCCATGGCGTTGAACTCTCCGGCCAGCTGGTCCAGCTCGTCGTTGCCGGTGGCCGGCACCTGGGCCTCGTACTGCCCTTCGCCGATGCGCTGGGCGGTGAACACCAGTTGGCGCAGGGGGCGGACCAGGCGGCGGGAGAGCAGGACGCTGAAGGCGAAGCCGGCGATCAACGCCAGGGCGCCGATGGCCAGGTTGGACCACACGGCCTGGTCGGCGATGGCA
>JACPJE010000215.1 GCA_016187725.1 Candidatus Latescibacterota bacterium
TCAAAAGCGCTGGCCTGATCCTGCCCCACGATCCCTCCGGTACCGGTGGACCTGAGGGTCTGGGTCACCGCTGCATGGACAGCCTCACCACCAGAGACGCCTGCCAGGAGAACGAAGACAGCGGCGAAGCCCGGGTTTCCGTACCGCATTGCCGACTCCCTTCGGTTCAGAAATCGAGGCGCACGGCATTTTGCAGCTGGCGGATGATCTGCAAGGCCTCTGCACCTGAGACCGGGCCCTCCGGGTGGAAGAGCCCCGAGAGTTGGTCGGCAGTGATGACGCCGCGTTCGGCGTTCAGCGCGATGGCGCTGTACGCATAGGAATCGCTGCGCACATCGGGAAACCTGGAGGCCTCGCCCAGGTAGCGGGTCGCCAAGTCCTGGTCTCCCGTCAGCAGCACCAGGATCCCCTGGGTCACCACGGCCATACTGGCGCGGTCGATGGCCATTCCAGGCTGGAAACGGTGGTCGGGAGTGGTCTCCAGGCCCCCGACTCCAAGTTTGAGGATCTGTTCTATCCATGGCCGCGCCCAGGATGAGGAGAGGTCCGTGGCCTGAGCCAAGGTATCACCGCCGATGTGGCTGGGATCTCTGAATCCGGGCGGATTGGGCCGCACGCGCCGCTGGCGGATCATCTCGTCGAGGTTGAGTTCCTCGATCAGCAACACTGCCAGTTCGGCACGGGTGATACGCGGCAGCAGCGCGATCTTCAATCCCCAGCTCGAACCCGGGGCGACCCTTTCGATGAGTTGCGCCCTCTCCAGTTCGTCCTGGGTCCTCTTGATCCACGGCCCCCGGGCTTTTTTGAGGGCTTCGGCAAAGGAAGCCCTGGCCGCTTCTAGCTGCATAGCCTCCAAAAGACACCGGCCCCGGTAGTAGGGAACGGCCGGGTTATCCGGGTCGCGCTCCGCAGCCCTTTTGTACGCGTCCAGGGCCTCTTTGGACCAGGTTTCCACCGGATAGCCGCGCTGGACACCTTCGGCAGTGGCGATGCGGCCCAGGGCGATATAGCCATCGGTGAATCTGCCGTCCTTGTGCAAGGCCTTGGCGACCTCCTGCCGTGCCCGCCAGAAATCCTGCTGTTCCATCGCCACCAGCGCCATGCCCACCTGGGCCCCTGGAAAATCCGGATCGAGCGAACTGGCCCGCTCGAACTCCCGCTGAGCGTCCATCTGTGCGCCGGCCTCCAACTGCGCCAGGCCGCGCTGGTAGTGATTGGCCGGAGTGTCCAGGGGAGATTCGGGAGAAAGATGCTTGGGACCGCAGGCCGTAAGAAAAAAGGCCAGAAGGAAAAGCAGATAAATGGGCAGGGGCATAGGAAAAAAGATGGAGCGGGAGACGGGAATCGAACCCGCGACATCAAGCTTGGGAAGCTTGCGTTCTACCCCTGAACTACTCCCGCTCCCAAGAAATGACGAAGGCACCAAGTTCCACCGCCTTCACTTGAGAACATGTTTTAAGATAAGGGTGCTATCTCTATGTGTCAACGCTTAAAACCCAATCCGGTTCCGGAATTGCCCCACCACCCGCTCCCTCCCTCCTTCCACCCCCCAAGTATCGAGATTTATCCAGCGAAACCTCCGGTCCTTGCGGAACCAGGTCAGCTGGCGTTTTGCGTACTGCCTGGAGTTTAGTTTGATCTTGGCGATGGCCTCCTCCCATGTGCACTTGGCTTCTAAGGTGTCCAAAACCTCTTCATACCCCATGCTCTGCAGTGCATAGGTACTGCGGTTGTACCCCTTGGACAGCAAGTCTTTTACCTCTGCCACCAGGCCTTTTTGAACCATTTCATCCACCCGCTGCCCAATGCGGTGATACAGGTGGTCCCGATCCCTGCACAGACAGAATGCCAGAGGGGTGCAAGCCAAGGGATCGGCGCCGATCCCGCCCTTGCTACCTGTGCTGAGCGCCAATTCCAGTGCCCGCAGGACCCGCTGGGTATCTCCTTCTGCGAGACGAGCTTGAGCGATGGGATCAACCCTGCCCAGTTCCTCGTATAGCTCACCCAGACCTGCTGTTTCCAGTCGGTGCAAAAGACCGGCACGCACTGCTCCCACCGGTTGTTCTTCTTCCCACAGGCCATCGAGCAGGGCCTGGATATAGAGCCCGGTACCTCCGACTATGACCGGTACAATTCGCCGATTCCACATGTTTTCGATGAGGGCCCGCGCATGCTGGGCAAACTGGCCGGCACTATACCTTTCTCCCGGTTCTATCAGGTCGAGGCAGTGGTGTTTGACCCGGGCCTGTTCCAACCTGCTCGGCTTGGCAGTGCCGATATCCATGTATCGGTATAACTGCCGTGAATCTGCAGAGATGATCTCTCCCCCCAGTTCCAGCGCAATTTCGATGCCGAGTGCGGTTTTGCCTACTCCTGTGGGTCCTGTGATGATAATTAGTTTACGTAACATTAGTTATGCGCTATAAAAATGACACGCCCTGCTTCTCCCTGCTGAAATTGGCACAGGCTAACTATGGGAAGATCCGCGGTCCAGCCCCAGGTAGCGCCAGGCCGATAGCACCCAGGGCAGCAGGACGAGCACTGCAGTGCCCCAAATGCCCCATGAGCCCACCAGCCGGGTCAGGAACGCAGCCCGCCCTGCAGAACCTTCCTCCCACCCGGCACCGCGCAACTCGGCGCGCTTTTCGGGCGGCAGACCTGCTACATACTCCTGGACAGCGCTGTACCCCCCTGCGCACAAGCTGAACACGTGCATGGCCCACAGCATCACCAGCACGGCCAGGGCCCATCGCGCCCGGCTGCCTGGTGTCCAGCCGGGCAAGGTAGCCAGCAGGGCCGCGGCGGCCAGGGCATTCATATAGACCAAGTCGTGGCCTTCGAATTGGAGTTGGATTGCCCTGTGCTCCGGGGCGCGCCAGGCCACCAGTAGCCTAGGACCACGCTGCTCAAAGGCCAGGGGGAGATCCTGGCAGGCCAAGATCCAGTTGGCCGGTAGGACCAGGGTGGCAGTGTAGAAGGGTTCGCCGAATCTCCAAAGCGCGAAGAGGGCCAGGGCCACTAGTGCAAAGCGCCCCAGGAAACGAGCAGGCTCAGTCCCCTGGGGACGGCCTTGCCTCATGCCCGAACCCTACCTATCCAGAAAAGCCACAGAAAAACCATAAACCCCAGGTTGAGCAACACCATAAAGTAGAGATGGAAGGGCTGGATCCAACCTGGGCTGAGGTGCCCAACCACCCCCAGTGCTATCAGGCGCAGGGTGCTGTAGAGAAAGAAGGCACTGGCGCCTAGCACCAGTCCCCAGCCCTTCTGGACCAGGGACGCCGGGTAGGCGGCAATTGCGGCAACCAGGATGAAAAAGGAGAAAAGTCCGGTGCATTCGTGGATGATCTGGAAGGTGATGGTGTCCAAAGCCAGGATGCAGAAACCAGCTGCGATGGAGGAAGTATCAAGTCGAACCGGCACACCCAGCAGGTTTAGCGAAGCAGCAGCCGTTGCCGTAATCATGCGCATGTAGAGACCTCCCACCAAGGGCTGCCAACGGTTGAATAGCCATTCGAGCAGCAATAGACAGCACAGGAACCACAGACAGAAGCGAATCTGCAGCCCGGAAAGGGGAAACCATTTCATCGACGGTTAGGCCGGAGGTAGTAGAGGCCCAAGCCGGCGATGGCCACCAGCAGGAGCCACTCTCCTTCAAAGGGGACTGCAACCATGGCACCGCCAGCCGTGCCACCTGCGCCGCCTCCAGCGATTTCCACCCGGTTGTTGTCACTGGCACCCACAGGGCCGTTCAGTTGCTGGTCTGTGATACCGTCGAACCCCACCGGTGGTCCCGGCGGATCCTGATCGATATCGATGTTGAGGTTATTCGCACCCAATTTGAACATCCGTCCCCCGACAGCGGTGGGGCTGATCACCGCGGTGATGAGGTAGAAACGCGCTCCTCCTGCCGGTAGGAGTGCTGCTCCTGCCGGGATGTCGGTCTCGGCCCCGATGTTGATACTGCCACTGGCCACTGTGCCGATCTGCGTGTCACCCCCATCCAAGACCGCATTTATGCTCTCGTACATCCTCAGTTCCGTGAAGTCGGTACTGGCGATCCCGGTGGAGATACTCAGGTCCTCGATGACGATCCTGATTCGCAGCAGGGCCTCTTGAGTAGGGGGATCCCTGGCTATCTCGACGCTGTAGATCGCCACCTCGTCGCCGGGATTGGCCACATTGATCCCTGTCAGGCCCGTAGGACCCGTAGGGATAGCCGGATAGACCGTGCCAGGGAGTCCTGCCCAGGCGAGGAAGAGGAGGACAAGTGCCGCCTTGCCAGATCCCACAGACCTGCTGAGCAGCTGATCAGAGTTCATCGGGAGAGCCTTCTTGCGAGTCTGTTTAAAGTCCAGTTACTCAGACCCGCACTTTCACCACCCCCTTCTCCAGGGGCGCTGGAAGTGTTTTGTTCAAAGTCTGGCAGGTCTTAAACACTCACCTTCTCCTCGGGCAGGAGCCCCGGCTCTACCATCAGGGTCTTCTCGCACTTGATCAGCGCTTGGCCCGGGATCCCCCCCCTGGGTTTTGACACATATTTCACCAGGGTATACACCACCGGAACCTTGCGCGCTGTCTTCCCCTTGCTCCAGTAGGCGGCAAGACTAGCTGCTTCCTTGAGGGTCTGGGCGCTGGGCTCTTCCTTGCGCCCTTCCCGCCTGAGCACCACGTGGGCTCCGGGATATCCATGCACATGGAACCAGATATCGTTCTGTGCAGCCAGGCGGTGAGAGAGCAGATCATTTTCCCGATTGTTGCGCCCCGCCCATACACTCCACCCTGTAGAGGTGCGATAGCGCCGCGGGTGGGCGCTGCCCTCCCCACCTTGGCGCACACCGGGGAGGTAGTTCATCCCGAGCTCTGCAAGCCAGCTTTCCCCTGCAGCGCGATGCTCCTCTCCTCCCCGAAGCATGGATTCCACCTCGGCTAGCTGTTTTTCAACCTGTCGCAAAAGCAGAGGCACTACCGACCGCCGCTGGCGGTATTTCCTGGCGGTGCGCAACAGGTGCGCGGCATTTTCTGCAGCCGTACTGTGCGGATCGAGTTCAATGGTTACCCGGCTGGAACCCGAGGCATCGTAAATATCAGGCAGTTCGACACTTACGGCACCTGTGGGCACAGATCCCAGATGAATCAGAAGGATATTCCCCCTCTTTTCGCAGTCTTCGGCCTGATCTGCTTCAGCCAGATCCCCTTTGAGGGCGCGCTGGCGGCGTCCCAGGACACGCTGAGCCTGGCGCAGGCGTTTTTCCAGCTCCCGGCCATCCGGCAGCGAGGTCGACTGGGCTGTTTTGACCCTGAGAATGGCCTGACTGATCGAGGGCAGCACCTCCCCTTCTCGACTGACTGGTTCCAGTCCAGAAAACTGAACCACGCCCCCTTCGCACCATACATATCCCCCCTGGTGAGGAGAACGCGTGTAGAGATCCTCTGCCAGCATCCAAAGCCGGCGCAGGGCTTCTCCATCGGGTAATTCCTGGCTCTCGATGCCGGCCATCTTGAGCAATTGCCCCGCCACCACCGCGTCCATCCCCACCAGCAGGCGGGCCAGGGATTGGGGGGAGAATTCACCATTCGGCAGGGCATCGACAAAAGCCCCAAACGTATCCTTTCCGGGCAAGAGACGCGCCGGACCAGGCGGAGGAACATAGGCTTGCCCCACCCTCAGGCGCCCCTGCCTGGCTCCGCACCATCCCCCCAGTACCAACCCGCTGCGCTCACTGATCAGATACGCCTGAAAACGGGGGTGAATCAATTCAAAGACCAAGCGACCATACGAAGGGCTGCCACTGCTGTCAGTGCGGGAAAGCCTGAGCCAGAGCAGTCTGTCGCGCGGGGCAACCCAGATCTTCTCCACCTGGGCACCTGTCAGATACCGTTCCTTCCCCTCTCTCGATTCCAGCGCCTCGGGCACGGGTCCTGGCCTCAGGCATACCCACCCCTCGCGCCCCAGTCGGGCGTACAGGTGTCCTCCGGTTTCCGCGCCCAGTCCCAGTTCGCCCTCTGCTGAGCCGGCCTGAAGCAATCGACGTCCGGACAATTGCGCATCCAGCTCGGTCGCCAGATTGTGGATGGTGAAAAAGTCGAAGCCCATCGGCAAAAGAAAACCGGTCCCGCTGCGCTGTTTATTCCCAGACAGAGATCTCGATGCGCCGGTTGAGGGTCTTGTTTTCAGGGGTGTCGTTGTTGACTATGGGCTGTTCTTCACCAAAACCCTTGGCCTCAATTCGCGATGCGGTAATACTGTACGTATTGATCAAATACAGGCGCACTGCTTCGGCGCGCTGTTCTGAGAGCTTTAGGTTGGTCTGGGCGTCCCCATCTGAATCCGTATGCCCGGAGATGAGGATCTTAGCAGAGGGAAAGGTCTTGATTATCGTGCCCACCTTGTCAAATTCTGTCGCTGAGCCTGGTTTGAGGTTAAACTGACCCTGATCAAAGAGCACGCTGGTGTCTAAGGCCAGGCGTGGCATCACCACGTCGCTCTTGAGTGCAGTCTTGTACTTTATCAAAGGTTGATTGTATACAGAAGGGCTGACGGAAAAACGCCCCATCGATGAGTTTTGCTGCCCGTCGAGGATGGTCATGGTGCCGATAAATACCCTCATGGAGTACCCCCCTACCTTCACCTCGCGGTAGACATTGAGGACATCTCCTTTGTTGACATTGTCCGCGGTGCCCTTATCGAGATAGTAGACCAGCTCCTGGTTCTGACTGTCCGGGGTATTGCCGCGATTGAGATTGCGAGCGACTTGGATTATGCGGGGGATGGGGGCCGTCTGAGCAGGAACGACCTGGGCGCCAGCCCATTGCTCCCCCCCCAGGATTATTCCCCCCAAGACAACACCGCAGCGGTATAAGGCGCGCATATTCCCTCTTTTCTCAGGTTCCCAACCCTTCCAGGCTGGCCTGCAGTCTTGCCAGTCCGAGGTGGTACTCTGCCCGGCGCTGGCGTTCCTTTTCGACTACCTCTGGAGGAGCATTCCCGATGAATTGTGGGTTGGTCAACTTGGTTTCCTGGCTCTGCAGCAATTTCTGAAACTTGGCGATTTCGCGGCCCAAGCGCTGCCGTTCCAGCCCTGCATCCGCCGGGGTATCCTGGACCACATGGACTTCTACCTGACCCAATGCCTTGCTCCCCGCTGCCCGGGGCACCGTCAGCTCAAGCCCCATTTCGAGCGGTTCCGCCCTGGTCAGCACCTCTAGATAGCGCCCTTGCTTTTCCAGCGACGCCAGTTCCTGCTGGTTCTGGGTCGAGATCACCACCCTGGTTTTCTTCCCTGGAGGGATATTCATCTCGCTGCGCAAGGTCCTGACCGCAGTCACCAATTCCTGCAGGCTCTGCATCTGGGATTCTGCCTCAGGCGCCAGGTTCTGAGGAGTCTCCTCAGGCCAGGGCGCCACCATCAGACCCTGCGCTGCAGGCCGGGCCGAGGCCGGCAGCGCCTGCCAGAGCGCTTCGGTCAGGAAGGGCATGACCGGGTGGAGCAACCGCAGCACCTGTTCCAGGGTCTGCACCAGGACTTGCTGGACCTGGCCCTTCCCCCCCTTGTCGCAGAGTCTGAGTTTGGCCAGTTCCAAGTACCAGTCGCAGTAGTCGTGCCAGACAAATTCGTAGAGGGCGCGCACCGCTTCGCTGAAGCGGTATTCGGCAAGGCAGGCGTTGACCTGGGCAATGACCCGGGCCAGCCGGCTCAGAATCCAGCGATCTGCCAGCTCCTCTGGGTGCTGATCTGGAGCAGCAGGGGCGTAATCCTCCAAATTCATCAGGACAAAGCGGGCGGCATTCCACAGCTTGGTGCCGAAGTTGCGCCCGGTTTCGGCGATGGCCGAGGATTTCACCTGGTTGTCTTTTATTTCGGCATCGAAACGCACATCCTGTACCGCCCCGGCTTGGTACAAGAGGCTGAAGCGGGTGGCATCCGCTCCGTAAAGTCTTACCAGATCGAGAGGATTGAGACCAGTGCCCAGGCTCTTGCTCATCCGCCGGCCATCCTTGGTCAGGACCGTGGGATGCACCAGCACCCTCCTGAAGGGTATCTGGCCGACGCATTCCAGCGAGGTCATGGCCATCCTCAACACCCACAGATGGAGGATATCCCGGGCGGTTATCATCAGATCCGTCGGGTAAAAACAGGACAACTCCCGGGTTTGCCGGGGCCACCCTAGTGTGGCAAAGGGCCAGAGGGCCGAGGAGAACCAGGTATCCAGCACATCCGGATCCTGTACCCATGCCGCTCCGCCGCACCCTTGGCAAACCCCCGGGGCTTCGATGCCCACCACCGGGCGGGCTCCCTTTTCCACCGAGACCCTGAAACTGCCTTCAGCGAGGGCTCGTTCTGGTTCCATCCCCCCCAGCGGTATGAGACCAGGACCGCTGCAGGTGCGGCAGTACCAGGCCGGTATGCGGTGCCCCCACCAGATCTGCCTGGATATGGCCCAGTCGCGGATGTTGCGCAGCCATTCAGCGGCATAGATGCGAAAACGGTCCGGGGTGTACCCAATCTCACCCCGCTCGATAAAAGGCAGGGCCTCGCAGGCCAGCGCCTTCATGTCCATGAACCACTGCTCCATGAGCAGTGGCTCGATAGCGGTACCGCATTTGTCGTGATGGGGCACGGCGTGTTCGTGCGGGTCCGCCTTGACCAGGAGGCCGGCTTCTTCGAGCGACCGCACCACTGCGCGGCGGCAGGCCAGCCGGTCCAGGCCCTGGTAAGCGCCGGCCGCCTCGGTCATGTGGCCGTCAAAGCCGATGACCTGGATCTGAGGCAGGTGATGGCGCTGGCCCACCTCGTAATCGTTTGGATCGTGGGCCGGGGTGATTTTCACCGCTCCGCTGCCCATCTCCGGGTCTGCGTACTCATCGGGGACAATGGGGATGAGCCGGTCCATCAGCGGCAGCCTCACCAGCTTCCCCACCGCTGACTGCCACCGCAGGTCAGCTGGGTGCACCGCCACCCCGGTATCCCCCAGCATGGTCTCGGGCCGGGTGGTGGCCACCACCACGTCTGGCCCCCCCTCCGCCCCGGGATAGCGGATATGCCACAGCTTGCCTTGAACCAGCCCTTCTTCGGTCTCCAGGTCCGAAATGACCGTCCCGCACGAGGGGCACCAGTTGATCATCCGGGTGCCCCGGTAGATCCACCCCTTTCCGGCAAACCGCTCAAAAGCCCTCAGCACCGCCTCGGCATACTCCTTATCGAGGGTGAAGCGGGTGCGTCTCCAGTCGTAGCTGAGCCCGAGTTTGCGCATCTGGCTGAGGATGGCGCCTCCGTACTTCTCCTTCCAGATCCAGACCCGCTCCAGGAAAGCCGCCCTGCCCAAGTCGTACCGGTTCTTTCCTTCGGTGCGGCCCAGCTCCTCCTCCACCTTCATCTGGGTGGCGATGCCGGCGTGGTCGGTCCCGGGCAGACAGAGGGTCTCGTACCCCTGCATGCGCTTCCAGCGCACCACGGCATCGTGGATGGCGTGCTGCATGGCATGGCCCATGTGCAGCTCGCCAGTCACATTGGGGGGAGGGATGGTGATACAGAAGGGGGTGCGCCCGGAATCCGTCTCGGCGCGAAAGAAACCCCGGCTTTCCCAGTGGGCGTACCACTGCTCCTCAAGGGCCTGTGGGTCATAGTGTTTGGGCAGGATATCCATCATCGCCTCCACCCGGGAAAAAAGTATCTGGCGAACCGGCGCATCTAGTTGCATATTTATAGAAATATAGAGGCCCCCCAGGTGCTTGACAAACCTCTCTCCTTTCCTGGAAGATCCTCATTTCTCCCCGCTTTGTTTCCCCTGCTTGCCATCCCTCACCCCTGCGCGCATGACTAGGGCTATTCAGTTGTGCCTCAAAACCACAGAAATGGTCCTGGGATGGATCCTGCTGCTCATTCTCGTCGGTTTCTGCGTCGGTGCCATTCCGGTTCTCTGCCTGGCTCTTTTTTGGCTATGAACGGCGTTTCCTGGGCAGACCTGCTCACCGAACAGCGCAATCCGGCCAGTGAGCACATCGACGAGTTACCCACCCTCGGCATCCTGGCCCTCATCAATCGGGAGGATGCACAGGTCGCCTTGGCGGTTGAGCGGGAATTGACCGCCATTGCCAGCGCCGTGGAGCTGGTGGTCGAGGCCATACGCCGGGGTGGCCGGCTCTTTTATCTGGGTGCCGGCACCAGTGGCCGGCTCGGAATTCTCGATGCCGCTGAATGCCCCCCCACGTATAATACTCCACCCGAACTGGTCCAGGCCCTGATCGCCGGCGGTGCCCATGCCGTCTTTCAGGCTGTGGAGGGGGCCGAGGATCGCCGTGAACAGGCGGCGTTGGACCTTCAGGAGCGCCGATTATCCAGACAGGATGCCCTGGTGGGCATCGCCGCCAGTGGGGTCACCCCCTATGTCCTGGGAGGTATCGAGTACGCCCGCCGGCTGGGGGCCGCCACGATTTTCTTCACCTGCAGCCCCAGCGCTGCCTGCGCCGTGGAAGCGGATGTAAAGATCGCCCCCAGGGTGGGCCCCGAGGTCATCACTGGATCGACCCGCATGAAGGCAGGCACCGCCACCAAACTGGTACTCAACATGATTTCCACTGCCTCCATGGTCCGCCTGGGCAAGACCTATGGTAACCTGATGGTGGATCTGCAGCCCAAGAACGCCAAATTGCGCGACCGCAGCTGCCGTATTCTGGCCACTCTGACTACCCTTGCTGAAGCAGAGGCCAGCCGGGTGCTGGCCTCCGCAGGAGGAGATTTGAAGGCGGCCCTGGTCATGGGGTTGTGCAAGCTCGAACCGGAACCTGCACGGCAATTGCTCTCCCGGTGCGGCGGCAGGGTCAAGGAGGCTGTTCAGCGCCACCGCCAATTGGTGCTTCAGTGAGATTCAGGCTACTGGGTTCCACGGATTTGGAGGTATCAGCCCTGGGCCTGGGCACCGTGGAACTGGGCATACCCTATGGCATTGGAACCCCGGCTCCCCCCGGTGATTCGGACTGTATCCGCTTGCTGCGCCGTGCCTTTGAACGGGGAATTCGCTATTTTGACACTGCAGCTGGTTATGGCCGGAGTGAAGAATTGCTGGGCAGAGCCTTTCCTTCGAGCACCTCCCGGCCCGTCATCGCCACCAAGGCGGCCATATGCTGCCCAGCAGACGGCTCATTGCTGACTGGCAAGCCCCTTGCCCGCCATATTGAGGATTCTGTCCAGAGCAGCCTCAGGTCGCTGGGGGTACAGGAACTGGATCTGCTCCAGATTCACGCCCCTGACAGCGGGGATTTTATCAGCGAGGACTTGTTGGCAATCATGGTCTCCTTTGCCCGCCGCGGGGTGGTCCGCCACTGGGGGGTATCCACCTATGGCGAGGAGCAACCCCTCCAGGCCTTGAACCACCCGCGGACCTTTCGCACCCTGCAGGTGGCCTATAACCTGTTGGACCGACGCCTTTCGCGCACTATCTTTCCATCCTGCTACCGGTTGGGAGTGGGCCTGGTTCTGCGTTCCGTCTTTCTCAAAGGCGCCTTGTCAGCGCGCCTGGATTCCCTGCCCGGCCACCTGGCCCCATTGCACCGCGCAGGGCTACAGGCGCGCATCCTGGCCGATGGGCTGGGCATCTCCCTGCCAGCCCTGGCCCTGCGCTTTGCCGCCTTCCAGCCGCAGGCCCATGTGGTGCTGGTCGGCACTGCGGACCTCGGGGAATTGGAGGCTGACCTGGCAGCCTTTGCCGCCGGCCCTCTGCCTGCCGAAGCACTGGCCAGGATCGAGGAAATAGCAATCGGAGACCAAGCCCTCCTGAACCCGGGAAACTGGGGGATTTAAACCATCGCCCTTGGACGGAGAAAGGGATATGCCGCAAATTGGGTACCGCCAATGGGGTCTGATCCCGGCCGACACTGATCCGACCCTTGGCCAGCTCTATACCTCCAGACCTCCCATGATGACGGCACTGGCTGTCGATAAAAACACCAGCCTCGTCTTCAAGTTGGCCAAAACTGCGCCCCAGATCCTGGTCCAGGTCGAGGTTACTGCCCTGTCCGGGGAAAAATGCCAGCTGCCCCTCCTCCAGTTGTTCACTGGCCCAACTGGAGAACAATTCCGCCAGCTGGAGACCTCTCCCTGGGCAAAAATCCAGGAAGGGCTGTTCCTGATTTTCACTGCCCAGTTCGATAAGCCCGATTCCTTCATCAAGCTCCAATACACCCAGAACCACCCCTTGGTCGTCAACAGGATCACCTTTTCCACCCCATGATCGACTCGGCAGAGCTGCTGGGAAGGAGTATCGACCAAATACCTACCCCGGCGCTGCTGGTGGATCTGGAGGTTTTCGAGTCCAACCTGCGCCGTCTGGCGGCCTTTTGCCAGGCGCATCAGGTCGCCTGGCGCCCCCACACCAAAGCCCATAAATCCCCCCACATCGCCCGCCTGCAACTGGAAGCTGGCGCCTGCGGCATCACCTGCGCCAAACTGAGCGAAGCAGAATTGATGGCCGAGCACGGCATCGGCGATATCCTCATCGCCAACCAGATCGTCACCCCTGCCAAGCTCCTGCGCCTGGCCCAGTTGCAGCGACGCGCCAAGGTGATGGTAGCAGTGGACAATATCCAGGCTGTCCCCCTGCTCCGCGATGCGGCTCAACGAGCCCACGCCCGGATTCCCCTGCTCATCGAGGTGGATATCGGCATGAAGCGCTGCGGGGTACAACCAGGCCTCGAGGCTCTTGAACTGGCCCGTTCCATCTGCCAGGCCCCTGAACTGATCCTCCGGGGCCTGATGGGCTACGAAGGGCATGTGCTCACTCTCCGACCTCCCGAGGCCAAGAGCGCGGCTTGCGCCCAGGCCTTGAACCTCCTCATAACAACGCGCGATCTGCTGCTGTCCCATGGCCTGCCAGTGGAGACCATCAGCGCCGGGGGCACCGGCTCCTACCAGCTCACTGCAACCCATCCTGGGATCACCGAAATCCAGGCGGGTGGGGGCATCTTCATGGACGCCATGTACCGCCAGGTCTTCTCGGTCACCGACCTCGACTATGCCCTGACCATCCTGACCACGGTGACCAGCAGGCAATCGACCCACGTGGTCGTCGACGCCGGCTTCAAGACCATGTCCGCCTTTCACCATCCCCCCCAGGTACTGGGTCGGGAGGACCTCAAACTGCGCTACCTCTCCGCCGAACACGGGGTATTCGAGATCGAGGCCGGACCCGGCCCCCAGATCGGCGAACTCGTGCAATTCGTCGCCGGGTACAGCGATTCCACCACCTTCCTCCACGATTTCTTCCTCGGCATGCGCCAGGGCAAGGTCGAGCAGGTGTGGGAGATCCTCGGCCGCGGCAAACTGTATTGAACCTGCTGCTGATCTCCATCGACAGTCTGCGGCTCGACGCGGTCTCGCGCACCAATCCCCGCATTCGCACCCCCCGCTTCGACTCCTCGAGCCGGGATTTCTGCTTTACCGACCGCTGCTTTTCCGTCTCCTCTGCCACCAGACCGGTCCACACCACCCTGTTCACCGGACTCTATCCCTTTGAACACGGGGTCACCAGCCAGCGCAGCCCGGCCATGCGCCAGGGGATTCCCCACCTTTTTGAGTTGCTCGCAGGGCAGGGCTACCAGGTCGGGGCCTTCTCTGAGGCCGCCTCGATCTTCTCAGGTCTGGAGTATGCGCCCTGGATAAGCGAGTGGGTGCCAGGAGCGGTGGAGCGGTTTCTCGAAACCACTGGCCCCCGCCTGCTCTTTCTCCATTGCTGGGGCACCCACGCCCCCTATGGGGCCGCGGATGGCAAAGCCCTGGGCACGACGGCCCGGCTCTTGCGGGAAGGCCGGCGGGCGCAGGTGCTGGCCCTCTATCAGCGGGCGGTGGAACGCGTTCTTGAATCCCAGATCGCCCCCTTGCTGGACAGCCTGGACCTGGGGGAATGGGTGGTCCTGATCCTGGGGGATCACGGGGAGCGTTGGGCAGCAGAGGAAATCTACCACGGGCAGACCCTGGACAACGCCGTCCTGCGGGTGCCCCTGTACCTGCACGTCCCCGGGACCGGCAACCCGCCCCTGCCAGACCCCCTGTGCTCACTGGTGGACATCTTCCCGACCCTGGAAGCCCTCTTCGACCTCCAGGCCGGGTACCGGGGGTACGGCCGCGACCTGCGGCGGGAGGAGCGTCCGGCGCTGTACCTGGCTCAGATTGAACCCGTCGCAACCAGGGAGGAATCCGGGCCTGATGAACCCTTGCTGGTCGGCAGACCCCCGGGGGGGCCTCAGTGGGCGCTCTTCGATGCCCTGCGGAAATTCACCTGGTGGGAGGAATCCGGAAAAAACCGGCTGGAGCGCACCTTCACCGGGGAGGAGTTGCCGGCTCAGGCCGGGGTGGTGGAGTATTTCACCAAGGCCAGGGAACAGTTGGTCTCGGCTTCGGCCTATGCCCATCTCCCCCGGCCTCAGACCGCTGAGGACCGCGAGCTGGACCGCAGATTGCGGGAACTGGGGTATCTGTGACTGCCGGTGGGTACCGCTCTTCAGACTTCGACGGCCTGCACTTGGCGATCTTCACGCGCTAGCGCCCGGTGGCCTGACCTCGGACCCAGGTCCCAGCCTCGAGTGGATGAGCCGCCAGCGTTCTGGATAGGAGGGATGGTCTAGGAGGGGAACAAAACCGAGCTTGAGATAGACCTTGATCGCCGGCAGCCGGAAATCGTCGGTGCGCAGCACAATGGGCCTTCGGGGCAATTCCAGGGCAGCGCCCAGGGCGGCGGCCGTGACCTGCACTCCCAGCCCCTTGCCCCGGTGCTGCGGGTGGGAGGCCACCCAACCGATCTCCCAGTACTCAGCGCCCTCTAGCTGGGTATCGTGCACCCCCGCACAGGCGGTCAACTGGCCGCCGCAGACCGCGAAGAACTGGTTCTTCAATCCCCCCCCCAGGATCCCGGCGATGCGCTCCAGGCTCCACTCCCCCAGTTCGCCATTGGCGTTGAGCAGCTCCATCCACCCCGGTTCGTCCCCGGCCTGGAAAGGGCGCAACTGATAGCCTGCCGGCACCCCCTCCACCGCGGGCGGAGCGGGGTTCATGTACCCCATGCGCAACTGCGGCAGGTTTTCCTTTTTCGCCTCTTGCATCACACTGCGGACAAACCGTCCGAACCGGGACCGGGGGTTGAGATGCGAAAAAAAGAGGATTTGTATTTCTCCGGATAATAGGGCTTGAGGACGACCAATTGGATCTGCGGGAAGGCCTCCTGCAGGCCCGGAGGGGGCTGTTGGTCGTACCCCAGGGCGATGATCTGGGGCTGGATCTCGGCGACGATCTTCAGGAAATCCATCCCGGGATACCCCAGGCGCACCTGGGAGGCAATGCCCAGGGCCTCCACCCTGGTCCGGCGCTCGTCCTCGCCGTGATCGGGTCTGCGCCCTTTGATCCGCCGCACATTCTCGTCGCGGGCCACCACCACCACCAGTTCGGTCCCCAGGGCCGCTGCCTGCCTCAAGAAGGACAGATGCCCCGGATGCAGATGGTCAAAGGTGCCGCAGCTCAATACCCGTCCCATCGCCCTCAGAGCTTTTCGTTGGCGCGGCGATCCACCCAGAATTCAGCCCCTTTGTCCTTTTTGAAAAGCCGGCCGAAACGCTCGGCTTCCTCGCGGGTCCTGAAATACCCGATCCGCACCCTGGCCCCTTTGCTGCCGGTATTGCCGATGGCGTAGGCCGGGTACCCTTCGGCGCTCAGCCGCTTCACCTGCTCCCCGGCCAGGCGCGCCTCGTCAAAACTGCCGATCTGCACGGTGAACTCCCCTGCAGGATCGTAGAGGATGGGGGGCTCTGCCTTTGCTTCCTGCCCCTCCTCAGCGGGTGCATCCAGGGTATCCGCTGGAAGACGGGCCTGCAGAGAGGTATCTGCGGGTGCGGTTTTTCTCTCTGCCTGCTCAGGCTGGGAGAGGAGTACCAACTCGTAGTCCTCCTTCCCCTTGAGTTCGTCTTCCAGGTCCACCTCCTGCTCGCCGCACCCCAGCAGGAACAGTCCCGCCAGCAAAGGCCACCACCGCGGTCTCAACGCACGGCCTTCAGGGCTTGGTAGTGGACCCGCAAGGTCTGCTCCAGGTCGGCGTCGCTGTGCACTGCCGAGGGGAAGAGGCATTCGAACTGGGAGGGGGCCAGGTAAACCCCGCCCTTGAGCATCTCCCAGAAAAAGCGCCTGAAGCGCCCGGTGTCAGCGCTGCAGGCCGTGGGATAGTCCACCACCTGGGATTCGGTGAAGAACATGCAGAGCATGGCGCCGACCCGGTTGAGGGTGTACTTCAGGCCCAGTTTCTTGAGGTTTGCCGCCATGCCTTCTTCGAGCTGCTGCGAGACCTGTTCCAACCTGGTGTAGACCTCAGGGTCGGTGAGCATCTGCAGCTGGACCAGCCCCGCATTCATGGCCAGGGGATTGCCGGACAAGGTACCAGCCTGGGAGATCTTTTTGCCCAGCGGGGAGACGTTTTCCATGATCCGGCGCTTCCCTCCGTAGGCGCCCACCGGCAGGCCCCCGCCCACGATCTTGCCCAGACAGGTCAGATCCGGCATCACCCCGAAGTACTCCTGGGCCCCGCCGGGGCCCAGGCGGAAGCCGGTGATCACCTCGTCGAAGATCAGCACGCACCCGTCCTGGTCTGCCAGCTGGCGCAGCTGTTCCAGGAATCCGGCCCTGGGGGGCACAGTGCCCATGTTGCCGGCCACTGGCTCGACGATGATGGCGGCGATCTGCCCGGGATTCTGGCGCAGCACCTGCTGGACTGCCCCGATATCGTTGTAAGCTACGGTGATCGAAAGGGCGGCGATGTCCCGGGGAATCCCGGGGCTGTCGGGAACCCCCAGGGTCAGGGCCGAGGAGCCGGCCTTGATCAGGAAACTGTCCCCGTGCCCGTGCCAGCACCCCTCGAACTTGATGATCTTGTCGCGCCCGGTGTGCCCGCGGGCCACCCGCACCGCCGACATGGTGGCTTCGGTGCCGGAATTGACCATGCGCACCATCTCGATGGAGGGCACCATCTGGACGATCTGGCGGGCCAGGGCGGTCTCAGCCAGGGTCGGCGCCCCGAAACTGGTGCCCCGGGTGCAGGCTTCCTGCACGGCCTGGACCACCCTGGGATGGGCATGGCCGAAGATCAGCGGCCCCCAGGAGCACACATAGTCGATGTACTCCCGGCCATCCAGATCGAAGAGCTGCGCTCCCCGCCCGTGGCTGATGACCGGCGGATTGCCGCCCACCGCCCCAAAAGCCCTGGCCGGGCTGTTGACCCCACCGGGGATATACTGCTGTGCCTCGGTGAAAGCCTCAATGGATTTCGGACCCGTCAGCTCCACCCCTTGCCTCCTGCTGAAAGTACCGCTTGCCTGCTGTTTGGGGATATGGCTACCTTGTGAGCCATGGCCAGCATCCTGGTGATCGAAGACAACCCCCAGAGCCGCCGCTACCTGGAGCGGATCATCCGCCACCGCTCCACCCACCAGTTGGTCTTTGCAGGCACCGGCAAGGAAGCCATCGAAAAGCTGGTTTCCAGTCGGCCGGACCTGATCTTCCTGGACCTCTTCGTGCCGGACACGGATTGTTTTGAACTCTTCGCCATTCTGCGCAAGCACCCGGCGACCGCCGACATCCCCATCGTCATCCACACCGCCGTTCCCCTGGACCCCCTCACCAAGCTGCGGGTAGACCAGATGCGCTTTGAAGGGTTCGTCGAATTCCCCATCGAAGCCAGCGAGCTGAACCGCATCATCGCCACCGCCCTCAAGCACAACGCGGTCCCCACCCGCAAGTGGACCCCGCCCCGGGCCTGAGGAAGGTCAGAGCATCTCCTCGTCCAGTTCCTCGGGAGGCCGGGAATAGTCCATCATCTTGGTGATGCGCACGGCCATCAGGTCGGTGACCACCACCACCTCCCCCTCGGCAAAGGGCCGGTTGTTCACCCGTATATCGAAGGCTTCCCCCGCCAGTTTGTCCAGTTCGATGATGTCCTGCACCTTGAGCGCGACCAGTTCCTTGACGGTCATCTCCTTGCGGCCCAGCTCCACCGTGATATCCACCTCGACGTTGTTCAGCCGGCTCAGCCTGGGTTTGCCCTTGCGGGCAACGGGCATCTCCAGCTGGGCGAACTGGACCGGGGTCACCACCTCCCCATCGTCTTCATCGTCCAGCGCCAGGTTCGACCCACCTCCCACAGCGCCAGACCCCTCGTCGAGTTCCTGGTCGAGGTGAACCGCTTCGCTGAGGGATTCTTCTTCTGGATGGCCTGCGGTCTCGGTCATCGGCCTGCTGCCTCCTTGTATTCAAGGCGAAAATACCACAAGACCCCGGCAAAATCAACCTCCCGGGGTGGCCCCCTCGATCTCCAGCAGAGGTTCTGCCCCGGCGAGCCTTTCCATCATCCAGAGAATGTGCCGGCGGCCCTTTAGGTTTATCGGCAGCCCGGCCAGGATCGCGAACCCCTCGAAGGCCTGCAGGATCGCGGGCATGGCCCTAGATTCGGCCGCCAGCAGCGCGGCCACCCCGCCGGGATGGAGGATGCGGAGCAGTTCAGCGAGCCAGGGATGAGCGGGAAGGCCCAGACCGGCGGCCAGCACCAGATCGGCGCAACCTTCCTGCAGCGGCAAAAAGTCAGGCAGCCCCCTCACCTGCCAACCCGCATGCCCGGTCTTCCCCGCAGCCCTGGGATCGAGGGCGATGAGCTGGGCTCTCCTCCCGCTGCCGGCCAGTTCCTCCACCCCGGCCGGGCTGCACCCCATGGCCACCAGCACCTCGTGGCCAGCGGCAGGCAGCAGCCGTCCCAGACAGCTGGCCAGGGGCCCGCCTATTCCCCTTTCCTCCAGGCACTGGCGCGCCCGGCTGCGCCCCAGCTGCAGCCCCAAAAGCGCCCGCTGGCCTTCGACCTGCAAGTGCAGGCGCAGCAGGCCCTGCCCCTCCCCTGGATTCACCCCGCGCTGCTGCAGCAGCGCCCGGACCTGCCGCACCAGGTCGCCCCTGGAGAACCGATGGGCGCCCTGCATGGTCACACTTAGTTGGAACCGGTCCTCCTCCGCAGCTGGTTCGCAGGACTTGAGCAGGCGCTGGGCCGCCTGGAGATCGAATTTTTGGAACTGGCCCAGCAGCCGATCCAGCCCTGGTCTGCCCACCGTAACCCCCTGCACCTGGAAAAGCGAACCGCAGATGTTGAGCGGAGTGCGCAGCTCCAGGAGCAGGCGGGGGCTGCGGCGGTGGGAAAAATAGACCCGCCCCTGGCGCTTGCCCCGCTCCACCCGCAATGGGGATATCCCGGCCAGACTGCTTTTCAATTCGTCGGCCACCACCTCCTCCAGACCGCTGATGGCAGTGGCGTAATACTGGTAGATTTTGCTTTCCACCCTTACTCCTGGGTGCCGACAGGCAGGACGGTGGAACAGCCGGCATGATCCGGCACCAGACAGGTGTCCAAACACTCGTACAGATCCTGGGGAGCCAGTTGGCGGTGCGCCGAGAAAAGGCCGAAGGGCCCTCCCCCCCGGCTGATGGAACTGTGCAGGGTCCCCACTCCCCCTTCGACCAGGTCGAGGCGCTGCAGGGTCTGGCCGTAGGCCCGCCGGGCCGCCCGGGGAAAATCCCGCCCGATGATCTGGCCCTGCCTGGCCCGTCGCAGCTCTTCCAGGATAGCCTCCTGCAGATGGACCGGATCTGGCGTGTCACCCCCCACCAGGCAGAAGCAGAATTCCGGCTCCGCGTAGATCTCGCAGCCAAAGCTCTCGGCATCGATGAGCCCACTTTCGTAATGGCGGGCATAGAAGTCGCTAGCGGCCCCGAAGAGAATATCCAGCAGGACCTCCAAGGCCAGTTCCCGCCGCAATAGCGGCTCTCCCCTCAAGCCCACCCGCTGATCCCTGAACCCCAGGCAGAGGCGCGACAGGGCGATGGGCAAGGCGGTCTTTTTGCTTCCCCCGCCGGTTTTTCCCTCCGCCTGTCTGAGCAACACTGGGGCGGGAACTCCGCCCCTGCCGGCCATCAGCGCCCGCACCTTCCCGCCGGTGTCGGCAATATCCAGGTCTCCGCCGATGAACAGGACCATGTTGTCCGGGCGGTAGAAGGTGCGATGGCACAGCTCCAATACCCGTTCATCGATGCGCTGAAGGCTCTGGCAGGTCCCCGCGATGTCCACCCCCAGGGGGTGGTTGCCATAGAGGGTCTGCAGCGCGCTGAAGAAACTGACCCACTCGAGGTTGTCGCCGTAGAGCTGGAGTTCGCGGGCGATGATCTCCCTTTCCCGCACCACCCCTTCGGCGGAGAAGGAGGGGGTGAAGACAAAATCCAGCAGCAGTTCCAGGCACTCTTCCAGGCGATCGGTGCAGGTGAAAAAAAACACCGTGTTGGTGAAGGTAGTGTGGGCGTTGATCTCAGCGCCCAGGGCGGCGAAGCGGTCCCCCACGTCCCCCAGGGAGCTGGAGAAGAGGCGGTGCTCGAGAAAATGCGCCACTCCGTCAGGGACCTCCACCTGCCCGCCGCCGCGGTGGACAAAGCAGCGGTCTATGGAACCATAACCCACGGCCAGCAGCGCGTGGATGCTGCGAAACCCCGGTTTGGGGAGCAGAAAGAGTTCGAGCCCGCCCGGCAGGGTCTGGCTGAAGACCTGCTCGCCCAACTGCGCTTCTTCGACGAGTGTCATGGCCGCCATTCACCACCGGAGGGATGGAGAAAGAAGGAGGTGTCCAACTGAACCCTCACCGCGATCCGGGCCAGGTCTTCGGCACCCACGGCCTCCAGGCGCTGCTGCCAGGAGGAGCGCGAGAGCTGGCAGCCGGCCAGCAACTGCTGGTAGAAAAAACGGACCAGGCCTTCGCAGCTGTCGTCCAGCGCCCACAGGTTGCGCAGCAGGCACTGGCGGGTCAATTCGAGTTCTCCCGGGACCAGGCGACCCTGGCGCAGCAGCTCGAATTGAGCCTCGACCTGCGCGCGGACCCTGGTGTAGGCCGCCGGCTCGATGCCGGCTTCGACAAAGAGCAGGCCGCACAGGGGCTCCAGGTGGGTGCCGATATGATAGCACAGCCCGGCCTCTTCGCGCAGCTGCCTGAACAGGCGGGATTGGGCCTCTCCCCCCAGCAGGGCATTGAAGAGCACCAGCCCCGGATAATCCTCGTCTGCCAGGCCGATGCCCGTCCGGTAGCCCAGCACCAGCCGCCCCTGGCTGACCTCCTGGGACTCGAAAAGCTCCTGCACCGCCCCGGTGGACGCCGGCAAGACCCACTGCCCGGCTCGCCGCCCGGGTTCTCGCCCCCAGCAGAGGAGTTCCCGCCCCAGTTGGGCCACTGTTTCTGGAACGACGTGACCGCTGAAGTAGAGGGCGATGGGGCTGCAGGCCAGCAGGCGGCGGTGGCAGGAGAGCAGATTGCGCGCATTGATGGCGCGGAAATCAGCAGGGTCTCCATAGGCGGGCAGTCCGCAGGGGGCGTCCCGGCACATGGCCTCCAGACAGCGCCGGTGCGCATAAGCGCTCTTGTCGTTGGCCAGACTGCGGATGTAATGGGCCAGGGCCCTCTTTTCCTGGCCCAGGTAGGCCTGCCTGAATCCCCCCTTTTCCTCAAGGGGCTCGGCCAGCACCTCTCCCAGGAAGCGGACCCCCCGGGTGAGCAGGTCTTCACCCCCTGGCAGGTACGGGCTGGCCACCACCTCCAGGCTCAGGTGGAGGATCTGATGATCGCCCAAGGCTTCGACCTCGACGGCAAAACCAGCTCCGTACAACTCGTCGAGGAAGCGATTGAGGCTCTGCAGGTCGGGCAGACGCCGGGTGCCGCGCTCCAGCAGCCGGCCGATCAGCGCCAGGCGGGTATGCTGCCCCCGGCACAAAGGCGTGGAAAGGAAGAAATCGACCCGGGTGGACTTGAAACGCCCAGCGGGATAACAGTAGAGTTCAGCGCCGCTGTCCAGGCGCTGGAGCGCGAAGTCCTCCCCGTCCATGTCTCCTCTACTGCAGCCGCTTGCGGAACTCGCCCAACTGGTAGAAGGTCACGTGCTTGAATTCCTCGAAGCCAGGAGTCAGGACAAAGCCCTCCGGGAGCAGGGAGACAAAGCGATTGCGGACCAGGCTTTCCATGACGATCTCGAGGAAGGTCTGGGAGTTGCGCGAAGCCCGGTTGATGTAGGGGGAGAGCCGCTGGCGGGCGAAGAGTTCCTCCCAGGAGAATGGGCGTCCCAGTTCGGGCTGGAGCTGCTGGTCGAAGAACAGATAGAGAACCCCGATCTGCTGCGGCTGCAGGTAGCGCACGATATCGCGCAGGAGCACCCACAACCCGCCGAAGCGCCGACTGGCCCTTTCGTAGTCGTTGAGTTCGACAAAGTGGCTGCGCTGGGCCTGGAAATCGGCGGGGGCCACGAAGAGGGGATGCTCCTCGGTGTACCCTTCCAGGAAGGCTTCCACCCTGCGATCCGGGGTGGCGCCGGTGTAGCAGAAGTCCAGCTTGGGGATTTCCCGCTCCACCCGCTGGGGCCGGACGTAGAACTTATAATTCTCGTAACGGCCCACCTCCTGCTGCAGGTGGCGGCGCACGATCTCGATGCGGTTGCGGTGGGCGCTGTGGTACAGGCCGTCTTCTCTGAGATACTGGACCAGGCTCTGGTACACCACGCACTGGCCCACCTCGAGCAGGTGGCGGTCGTGGCAGAGGAAGCTGCAGTCACTGCCGCCAAAGGCCGCGCCAAAGGCCAGGCGGATGCTCTCCCGCTCGTGGGGCCGGCTGTCGGCCTTGGCAAAGTGGACCAGGATGCGGTCGATGCGGCCCGAGGCCAGGCCCTTTTCCTGGCTGGACTCGAAAAGCTGGAAGGCGCTCCGGATCAGGGCTGGCTGGCTGCTGGCCCTGAAGGCCAGCCGGCCCACCTCGATACGGGTGGCCACCCCGATGCCCTGGATATCGGTCTGCATCTGGGCCTTGCCCCCGTAGCGGCCTAGCATCCAGGTGATTCTGGCGTGCTCCTTGGCCAGGGCGGAGAAGTCGTTGCGCACCTTGCGCGAGTACTGGAAGTGCGCGCTGGGCTCAAAGTGGGCGGTGATGTCGAAGACCGTGGGCATGGCCGAATCAGGCTACCTGGGCCAACCTTTCGATGCGCTCGTCCCGCAGGCGCTTCTGTTCCTTGGCCCATTCGGGATCGTAGAGTTCGCGGTAGAGGCCTTCCTGCACGATCAGCTCCTCGTGTCTGCCCACCTGTTCGACCCGGCCGGCCTTGAGCACCACGATCTGGTCGGCGTTCTTGATGGTTGAGAGGCGGTGGGCGATGATGAAGGTGGTCCGGTCCTTCATCAGGTGCTGCAGGGCTTCCTGCACCTTGGCCTCGGATACCGTGTCCAGCGCGGAGGTGGCCTCGTCGAGGATCAGGATGCGGGGATTGCGGATCAGGGCCCGGGCAATGGCGATGCGCTGGCGCTGCCCGCCCGAAAGCCTGGTGCCGCTGGAGCCGATGAGGGAGCGGTAGCCGTCTGGCATGGTGCAGATGAACTCGTGGGCGTTGGCCTGGCGGGCCGCCTCCTCTATCTGGTCGAGGGTGGCGTCCGGCTTGCCGTAGCGGATATTGTCGAGGATGGTGCCCCTGAAGAGATAGGTCTCCTGCAGCACCATGCTCATCTGTTCGCGCAGGCTGCGCAGGGTGTATTCCTGGATGTCGCGGTCGTCGATGGTGAGTTCGCCGCTGCTGCGATCGTAGAAGCGGGCGATGAGGTTGGCGATGGTGGTCTTGCCAGACCCGCTGGGGCCCACAAAGGCGGTCACCTTCCCGGGCTCGGCGACGAAAGTGACGTTCTTCAGCACCTGGTCGCCCTGTTCGTAGGCAAAGTTCACATTGCGGAAGACCACTTTCCCCACCTGGAGCTGGCGCAAGCCGTCCGGCCGGTCGGCGACCTCGGGCTCCATGTCCATGATCTCGAAGACCCGGCGGATGCCCACCTTGGCCGGCAGGATCTGCTGCACCACGCCGATCAGTTCGGAGACCGGGGCGTAGAGCATGCCGACATAGGTCAGCAACAGGATGTACTTTTCCAGCGTCATGCCGTCATTGAGCACCGCGAAGCCGCAGACCAGGGTGACCAGCACCTGGCCCACGTAACTGATGTTGCCGGTGGCGTGCCCCCAGATATTGGACAGGTTGCCCGAATGGAGATTGATGTCGTAGCTCTCGCGCAGTTGGGTGATCAGCGAGCGGCTCTCGCGCAGTTCGCCGGAGTGCGATTTGACCATCTTCATGGCGCTCAACACTTCGCTGATCTTGCCGTAGATCTGGGACATCTTCTCCGAGGATTTCCAGGCGTAGTTGGTGATGCGCGCCCTGAAGAAGAAGTACCCGAGAAAGTGCAAGGGCATGACACCCACCGCCACCAGGGTGATCTTCGGACTGTAATAGATCAGCACCCCCAGCAGGACGATGGCTTTGAACGACGAGATCAGAATATTGAGCACCGTCCCGGTCACCAGGGAGGTGATCGAATTCACGTCGTTCATCATGCGCGAGATGATCTCGCCCGAACTGCGCGATTCGTAAAACCCCAGGGACAATCGCTGCAGGTGGTCGTACATGCGCCGGCGCAAATCGAAGACCACCCTGCCGCCCAGCACCCGCATCTGGTAGGAGTAGAAATAGGACAAAAGGCTGGTGACCACCTGGATGGCGAAGAGGATGGCCACGCATTTGATGAAGAGCGCCTGGTCCCCGTCCTTGAGGGCCGTGCCGAGCAACCGGGATGACCACACCGGCGAATAAATGCCCAAGGCGGTGAGCACCAGCAGTACCGCCATGGAGAGCAGGAGGTACATCCGGTAGGGTACGATGATGTCGTAGATGCGCCGCCAGATATTCTGCCGCATAATTCCTGCTGTCGCGACCTAACCCCGGGTAGGGTTGCCGCACAGGTTAGGACCAGGTACCAGGTCCTGGTCTACCTAGTCTCAAATTCGCGGTTTACGCGGTCTCAATTGGGGTAGGTGCAGGCGGGGGATTCAGGGAAGGTTTGCCACAATCTTGAAAGGCTTATGGATGTTGGATGAAATGTACGGTCAGGCCCTCAAAAGAGCAAGGGTTCTTGCCCCTTTTTTGTCTCCCGTCTAAGTTAGGTGCACCATGAACCCCCTCGACAATGTCAAAGTGGTGCTGGTCGAACCGGCCGTGCCAGGCAATATCGGTTCCACCGCCCGGGTGCTCAGGAATACCGGCATCTCCCGCCTGGCCCTGGTCAATCCCGGTAACTGGAACACCTCCGAGGCCCGCTGGCTGGCCCACGGCTCAGAGGAGATCCTCGACCGCTGCGAGGTCCATCCGGACCTGCCCAGCGCCCTGGCCGAAGCCCAGATCGTGGTGGGGACCACCCACCGTCTGGGGCGCTTCCGCCAGGTGAATTCCGCCCCCCGCCAGGCCATTGCCGAGCTGGCTTCCCTGGCCCATCACCACCGCATCGCCGTGGTTTTCGGCCGGGAAAAGGACGGCCTGTGGCGCAGCGAATTGCAGCACTGCCACCAGCTCATCCGCTTCCCCACCGCCGTGGATCACCCCTCCCTCAACCTCTCCCACGCGGTGCTGCTCTTCGCCTACGAACTCTTCACTGCCCTGCGCATGGCCCGGCCGGCCCCGCGCCGGGACCTGGCCACTGCCGCCGAGCGCCAGCGCCTGCATCTCCACCTCAGCCGCGTCCTGGGTGGCATCGGCTTCCGGCCTTTCAACGGCGACCCGGAGAATTTCTCCAGGGTCCTGCACCGATTCCTCAACCGCAGCCGGATCGAGAGGCTGGATGCGGCGGTCATCCACAAGATCTGCAGTCAGATCGAAAAGTTCGCCGCCATCTGTGCCGGGGAGCGCCCCCTATAACCACCGGCGAAACCAGTCCAGAGCGCGCTCCTGCATGGCCGCAGAAAAACCGTGTCCCACCTGCGGTTCAACCCACATCTCCAGGCAGGAAGCCCTGCCGCTATCCGCATAGGCGGATTCAGCAGCTTCGTAGACCCGCCGGGTTGCCCCCGGGGTTATATAGGGATCCAGGTCTCCGGTCACCAGCAGGAGGGGCCGGGGGGCAAGCCCAGGGGCGACCAAAACCGCATCTAGTTCTGCGAGCTGTGGATACGCTGTATTGAACGCCTCCCGTGCCCGAGCCCCGGAAACCCCGCTGGCCAGGAGTTCCCGCCCCAGGGGCAGGTCGCCGAAGATGAGCTTCCAGGAGTCGGTGGCAAAGATCTCGGCCCAGACCAGGTGGCCGGATGCTGAAACCACCACCCCGATCCGCTGGTCCAGGGCAGCCAGCCACAGGGCCTCCATCCCCCCCATGGAGAGTCCCAGCATGCCGATGCGCCCCCCTGCCACCTCCGGACGGTTCTGCAGATAGTCCACCGCCCGCATCAGATTGTAGACCTGGTGCCCCCACAGGCCGGGCAGTCCCTTCTGGCGGAGCAGGATTTCCTCGTCCTGGGAGCGGTCGATGCTCAGCACAAAAAATCCCTGGTCCGCCCAGCGGGGCAGCAAATCCAGGGGTTGGAGCAATTCTTCCTTGCGGTTCGAACTGCCGGGTATGCACAGGAGCGCCGGCAAAGGCCGGAATCTGGCCAGTTCGGAGTAGCAGGCCAGGGCGGCGACCCACTGGTTATCCCGTCCGTGGAAGCGCAATTGCTCGAAGATCAGATCGCGGTGTTTCCAGGTCTGGAGCAATTGGGGCGACAGCTCGCCCCGGTAGTGGGGAACCTGCAGGGCCTGGCGGAGGACCTCCTGGCTTTCCTTTTCCCGGGGAGCGCATCCCCCCAGCAACAGCAGCAGCGGAACCAGCCAGTTCCGACCCCTCACCTCTGTTCTCTGCCGGCCATTTCCAGGTCCCGTTCCACCATCATGCCCACCAGCTTTTCAAAAGATACCCGGGGCTGCCAACCCAGGGCCTTGGCGGCCTTGCTCGGGTCGCCGCGCAGCACATGGACCTCTGCGGGGCGGAAGAACTTCTGGTCCACCACCACGTGATCCTCCCAGTTGAGGCCGGCACAGGCAAAGGCGATCTGGCAGAACTCGCGGATGGTGCGATCCGTCCCGGTGGCGATGACGAAATCCTCGGGCTCTTCCTGCTGCAGCATCAACCACATGGCTTCCACGTAATCCCCGGCAAAGCCCCAGTCGCGCCGCGCCTCCAGGTTGCCCAGGCGCAGCTCCCGGTCCAGCCCCAGTTTGATGCGGGCCACCCCGTGGGTGATCTTGCGGGTGACAAACTCCAATCCCCGCCGCGGGGACTCGTGGTTGAAGAGGATGCCGGCACAGGCGAAGAGGTTGTAGCTCTCCCGGTAGTTGATGGTGATCCAGTGGGCGTAGGCCTTGGCCACCCCGTAGGGACTGCGCGGATAGAAGGGGGTATGCTCGGTCTGGGGGGTCTCCCGCACCTTGCCGAACAATTCGCTGGTGCTGGCCTGGTAGAAGCGGATCTGGGGATCGGCGGTGCGGATGGCCTCCAGCAGGCGAGTGACCCCCAGGGCGGTGATCTCTCCGGTCAGCAGGGGCTGTTCAAAGGAGGCCGGCACAAAGGACTGGGCCCCCAGGTTGTAGACCTCGCCGGGTTTGGCCCGGTTGAGGGCCGCCGCCAGGGAATTCTGATCCAACAGGTCTCCCGAGAGGATCTCGATCTTATCCTGGATGTGGCGGATGCGCTCGAAATTGACCGTGCTGCTGCGGCGGACCAGGCCGTAGACCTGGTAGCCCTTCTCCAGCAGGAATTCGGCCAGGTAGGACCCATCCTGGCCGGTGATGCCGGTGATCAAGGCGCGCTTCATCTCAGTTCTCCTTTTCCCCTGGGGTGGCATAGGCCTCCACCGGCAGACAGGCGCAGACCAGATTGCGGTCGCCCTGGGCATTGTTCAGGCGGCCTGCCGCCGGCCAGAATTTGTGTTCCCGCGACCAGGGAGCCGGCAGGACTGCCTGCTGCCTCGAGTACGGATGGGACCAGACCTCGGCCAGGGCCATCTGGGCGGTGTGGGGCGCATTCTTGAGCACATTGTCCCGGGGATCAGCCTCACCCTCGACCACCGCCTGGATCTCGGCGTGGATGGAGACCAGGGCTGCGCAGAAACGGTCCAATTCGGCCTTGGACTCGCTTTCGGTGGGCTCCACCATCAAGGTCCCGGGCACTGGAAAGGACACGGTGGGCGCGTGGTACCCGTAATCCATCAGCCTTTTGGCCACGTCCTCCACCTCGATCCCGGCGCTTTTGAAGCTGCGCAGATCCAGGATGGCCTCGTGGGCCACCTTGGCGTTGCGCCCCTTGTAGAGCACGGGGAAATAGGGGTCCAGCTTGCCGGCCAGGTAGTTGGCATTGAGAATGGCCACCTGAGTGGCTCTGGCCAGCCCTTCGCTGCCCATCATTTTGAGATAGGCCCAGGGGATGAGCAGGATCAGGGCGCTGCTCCAGGGAGCGGCTGCCACTGGCCCCAGGCCGCGGGCACCGCCAGTGGGGATCACCGGATGGGAGGGCAGGAAGGGGGCCAGATGGCTGGCCACAGCGATGGGCCCCATCCCGGGTCCCCCTCCGCCGTGGGGGATGCAGAAGGTTTTGTGGAGGTTCAGGTGGCATACATCCACCCCCAGATCCCCGGGCCGGCACAGGCCCACCAGGGCGTTCATGTTCGCCCCGTCCATGTAGACCTGGCCGCCGAACTGGTGGATCACCGCGCAGATCTGGCGGATCTCCTCCTCGAATACCCCGTGGGTGGAGGGGTAGGTGACCATCAGGGCCGCCAGTCTGGTGCGGTGGGTCTGGGCCTTTTGCCGCAGATCCTCCAGGTCGATATTGCCCTGGCCGTCGCAGCGGACCACCACCACCTCCAGGCCAGCCATCACCGCGCTGGCAGGATTGGTGCCATGGGCAGAGGCCGGGATCAGGCACAGATCGCGCTGGCCCTCCCCCCGTTCCTGATGGTATTTGCGCACCACCAGGAGCCCGGCGAATTCCCCCTGAGATCCGGCATTGGGCTGCAGGGAGACGGCCGCCAGACCGGTGATCTGGACCAGCATCTCTTCCAGGTCGGCAAAGAGCCGGGCGTACCCTTGGGCCTGGGCCGGCGGGACAAAGGGATGCATCCTGGCAAAGGCCGGCCAGGTGATGGGCATCATCTGGGCCGTGGCATTGAGCTTCATGGTGCAGGATCCCAGGGGGATCATCGAGAAATTGAGCGACAGGTCGCGGCTTTCCAGGCGCCGCATGTAGCGCAGCATCTCGGTTTCGGAGTGATAGCTGTTGAAAACCGGGTGCTGCAGGAAAGGGCTTCGCCTTTGGTGGCACTCCTCCCAGGACCAGTCAGTCCCCGGCTTCAGCTCCCCAGTTGGATAGGGGAAGCTTCCATCGGGGGTCAGCACGGCCAGCAGTTCCTCCACCTCCACCTCCCCCGTGGTCTCATCCAGGCTGATACCCAGCTGGTCAACTCCCAGCTGGCGGAGATTGATGCGGTGCTCGGCAGCCTGCCTGAGGATGGCGTCCAACTGGCCTTCCCCCACCCCCAGGCAGAGGGTGTCGAAGAACTGGGAATGCTCGACCTGGTGCCCCAGACGCCGGCACCCTTCGGCCAACCGGCAGGCCAGCCGGTGGATGCGCCGGGCGATACGCCGCAGGCCCTGTGGGCCGTGGTACACGGCGAACATGCTGGCCACCACCGCCGGCAGTCCCTGGGCGGTGCAGATATTGCTGGTGGCCTTCGCCCTGCGGATGTGCTGTTCCCGGGTCTGCAGCGCCATGCGCAGGGCCGGCTGGCCCTGGCTGTCCTGGGAGACCCCGATGATGCGGCCGGGCAGCTGGCGCTTGTACTCCTGGCGGGTGGCGAAATACGCGGCATGGGGTCCCCCGTACCCCATGGGCATGCCCAGGCGCTGGGTGCTGCCCACCGCCACATCCGCCCCGAATTCCCCCGGAGGGGTCAGCAGGGTGAGGGCCAACAAATCGGCGGCCACCACTACCCGCGCTCCGCTGGCGTGGGCCCCTTCGCAGAAGGCGCGGTAGTCGCAGATGGCCCCCTCGGTGGTGGGGTACTGCAGCAGGGCGCCGAACAAGGGCCGGTTGAAGTCGAAGGCCAGCGCCTCCCCCGCCACCACCTCCCAGCCGCGCACCCGGGCCCGGGTGCGCACCACCTCGATGGTCTGGGGGTGGCAGTCCCTGGCGACGAAGAAGGCCTTGGCCTCTCCCTTGCACACCCCGTTGAGCATGATCATGGCCTCGGCAGCGGCCGTGCCCTCGTCCAACAGCGAGGCATTGGCGATCTCCATGCCGGTCAGGTCCATGACCAGGGTCTGGAAATTCAGCAGGGCCTCCAGCCGTCCCTGGGCGATTTCCGACTGGTAGGGGGTGTACTGGGTGTACCAGCCGGGATTTTCGAGGATATTGCGCTGGATGACCGGCGGCGTCAGGCAATCGGCGTACCCCATGCCCAGGTAGGAACGCCACAACTGGTTGGCCGACGCCAGTTCCTCCAACTGGCGCAGCATCTCCTGCTCGCTGAGTGCGGGTCCCAGCACCAGGGGTTCTTTCATCCGGATGGCAGGGGGCACTGCCTGCTCCACCAGTTCCTCCAGAGACGCAACGCCCACTTCCGCCAGCATCCGGGTTATTTCCTCCGGGCGTGGCCCCAGGTGCCGCCAGACAAAGCCCTCTCCACCCTCTGATTCGTCCATCGCCTATGGTTTCCCCTTGCCTTTGATGCGGGAGGGCACAAAGGGCAGCCTCACCACGGTGGCCCTGCGGGCCTTGCCCCTCAGGTCTAGCTGCAACTGCGCGCCGGGATTTCGGTAGTGGGGAGCGACGAAGGCCAGGGCTATGCCCCTCTGCAATACCGGAGAATAGGTGCCGCTGCTGACCTTACCGACCGCTTTCCCGCTGTAATCCAGCACGGTGAACTCTGGTCTGGGGATGCCTTGTTCGATCAGCTTGAGCCCCACCAGGCGCTGGTACCCCCCCCGGAGCTGCTGCTCCAGCAGGGCTTGCTTGCCGACAAAGTCCCCCGGCTTGCCCAGGGACAAGGTCCAGGCCAGGCCGGCTTCGAGCGGGGTGCGCTCCTCGCTCAGTTCGTGGCCGTACAGGCAGTAGCCCATCTCGGTGCGCAGCACGTCCCTGGCTCCCAATCCACAGGGCAGAGCCCCTTTATCCAGACAGGCATCCCAGATCCTGGTCAGACGGTCCTGGCTGCAGAGGATTTCAAAGCCGTCCTCCCCCGTATAGCCGCTGCGGCTGATCAGCACCTCTTCACCCGCCAAAATCGAGGTGCGACATTGCAGGTATTCCAGTGTTGGGACCTGAGTCCCTCCCAGGCCGATGACCACCTGCTCAGCCTGGGGACCTTGCAGGGCGAGCATGCCGGTGGCCGGACTCCGGTCTTCGATCTCGACCCCGGTGAAGGAGCTGGCGTGCTGGCGTAGCCACTGCAGGTCGGTTTCCTGACGCGAGGCATTGACCACCAGCAGATACTCCAGGGGGGCCGGCCGGTAGACCAGCAGGTCATCCACCGCCTTCCCCCGGTCGTCGCACATCACCGAATAACACAAGTGCCCCAGCCCCAAACCGGCCAGATCGCGGGGCAGCAGGTACTGGAGAAAATCCTGGCTCCCCGGCCCCTTGACGGCGACCTGCCCCATGTGGGAGACATCGAAGATCCCCACCCGGTGGCGCACGGCCTGGTGCTCTTCGCCGATGCCCCGGTACTGGACTGGCATTTCCCAACCGCCAAACTCGACCAGGCGCGCTCCGCTCTGCAAATGCGCCGCTCGCAGCGGGGTGTGCTTCAACTCAGGACTCATACCCCCGATCCCTCCTCCCTTGCCAATTACGCAGGCCTTCCCACACCTTTTCAGCGGCAGCTTCCAACTCGCCGAGTGCGCCGGCATTGTGCACCACCACATCCGCGCGGGCGGCTTTTTCCTCGGCCGGCAGCTGCCAGGCCATGCGCTTTTCCACCTCCTCAGGGCTCAATCCCTGGCGGGCGGCGGCCCGTCGGCGGCGCAGGTCTAGGGGAGCGTCGACCACCACGATGAGATCGAAGCGCTCCGCCACCCCCCACTCGAAGATCAGCGCGGCGTCGACGATCACCAATGGGTCCTGGGCCCCGGCCTGAGCCCGGGCGATCTCCTCCCAGAGCCGTTTTTCTAGGAAGGGCCGGACAATGCCGTTCAGCTGCTCAAAACCCTCCTGGCTGGCAAAGGCCAGTTTGCCCAGTTCCCTGCGGACCACCCTGCCCTGCGCATCGGCGATGTTGGCGCCAAAAACCCGCACCAGGGCCGCGCAGACCTCGGGTTCTTCGAGCACCTGGTGCCCGAGCCGGTCAGCGTCCACCAATACGGCGCCCCGCTGGGCCAGCAGATGGGCCAACGAGGACTTTCCCGAGCCGATGCTGCCGGTAATCCCTACCACCATGATGGAGTTGAACTTAAAAACGGGGAGAACCTACCCGCGCACATTTCCTGATGTCAACGAAGCGCAGGCTATTGACAGACCTGACCTTATCGAGTATCGTTTTGCTGAACTTCACCCCCTACCCGGGCGGATCTATGGCCATCGTACCCATCGTAATCGAACAGACCGGACGCGGCGAGCGCGCCTACGACATCTTTTCGCGCCTGCTCAAGGAGCGGATCATCTTTCTGGGCACCCCCATCGATGATAACGAGGCCAACCTGATCATCGCCCAGTTGCTCTTCCTGGCCTCCGAGGATCCCAAGAAGGATATCTCTCTCTACATCAACAGCCCGGGGGGCACCATCACCGACGGGCTGGCCATCTACGACACCATGCAGCACATCCCCTGCGACGTGGCCACCCTCTGCGTGGGCCAGGCCTTCAGCATGAGCGCCATCCTGCTGGCCGGGGGCGCCAAGGGCAAGCGCCACACCCTTCCCCACGCCCGCATCATGCTCCACCAGCCCTGGGGCGGCATCGGCGGCCAGGCCTCGGACATCCAGATCCATGCCCGGGAAATCGTCGAATGGCGCAGCCGGCTCAACCAGATCCTCGAACAGGATACCGGCCAACCGCTCGAGCGCATCGCCCAGGTGACCGAGCGGAACTACTTCCTCTCTCCCGAAGAAGCCAAGGATTTCGGCCTCATCGACGGCATCCTCCACTCGGCCTCGGCCCTTTCCCCTCCCCAGCCCTCCACCTGAAGCAGGCCCATATCGACAGAGGCGACCAGTATCTCGCTCATCGGCAACCCTCGGTGAGGTCGAAGGGAAAGGGGATTACCTCATCGATGACTGCTGCATCCCCCATCAGCATGACCAAGCGGTCTACCCCCAGGGCCATGCCTCCGGCCGGGGGCATGCCTTGTTCCATCATCTGCAGGAATTCCTCGTCCTGGGGATGCAAGGGGTACCCCTGCTCCTCCCGTCTGAGGCGTTCGCTGCCAAAGCGCCGGCGCTGTTCCCGCGGATCGTTCAATTCGGTGAACCCATTGGCCAGCTCCAGTCCCCCCACATAGGCTTCCACCCTTTCGGCCACCTGCCCATCTGCGGCGATCTTGGCCAGTGCCGCCATGCAGGCAGGGTAGTCCTTGAGCAGCACCGGCTTTCCAAGGGCCAGGGCAGGTTCGACCTTTTCCAGAAAAACCTTGAAGAAAATCTCTTCCCAGGAGTCGCCAGTGTCAACACTGGGGCAGTTGCCCCTCGCCTGGCGAAGGAATACCTCGCGTGAAGAAGCGAAATCCAGGTTCAACCCGGCGAAGCGCCTGAAGGCCTCCTGCACGGTCAGCCTGATCCAGGGGGGAGCCAGCTCCACTTGGCGCCCCTGATATTCCAGCTGGGTGGTTCCGCGCACCGCCCTGCTCACCGCAGCCACCAGCCGCTCCACGTCCGCCATGATTTCCTCGTAACTGGCGTAGGCCCGGTACCACTCCAGCATGGTGAACTCAGGATGGTGCAATGCCGAGCGCTCGCCGTTGCGGAAGGCGCGGCTCAACTGAAAGATGCGCCCGCAGCCGGTTCCCAGCAGGCGTTTCATGTGCAGCTCGGGAGAACTGACCAGACAGCAGGCCTCGGCAGTTCCTCCCCTGAATTCCGTCTCGAAGAGCAAAAGGTGGGCTTCCTGCCCCGGCGCGCGGACCAGGATCGGGGTCTCCACCTCCAGGAAATCCTCCTCTGCGAAGTAGTTCCGGATGGCTCGCATCACCCTGGCCCGCAGAGCGAGGACGGACCGCAGCTCGCCGTTTTTCTGCTCTCGGTGCGCCCCCTCCCCCTCCCCCGGAGGGCGAAGGGCCGGCGCCAGCACCTTCAGCTTCTCCACCCGTAGTACCCCCCCGCGAATCTGGCCCTCCAGCTCGGCGATATCGCCGCAGTGCAAACCAGCAGCGGGGGTATCCCAGAGGCAGGGAACCTGGCCGCGGCCATCGCCCAGCAATCCCCCCTGGTCGCTGCACTCGATGAGGCGCCCGTGGAGACGGACCCATCCCCCCTCCTCTGGCAGGGAGTCGATCCCGTGCGTCGCGGGGAGGCAACGGGTGGGGTAAGGAGGATTGATGCGGAGTTCCACAGGTAAAAAAAAGCCTATACGCCCCTGGCGGGCTTATAGGCCGGCTGGTGTCTGAGGGGTGGCTCAGGCCCGCTTTTTCTTGGAAACCAGGGTGGGAGGACCTTTGGCCTCGATAAATTCCCGGGTGATGGTGCACTCCTTGACGTCGGAACAGGAGGGCAACTCGTACATGATCTCGAACATGGACTTCTCCAGCACCGCCCTCAAACCCCTGGCTCCCATGGCTTTGGCCTGAGCCAGTTCGACGATCTTCGCCAGGGCGTCCTCCTGGAAATGGAGGGTCATGCCATCCATCTCAAAGAGCTTCTGGTACTGGCGGATCAGGGCATTGCGCGGTTTGATCAGGATGTCGAGGAGGGCTGAATTGCTGAGGGGCTGGAGCACGCTGAGCACCGGCAGACGGCCGATGAGTTCGGGGATCATGCCGAACTGAATCAGATCCTCGGGCTCCACCCGCGACAACACCCGGGTGGTGCTGACCTGGGGCACCTGCTCCTGGACGCCAAAACCCATGGCTCGCTGCCCCAGGCGCTGACCGACGATCTTATCCAGCCCGTCGAAAGCCCCGCCGCAGATGAAGAGGATATTGCGGGTGTTGATCTGGACCAGGGGTTGTTCGGGGTGTTTGCGCCCCCCTTTGGGCGGCACCCCGGAGATGGTCCCCTCGAGAATCTTCAGCAGTTCCTGCTGCACTCCTTCGCCGGAGACATCGCGGGTGATGGAGGGATTGCCCGACTTGCGAGCGATCTTGTCGATCTCGTCGATGAAGAGGATGCCCCGCTCGGCCTTGCCCACGTCGTACTCGGCGGCCTGCAGGATGCGCACCAGGATATTCTCCACGTCCTCCCCCACGTACCCGGCTTCGGTGAGCACCGTGGCATCGACGATGGCAAAGGGCACCTGCAGGATGCGCGCCAGGGTTTCTGCCATCAAGGTCTTGCCGGTTCCCGTGGGGCCGATGAGCAGGATATTGCTCTTGGCCAGTTCCACGTCGGAGGTCCCGGAGTAGATGCGCTTGTAGTGGTTGTAGACGGCAACCGACAGGGCTTTCTTGGCGCGCTCCTGGCCGATCACGTGTTCGTCGAGGTGGGCCTTGATTTCGGCGGGCTTGGGCAGGGGGCCGCCGTTGAGCCTGGGTTCCTGGCGGTTTTCCTCCTCGAGCACCTCATTGCAGAGCACCACGCACTCGTTGCAGATATGGACCGAGGGGCCGGTGATCAGCTTCTCGACCTGGTTGTACCCTTTGCCACAGAAGGAGCAGGTAACCTCGTTGCGCGGCTTCTTGAGCATGCGTCGGTGACGTTCCTTTCCTGTTGCCCCTGAGAAGTGCTCAGTTGTCCCCCGGCGGAACTGCCTCCGGCGCTTCAGCCATTTCGGCTACGGGCGAAGCCTGGGTTTCTGCGCGCGCATCCTCCGGCGGCGGTCCGGCCTCGGCACTGGCGGCCTGGGTTTCTCCTGGGGGGGTATCCCTGCCGGCCTTCATCACATTGATCGCCTGAAACCCCTTGGCCGTCTTGGTGACCATGAACTCCACTTCATCTCCCTGGACCAGGCTGCGGTCCCAGGAGGAGATGTCGCGCCAGTGGACAAAGACATCGGTGTTGCTGTCCGTCGAGATGAACCCATATCCCTTGTCGTTGTTGAACCACTTGACCTTGCCCTTGATCCAATTGTTCTCGACCAGCCCTTCTCCGGCTGGAGCCGGCGCACTTTCCACCGGGCTCTTGAGGGGCTTGCCGCTTTCCAGTTCGAGCACCCTTTCGCTGAGTTGGCGCTTGAAGCCCTCTCCACCCTCGGTTCCAGCCACCAGCCACTCAAAGCCCGCAAACAGCCCCAAGATGTACGGGCTGTCCATTCCGTAGAGTTTTCTGGCCTGACAGATCTTTTCCGCCAGGGCTGAGAGTTGCGCCTGATCTAGTACCGCCGAGACAGCCAAGGATATCTATCCTCCTGTTATTGTCGAAGCTATCCTTTTACCCCACCACCGGACCTATATCGTCAGAATTAATAGCATCTCTTTGGCGTTTTGTCAACAGCGCTACCCTGCCCTGTACCCCTTGATTCCCCGGTAGATGGTCTGGGTGCTGACCTTCAGGATCCCGGTCAGCGGCACGGCGATCAGCATCCCCATGATGCCCAGCAACTGGCTGCCGATGGACACCACCAGCATCACCAGCATGGGGTGCAGGTCCACGCTCTTGGCGACGATGAGGGGCTGCACCACCAGATTGTCGAGCATCTGGATGATGGCGAAGGCGATGATCACGTAGAGCACCATGGTACCCCCTCCTCCGGTGCTGAGCGCCACCACCGAAGCCGTGATCCCGCCGATCAGCGGCCCCAGGTAGGGGATCATGTTGGCCATGCCCGCCATCAATCCGATGGGGATGGCATTGGGCAGCCCGATGAGGGAAAGGGCGACCACCGACAGCAGGGCCACAATGCCAGTCTCCAGCATCTGGCCGCGCAGATACCCGCCGATCTGCCCGTTGATCTGGTAGATCAGGTTCAGACACAGCTCGAAATGGGCATTGGGGACCAGTTCGATCAACTCGTGGGTCAGGCGTCTTCCCTCTTTGAGAAAAAAGAAGACCGCAAAGGGCACGATGACCAGCAGGGCCAGGCCGGAGAAGACCCCCTCCATGAAGGCGCTCGACTTGCCTACCAGGGTATTCATCATCTCCCTCCCCTTGTCCTTGACCAATCCCTCCAGATCCACATCCGTCCCCAGGGAGGACTGCACCATGGGCTGGAGTTCGCTGGCCTCCTCGCTCATCCGGGTGATGATGCTGGGCCCTGCTTTGCCGAAATCGATGCCCCCCAGGGAAAATTCGAGGGGTGGGGAGGTCACCTTGCGGCCGCGTTGCCGCGCACTCTCAGCTCGAAGGGGGCACTCAATTCCGGGCTGGTGAAGCGCAGGATGCCCTCGGCCGGCTCAGTGCTCCTGGGGCTGAAGCGGATTTGCAGGACCTGTTTGGCGCCGGGGGCCAATTCGAAGGGAAAATTCGGAGGGTCCACCAGTGAAAAGCGTTTGCCCGGCCGCATCCTTTTCCACACCACGTCCACCGGAACCGTTTCTTCGCCGCTATTGGTGATGGTGAATTCCTTGACCACCGTCTCCTGGCGCAGAAACTGTTCGGTGATGTCCATCACCTGATCGGTCAACCTCTTGCCCACCGTGAAGAAGGCGATGGCGCCGATAATACTGAGGACCGCAAAGATCAGCCCGATGCTCCATCCCCGGCTCATCCCTCGGCCTTCCATCCGGTCGACCAGCGGATTGAGCACGTAGGAAATGATAAAGGCGATGACAAAGGGAACCAGGATCTCGCGGATGGCATAGAGAAACCAGCCTACTCCCAGGAGCACGACCAAGCCCAGCAAGACCTTGACCAGGCGAGCCCAGCTGAAATTCTTGTCTTGATTCATAGGGGCAGGGCTCAGTTGGATTTGGGATTGGAGGTCGCGGTCCCAGGCAGGCCGGCCAACTCCTCCCGGGCCTCTAGCTGACGCTCGGCTTGGATGGCCCTTTCCCGGGCTTCTTTGAGCAGGCGGTTGGTCTGGCGCAGGCGGAAGGAGATCATCTGGGACAGGCGCATGATCACCTTGAGGCCCATGCGGGGGTTGCGGTCGATCAATTCGAGCATGTCGGGCCTGAAAAAGCCGATGGCCTGGCAGGGTTCCAAGGCCACGGCCGAGGCCGTGCGAGGGGACTCGTCCAGCAGGGCCTGCTCACCGAAGAAATCCCCCGGTCCCAGGGTGGCCAGTTTGATCGGCTGCCCCTGCTCTCCGGCGTGGAGGATCTGGATCTGACCGGTGAGGATGATGTACATCCCCACCCCCTTTTCGCCCTCGCGGACGATGGCTTCATCGACGGCAAAGCTGCGGTGGTGGAGGATGTCCTCGACCTTGGCGAACTCCCGTTGGTTGAAATCCTGGAATATGGGAATGCGCTGCAGGACCTCGAAAAGCGATTCATTTTTCTCGGCCTGACGGTTGAAGAGCCTGCCCCAGAAAGGATCAGCCATCGCCACTCGCCTGATGAAAAAACGACTCCTTCGAGATCTCGAAAGAGCCGTTTTGCATTGCGGAACCACCCGCCAATACAGGCGGAGGGGATCAGTTGGCCAGAACCGCGTCCAGCTTTTCGACGATCTGCTTCTTGGGCACTGCGCCGATGACCTGGTCGGCGACCTTTCCGCCTTTGAAGATCAACAAGGTGGGAATGCTGCGGATCCCGTAGTCCGTCGCCGTCTTCTGCGCGCTGTCCACGTCGAGCTTGGCCACCTTGGCGCGGCCCTGGTATTCCGTGGCCAGGGCTTCCACCACCGGGGCAACCATGCGGCAGGGACCGCACCACACTGCCCAAAAATCTACCAGCACCGGTAGATTGGACTCCAACACCTCTTTGGAGAAATTCTCATCGGTCAGGGTAATCGGCTCGCTCATGCACCACCTCGCTGAACATCGCTGCTTTGGGTTGATTGGTGCAAATACTGGGTTAGTATAACCAGCCTTTCCTACCCTGTCAACCCACCTTGGGCGAGGCGCACAGGCGCCAGAGCAGCAGTTCGAGCAGGGCCTCCTCCTGCCGGTGCGCCTTGCTCTTCAACTGGTCATCCGCCCAGAGCAAGGCCCCCATCCCCTCCCAAAGTTGGGCCGGCGGGCAGCGGCGGGCTTGGTCGAGGTACTGGTCCAGAAAAAAGCTGGAGATCCCCAATTCCCCGGCCAGCTCTTCCCTGGGAAGGCGCCGGCGCAGCAACTCCTGGGCTTTCAGCAACAACTGGAAGTGGCGGTGTATCATCCACAGCACCCGGCCGGGTTCTTCTCCCTGGTCCAGCAGCGAGCGCAACAACTGCCCCGCCTTGGGGTGGTGCCGCTGGCCGATGGCGTGGGTCAGGGCGAAGATGTCCCCCTGGGGATGCCCGCCCACCACCTGGTCCACCAAGGGGCCGGTGATCCGCGCTCCCTCGCCGGCGTAGAGCGCCAGCTTTTCCAGCTCTCCGGCCAGCTCGCGCAGCCCGGGGCCGGCGCTTTGCCGCAGGTGCTCCACCGCCTCGCCGTCCATCTTCAGACCCCGCTGGCTGGCGTGGCGCTGGATCCACTGGGGGAGCTGATTGTCGAATGGAGGGCGGAATTCAGCCGCCCGTCCCTGTCTGGCCAGTTGCTGAAAAAACCGGCGGCGCATATCCACCTTGGCCCCCATGGCGACCAGCACCGTGGTCTGGGCTGGCTTTTCCACCACGGTTTCCAGGCTGCGGCATTGATCGATCGTCAGCTCTTCGCAGCCTTTGAGCACCGCCAGCCGGTGGCTGGCCAGCAGCGGATAGGCGTAGTAGAAGTCGAGTAAACGCTCCAGTGAAAGCTGGTCGGCGTGGAATACCTCCAGGTTGAACTCTCTGGCCACCTCGGGCGCCAGCTTTTCCACCAGCCAGGCACAGGTCGAGTCCCGCTCGTAATCCTCTTCGCCGTACAGCAGGTAGTAGAGCCCCCTCCCCCCACCCTCTACCTCGCGGCGCAGTTCCTCGGGTCCTCTGCGTGCGGCGGGACGGTTCACTTCCCTTCCTCGACCTCGAACTGGGCTTCCACCGGCCGCCGCCCTCCCGGGGAGCTGTGCTGAGGAGGCCGGGGCGCGTTCTTCATCACCCGCCATACCGCCGCGATATTCCGCCAGGCACGGTATCCCAGGTAGGCGATAAACGCCCAGATAGCCAGCTTGATCACCTCGAATCCCTTTCTCCTCTCCAGAATAAAAATAACGGCCTCCCTCTTCCTGCGTCAATTGACATGGTCAGGGGGGGCCTGTAGTTTGTACGACATCTCAGAGAATGGGGTATGGCTTTGCAGGCGATACGCAGCGAATTGCCCCTTTCCCCGTATCGGAGAGGATTTTCATGCCCGCACAACTGAAGGTCGTCCAGATGGGCCTGGGCCCCATCGGCCAGCGCCTGGTGCAGTACCTGGCGCAGCGCCCCTTTGTCGAACTGGTGGGAGCCATCGACATCGATCCCCAGAAGGCGGGCAGGGATGTGGGGCTGCTCTCCGGCACCAGGGAACTGGGAGTGGAGATTTCCGCAGATGCCGGGCAGGTTCTGCAGCGCCAGGCCCATGCCGTGATCCTGACCACCGACTCCTCCCTGGCCCGCATCAGACCCCAATTGGAGGAGTGTCTGCGGGCCGGCAAATCAGTGGTCTCCACCTGTGAGGAACTGGCCTACCCCTTCGAGGATCAACCCGAGATCTGTTCGCAACTCGACGAACTGGCGCGCCAAAACAGTGTGGCCCTGCTGGGCACCGGGGTAAATCCAGGCTTTCTCATGGATGCCCTGCCCCTTTTCCTGTCCAGCGTCTGTCAGCAGGTCACCCGGGTGACCGTGGAAAGACATCAGGATGCGGCCATCCGCCGCCTGCCCTTCCAGCGCAAGATCGGCGCCGGCCTGAGCCCTGAGGAGTTCGACGCCCAGTACCGGGCCGGCCACCTCCGCCACGTGGGCTTTGCCCAGTCCATCCGGCTCATCGCCCATGCCTTTGGCTGGCACCTGGACCGCGTGGAGGAGAGCGTGGAGCCCGTAATCGCCCGAGGTCCGACTGCCAGCGCCTTCATCCAGGTTGCACCCGGGCAATGCGCCGGCCTGCGCCAGCTAGCCCGCGGCTACCGAAGGGGTGAAGCCCTCATCGCGCTTGAACTGGAGGCGTACCTGGGTCATCCCGCCCCCAGGGACACGGTGACCATCCACGGCCAGCCCACCTTGTCCTCCACCATCCAGGGCGGGGTGGACGGCGATATCGCCACCTGCGCCATGGTGATCAACGCCCTCCAGGCCCTGCGCAGCGCCCGCCCCGGCCTGCGCACCATGGCCGACATCCCCCTGACCCACTGGTGCGGAGCCTAGCGCTTCAGCAACGCCGGGTCATAGGGGAGGTACTGCCCCCGCTCGCGATAGTGCCGGTGGTATTTTTCCACCTTTTCCTCGTCCACCTCCACTCCCAAACCCGGTCCCGCAGGCAATCCCCACTTGGGGCCCTCGGCAATGGGCAATCCCCCGGTCAATATATCCCCCTGCATCATCTGGGCAGTTTGCTGATGGCCATCGACGATGCGGGGCAAGGTCAGCAGTACCTGGTGGCAGGCCGCCGCCGCCAGTCCCAATTCGCCGTGGGTGTGCTTGCACACCGACAGCCCCTCCACCCCCGCCGCCCAGGAAAGCCGGTGGAAGAGCCCCAGAGATCCCACCCAGTAGGGGCTGAAGCAGAGCACGTCGCAGGAACGGCGCTTGATCACTTCCCAGGCGTCGGCCACCCGCCACAGCCCTTCGTTGGCGGCCAGGGGCACCCGCACCTTGGCCTTGAGTTCCAGCATGTTTTCCACCGGGTGGGCCGGCACGGGCTGCTCGGCAAAATCGATATTCCACACATCGAGTTCCCCTAGGTACCGCTGGGCCTGGGCCACGCTCCAGGCCTGGTTGGCGTCGATGCGCAGCCGGCGCCGGGGCCCGATGCTCTTGCGCACGAGCGCTAGGGCTTCCTTCTCAAACTCTACATCCACCCCCACCTTTACATAGAACACCTCGTACCCCCGCTCCACTCCTTCGCGGCACTGGGTTTCCAGCCTTTGCAGATCGCCATAGCTCAGGTAGTAGAAGTAATCGACCTCCCGCCGCTGCAACCCGCCCAGCAGATTGTACACCGGCTGACCGCAGGCCTTGCCACACAGGTCCCACAGCGCCATGTCTACCCCTGCCCAGGCGAAGTTGAAGGTGCTCTCGCGGAAGTTCCACACCCCCTGGTGGAAACAGCGCTGCCACAGCCCTTCCCGTTCCCAGGGGTCGCGTCCCAGCAGGAAGGGGTGGAAGGCCTTGAGGGTTTCCAGTACGGACTCCACATTGGCCCCGCTGCAGCTCTCCCCCCAGCCCACCAGCCCATGGTCAGTTGTTATTTTTACCACCACGTCCGTCACCCCGTCCCGATTGACCTGGGCGCTGTCCTCGCGGTAGATGTACGGGACACTGACGATCTTGAAGTCGAGGTCGGTTATCACCATGGTTGTTGTCCTGCTCCCTCCTAGCCATAAACAAAAAAGGCTGCCCTGAAAAGGGCAGCCCTGCTCGATCGGCACTCAGCGCTGCTCAGAACTCGTATGCCAGGGAGAAGCGATGGGCGCCGTTGGTCTCGGTCAACTCCAGCGGGATGTGATAACTGTAGTCCAACCACATCTGCTTCCACCCATACCCCAA
>JACPJE010000198.1 GCA_016187725.1 Candidatus Latescibacterota bacterium
GGTCCGGGGCGTATTCGACCCAGTCAGCCAGGAAACGGTGATTGGCATAGGTGCCTCCCGGCGCTCCATCCCCCTTCACATAAACGCGGGCGGCGTCCAGCACGGGCACCTGCTCAAAGCAGATGGTCGCGTGTACCTGGCTGGCGGCCACCATGTTGCGCAGGTGTCCCAGGAGTCCAAAACCCGTGACATCGGTCAGGGCGTGGGCCCCGACCCGGCAGATCACCTCGGCGGCCCCGCGGTTGAGGGTGGTCATGACCTGCAGCGCCTCGGCAATGGCGCCCAGCCGGTCCTCCCCGTTCTTGGCGGCAGTGGTGATGATACCCAGGCCGATGGGTTTGGTCAGGATGAGCCGATCCCCAGGCTGGGCCCGGTCGTTGGCCAGCACCTGGTCCGGGTGGATGGTGCCGACCACTGCCAGGCCGAAGATCGGCTCCTCGGCCTTGATGGTGTGGCCGCCGACGATGGCGATACCCGCCTCGGCCGCCTTGTCCGCCGCTCCCCGGAGAATCTCCACCAGCACCTCGGGCGGCAGCGCCGCGTCCGGAAAGCCGACGATGCTCAGGGCCGTCAGCGGTTTGCCGCCCATGGCGTACACATCGCTCAGCGCGTTGGTCGCTGCCACCGCCCCGAAGTCGTAGGGATGGTCGACGATGGGGGTGAAGAAATCCGTGGTCAGCACCAGGGCCAATTCGTCGCTGAGTTTGTACACCGCCGCATCGTCGGCAGTGGCGCTGCCCACCAGCACCATAGGGTCGGTGATGGCCGGCAGGGTCTGGAGCAGGGGAAGTAGGTACCCCGGAGGCTGTTTGGCGGCGCAGCCGGCCCTTTTGGCCAGCTGGGTCAGGCGCACTTCAGCGAACGCACTCATCTGCGACCTCTTTGGGGGTTAATGGATATCCGCACCCAGCCGAAGCGCCACCGGCCAGACTTCCGGGACCACCGGAGGCGGCGCGGGCCGCGCTTCGCCGGCTTGCACCGCGCTCCCGCGCGCCTCAGCGATAAAAGTGAAAACCCCGTACCACAGCAAGGCGACGGCGCAGAGGAAAGCGCCGGCCTTCTTCCACGAAAGCGGTGCGCCCACAGGGTAGGGCAGCGCCAGTTTCTCCCTTCCTACCCACATCGCGGTGCCGGCCAACAGATATCCAGCAGCCCCGCAGTAAAGTACCCATTCCGTGCCCCATTTCATCCCCACCACCACCGCCAGGGCCGAGCCGGCCACCGCACTGACGCCATTGACCCCCCACATCCAGGAGATCTGTTCGGGAGCGGCGCCTCCAGCCAGGCGCAATCCCGCCGGGAAACACAGACCCATCAGCAGTCCCAGGGGCAGGATCAGGGCCAGCGCCACCAGGATCCTGCCGCCGGTCTCCAGGTGGAGCGCCAGGGGCAGCGCCCCCCCCTGAAACCAGATCAGCCCGAGCCCAGCCGCCCCGGTCAGCGCGGCGGCCAGCCCGAGTCCCGTACCCGTGTCCAGGGTCTTCACCCGGCTCCCTGCCAGGCTGCCGGCGGCGCTGGACAAGAGCAGGGCGAAGAGGGTGACCGCCAGGGTGAGGAGCGGCTGCCCCAGCAAGAGCGAGAAGCGCTGCAGCAGGTAGACCTCCACCAGCATGTAGCTGGCGCCGAGGCAGGCGGCGAAGAGCCTGAATTTCAGCCCCAGAGCCCGCGGGGCGCGCCATGCCGGCACGCCCACCAGGATCAACACCGCCGCGAAGGCGCCCCACAACAAGGTTTTGAGTGTGCGATCCAACCCGGTGGTGACGCCGTAGAAATAAGGCCGCTCGTCAGTGACCGGGCTCAGGTCATTGGTATGGGCGGCGATGAACGCCCCTAGCCCAGCAGATCGCAGCGAGGAAAGGGCCTGTCGCTCCTGGTACCCGGGCACGAAGTAGAGCTGGAGGTCCAATTCCTTGGCCACGGCCAGCAACTGCCTCAACTGCTCCTGGGTATAAGGGGTTTTCTGCACCAGCAGCAGCGGGCGAAAGGCTTCCTGGGTATTGGGGTCGGCGCGGGTGCCGTTGATCACCACCAGATGGCTGAGCAACTCCGCCGCCGGCCGCCCCTCCCCCTGCCAGAGGGCGGCCAGGGTGGTGATCGCCCTCAGCATCAGCGTGTGATCGTGCACCACCAGGGCCAGCCGGCCTCCGGGGTTGAGCAGGTCCAGATAGCGCGCATACGCCTCCTGGGTGAACAGATAGTTCTCCTGCAGGGCGTACCCGGCCAGCTCCGCCGCCGAGGAATAGACCAGGGGGAGGGCGATCAGATCGTAGGGGCCGGCGGTCCGCTCGACAAAGTGGCGGCCGTCCTCCACGTGGATATCCACGTTCTCGAACTCGTAGAGGTGGCCGTTGTACACCCCGTACTGGCGCACCAGGCCGACGATCTCGGCGTTGATCTCCACCCCCTCGATCCGCGCCCAGCCGGTCATCAGCGCGTAGAGCACGTCCGCCCCGCCCCCTGGCCCCAGGATCAACGCCCGGCCCCGGGGCGCAAAGTAGTAAGGGAAGAGGGCCGTCTCCTGGCGCAGGAAGAAGAGCCGGCGGAAATCCCCTGCAAAGCGGAACATATAAGAGCCCGCCCCGCCATCGGTGTAGAAATTCAGCCCGGTCTCGCCCGTGCGGTCCACCAGGTCAGTGCGGGCATAGGCGCTCCAGCGGGTCTGCACCAGTTTGCCCGGCTCGGTCAGCGAACTGAGCGCTTTGAACATCGGTTTATCCGCCGCCTGCCCCAGCTCTTCCAGATCGAGATGCACCATCGCCAGGCCGCGCTGGGCCAGGAAGGCCAGGAAAAAGAGCCCCACCCCGGCCGCGCCCCACCGCCGAACCGGGGCCACCAGCCCTCCTGCCAGGGCGGCCAAAAGCCCGCAGGCCAGCAGCGCGTCCACCCCGCCCAGCCACTCCAGGCAGGGGATGATCCCCAGGGTGGCCAGGGCCGCGCCGGTCAGGTCATAGAAATAGAGCCGCTGGCTGTGGCCGGCGTGGGCGCGGAAAACCAGGGAGAGGAAGGCGCCGGCCACCGCGAAGGGCAAGGCTGCTACCCCCAACAGCCACAGGATCCCGGCGCGCGGCATCCAGGCGGCAAAGGCCACTGCCAGCCAGAGCCCCAGCGCCTGGCCAAAGGCCAGCGAGCTGAGCGCTTGCCTGCCGGCAAGGTGCGCCCCCAGCACGGCGCCGATGCCCAGTCCGCAGATCGCGCCGGAAAGGACCAGAAAGGTGTAGTGGTAGTAGAGCAAAAAGGAAAAGAGCCGGGTCAAAGCGATCTCCGCGCCGATTACCGACCCGCACACCAAGGCCAGGGCCAGGCACAGAGACCTGGAGGGCGCCTGGCTCATGATCCTGCCACCCAGGCGATCTCAGTCATATTCCTTAAGGTCATTTTGTTAGCGGCTCTTAGAGCCCCAGGGCCGCGTCGATTTCGGCCTGGTACTTGAAGACCTGGCCGCTCTCCACCTCGTCCATCTTCACCGGGCGCCCCACCTTGGACGATTCGAAGACCGCGTACAGGGCCGCTACGTCCTTCAGCCCCCATTCGGCGTCCACCTCCACCATGCCCTCAGCCGAGATCGCCGCGGCCAGTTCGTGCAGCTCAATGGCGATCAATTTCAGATCCACGGCCGGGTCGGTGGCCGTCACCCCCGTGGGAAAAAGGTGCGCGGTCAGGGGGTCTAGCGCAAAGCCGGGGGTCCGTGCCAGGAGCACTTCCTGGCTCAACTCGTCCTGGCCGACCCGCTTCAGGCTGATCCTGCCGCCGCGGGTCCCGAACCCTTCGATGCAGCCCCTGTCGCCCATAATCAGTTCGCGGTGGCAGCTGCCGTGGCCTCCCAGGCCCACCATCCAACTCACCACCGCGCCGCTCTCCATTCTGAACACGGCCAGGGAGGTATCCTCTGCCGTGGCCCGGACCTGGGTCTCCATCTCCCCGAACTGGGTGCGGTAGAAGGTGTAGGGGGATTTGGTCTCTGTGGCCTTGTACCGCACCGGTTCCACCAGGCGCGCGTCGCTGTAGACCTCGGCGATCTGGCCCAACTGGTAGCGGATCATGTGGGTGAAGTGAACTGCCATATCGAGCAGCGCTCCGCCCCGCTCCTTGCGGTGTCTCCAGGGGGTGATGAAGATGGTGTTGCCAGGGCTGACCGAGTGGAAGAGGCCCATGTAGGGCACGCCGATGGCTCCCTGCTCCACGAGGTGATGGACCAGGCGGGCCGAAGGGTCCCGCCTGAAATTCTCCGCCACCGAGAGCAGCAGGCCCCTGCGCCCGGCCGTCTCCAGCATCTGCCGGCAGGCCCGCACCGTGATTGCCATGGGTTTCTCCACCACCACGTGCAATCCCTGGTCCAGGGCCTGGCAGACCACAGTGTGGTGGGTCGAAGGATCGGTCACCACGTCCACCGCCGCCAGGTCGGGCTCGCCGCGGCGCATGGCCTCCAGGTCGGGGTAGACCGTTGGCCTGCGGCCCAGCAGGCGCTCGGCCTCGGCAGCCGCCAGTTCCGCGTGCTGGGGCCGGATATCGCACACCGCGGCCAGCTCGACGTTGCAGAAGGGCGTCTGGGCCAGCTGCTGCAACCCGTACAGGTGCCGGGTGCCCATGCCGCCGCAACCCACCAGGCCGAACCTGATTCTTTCCATAACGCTTTCTCCTCAGACCAAGACGCTGTTGCCCACCATGCCGGTGAAACTGTCGATGACCCAGAAGACCCCGAAGACTACGAACTGCCCGATGATCAACCCCAGGAAGAAGGGCCGCACCGCCTGGTAGAGCCGCACCCCGCCGTAGCGCAGCACGATCCCCTTGACCAGCCAGGCCAGGAAGGCGTTGAAGGACATCCAGGAGAACACCGAGCTGATCGGGTACCCCAGCGGATGCAGCGGCCACCAACTCCACTGCCGGCGGGCAAGCAGCAAGAGCGCCATCACCCCGGCTCCGATCCCGGTGTGCACCCACCCCCACAGGCTCGGTCCGGTGGGCTCGCTGATCCGGGCTGCCGCGTAGTCGAACACGTACTCGGGCAGCCAGATGAAGTGGGCTGGTCTCAGATTTATCGCCCCATAAGTATAAGCCAGGTGCAGCAGCATCCACAGGGCCCCTGCCAGGCCGGCTAGCATCCCGGCGAGCATGCCCCAGAACAGCCACTGCCTCCTCCCCCCCACCTGCTCGCCCAGTTTCAGTCCGTCAGCGCAATGCGGCATGGCGAAGTTGAGCACATCGTTGGCCCACACCCGGGTGAACACCATACCCACCAGCCCTGGCGCGCCGAAGATCGAGGTGCCGAGGGCCGAAACCGCGGCATCCGGGGCCACCAGGGGAGGATAGAGCACGGCCACGCCGCCCTCGACGATCACCTGGGTGAGGGCCACAAAGACGACGAAGACAAAAAACATAAAAACCAGCACCCCGGCCAGGGGAATCCCCGTGCGCCACAGCCACAGTGCCAGGACCACCGCGCTCCCCACCAGGCCGCAGACCGCCCCACGGTACCCGATCACCTCGTCGCGGTCGTCCACCCCGGCATCACCCCTGAGGGCCTTGCGCAGCACCTGCCACAGGTGTTCGCGGCCCACCCAGAGCCCGCCCAACACCAGCATGATCATGGCGCCCATGTTCTGGTGCACCAGGCTGGGCAGGTCGTAGCTCCACACGCTCACCGCCGGCTCCCTCGCGCCCCCTGCCCCCAAAAGGTGATAAATCGTTTTTTGGGCCGTGTTGAGCAGGAAGAAGACCCATAGGCCGAAGGTCACTTCCCGCTTGGCCAGGAAGAAAAAGCCCAGGGTGGCAAAACTCAGGGTCAATGGTAGTTCGACCGCGTTGCGGAGCAGGGGGATGGAAGTGCTCAACTCCAGAACCGGGACAAAAGCGTAATAACTGTGGAGTCCCTGCAGCGAGCCGACCACCACGGGCAAGGCGAACCCGACCCACATCATCCCGCTGCGGAAGAGCGATTCGGCGCCGCGCCCATCCTGGAGCATGGCCAGGGGGACCTGGATCAACGGGTAGCTGATCCGCTCCCGCTCAGCCCACTGCCGCCTGAGGATCACCATCAGGCAGAGGCTGCCTGCATGGAGGGCCGCGAAGAGGGGCAACCACCCTAAGAGCGGCATCGCCCACACCTGCCAGGGCACCTGACCCCTGGCCTGGGCGCCTTCGAAGAAGAGTCGGATCCCGGCCAGGTCCGCAGGGGCCAGCCACACGGGGATATGGGGCTGGATCAGCGCGGCCCAGCCGTTTTCAGTAGTGGCGTAATAGAAGGGGCCGGCCAGTATCGCCACCCAGTAGTAAGCCAGGGTGTGGGTCGAGTTGGCCAGGGTCATCAGGATGTAGACCGCCACCAGCTCGCCCCGGGTCAGCGCCCAGGGCTGCCGCAACACCCCCAGAAGGCTATTGACCAGGCCGACCAGGACAAAGAAGAGCAGGTGAGCCAACGGGCTGGTGTAGAATACGTCCCCGGCGTTCGAGCCCTGCAGGTAAAGGGTACAGTAAGGCCCTATCGCCCCTACGGCAAAGGCGAGTACCAGGCCGAGGGCCAGCGAACGGAAGGTCAATTTCCGCGGCCAGAAAAGGGCCTGGGGCGCCCCGCTGCACCGCAGCTACTGCAGGTAGAAGACATCCTCCAGTTCGACGATGAACTGGTCCGGGTGGGCCGGGTCCGGGGGCTCAGCCATGCCTTTCATCGCCTGCCCCCACCGGCTGCTGACCTCCTCCTTCCCCATCCTGGCCATGGCGGTCTTGAAGTCGTGGGGACTTTCGAAGTACCCATAGACGGTCCCGTCTGCCCCCATGAAGAGGGAGTAGTTGTGCCAGCCATTGCGCCGGAGGGCGTCCAGCATGTCGGGCCAGACCCGACTGTGCTCCAGCTTGTACTCCGCCATCCTCTCCTTTTTGATCTTCATCCTGAAACCCAGGCGCCGCCTGCCCCACCCCCGGCAACCCTCCAGGCTCGCCTCGTCCAGGTCGATGGCCAGGCCCTGTTCCAGATCGAAGTCCACCTCCACCGAGTGGGCCTTGTAATCCTGATCCCCCCTCATGGTCTGAAAGACTTCCTCGCCCTCGATGCAGATGGGCATGGTGTGCCAGACCTCCAGAGCCAGGCAGACCCCCAGGCGGCCGTCAGAGTAGAAGGCACGCACATCCCCCGCTTCCAGCGTCGGCTTCACCGGCCCGACGAGGAACACCGCCGGCTGGTGGCGGCTGGGGTAAAAGGACTGGCCGGCGTCCGTGTGAAAGGCGAAGTGCGCCCGCTGCCACCCGCCGATGAGGGAAACCTTTTGGGGATCGGCATCCTTGGGCAGGGCTGCGGTGACGGTATACGCATTCTGCGTGTACCCGCCTTTGCGGACCTGCGGTTTGCGTTCCTCAAAGCGCTCGATGACCTGGCCGAAAGGCGCGAAGGTCTCGGGGGTCAGTGGTTCCACCTTTAACTTGAAGTTCTTCCACATCGCCTGCCTCCTTCTGGTTTGGGTGTTTCTTGGTCCTGCCACTCACCGTTCAGATATGCCGGGCTGGCGCACCAGCACGACCTGGTTCGCCATTAGATTTGCGAGGCGCTGGAGGCCCCCGCTGGGCCAGCGGATCTCGACCTGATCGACCTGGGTTGCAGGGCCCAGGCCGAAATGCAGCCGCAGATCGCTATGCGACAGATAGCTGGCCCCGCTCCTCACCTCGTCCACCTGCCGCCTGCCACCGGCCCTGATCTCCACCCGGGCGCCGATCCCGTCCCGGTTGTCGCGCTGCTTTCCCGGACCCGTGCCCGCAGCTCCCACCAGCCTGAACTCGATCCAGTGGCCCTGATTGCCCCCCTCGTTGCGCAGCAGCGCCGCCGGCTGGTTGTTGTTGGCCACGGCGAAGTCCAGATCGCCGTCGCTGTCGTAGTCCCCCCACGCTGCCCCGCGGCTCACCTGCTTGAGCAACATTCCCGGTCCTGACAGATCTCTCAGGTCCGTGAAGCGTCCCTCCCCGTCGTTCCTGAAGAGCTGGTTCTGCTGGGCGTAGGTCACCTTGTCGAACTCCTCCACGTTGTCGTCCAGATGGCCGTTGGCCACAAAGAGATCCTGGTCGCCGTCGTTGTCGTAGTCGCAAAAAAAGGTGCCCCACTTCAGGAAGGTGAGCGTGGGTACCCCCAGCCCGGCGCCGAAGGTCATATAGGAGAAAAACCCGTTTCCCAGGTTTCGGTAAAGGCTGTTGGTCTCCCATTGGTAATTGGTGACAAAGAGGTCGAACCACCCGTCCCCGTCGTAGTCTCCGGCAGCCACGCCCATGCCGGCCAGGGCCTTGCCCGCGTCGTTGTAGCTCACCCCGGCCAGCTTTCCCACCTCCACAAACCGCTTGCCTTCGTTGCGGTAGAGCAGGTTGCCGGTCCGGTCGCCGGCCACGTAGAGGTCGGGGTCGCCATCCTGGTCGTAGTCGGTGAACACCGCCCCCAGCTCCTTGGCCGCCCGGGGCAGGAGCCCCACTTCAGCCGTGATATCCGCGAACCTGCCATCCCCGCCGTTGCGGTAGAACGCGTCTGGAGTAGGCTGGTACGCCTCGGGGCCACAGTAGACCCGTATTTCCTTGGCGCGGGTACAGATCTGGTTCAGCTCCAGGCGGTATTCGACGTAATTGGCCACGTACAGGTCCAGGTCCCCGTCCAGATCATAGTCGGCGAAGGCCGCCCCTGTACTCAGCCCGGGATTCCCCAACTTGGCCCTGGCAGTGGCATCGATAAAATGCCCGTTCCCCTCGTTGCGGTAGAGGATATTCGGGCCATAACAGGTCAGGTACAGATCGGCGTCGCCGTCGTTGTCGTAATCGGCGGGAAACCCGCCCATGCCGTACCCGGAGTTGGCGACCCCGGCCTGGCTGGCCTGCTCCGCAAAGCGGCCCTGGCCCAGGTTGCGGTAGAGGTCTGCCGGCCCCACACTATTGACAAAGTAGAGATCGAGCAGGCCGTCGTTGTCATAATCGAAAAAGGCGACCCCAGAACCCATGGTTTCGAAGGGCTCTTTCTCTCCTTTGGCTCCATTTTGGTGGCGAAAGGAGATCCCGGCACTGGCAGACACCTCCACAAATTGGGGTTCTTCAGCTCTCAAAGTCGCAGCGGCGAGCGCGATGAGGGCCAGGCAGCGCGCTGGGTGGCGCATCTCAGGTGCCGGTCAATTCCCGCCGCACCCGCCCGGCCCCTTCCACCATGGCCTTCATCTTGCCCAGGGCCACGTGGCGCGGGCAGTGGTTGAAGCCGCAGTCAGGGGTGACGACCAGCCGCTCGGCGGGGCAATATTTGGCTGCCAGGCGCAGGTGCTCGGCCACCTCCTCGGGAGTCTCGACAAAGTAGGATTTGACGTCGATCACCCCGACCCCCACCCGGCAGTGGGGAGGCAGTTGGGCCAGGAGTTCGATCTGGGCAAATTCGCGGTTGGCAAATTCTAGATTGAGCTGATCACAGTGGGCTTCTTCGAGACTGGAAACGATGTAGGAGTAGTCTCGCCGGTCGCGGGAGCGGCCTTTGAAGTTGCCGAAACAGATGTGCAGCCCCACCTGGGCCTCTACCCCAGCGCGGGTCTGGTTGAAGACCTCCACCAGACGCCTGGCATCGGCATGCGAAGTGGCGTAGCGCGGCTCGTCCACCTGGAGATAGGTGGCGCCGGCCGCAGCCAGGGCCTTCATCTCGGCATTGACCAACTGGACCATGTCGGCCAACAGGCCATCGCGGTCCTGGTACCCGCCCTTGATTATCAATGGCAAGGACAGGGTGATGGGACCGGGCACGCAGATCTTGAAAGGTTTGTCGGTGTGGCTTTTCAGGTAGTGGAGTTCTTCCGCAATGCCCAACCCCTCGGGCGCTTCCACCTTGCCCACCACCTCGTACCGGGGGTTCTGGTCGTACCCAGCGGCCCCCAGCACCCGCGCCGGCGGGAGTTTGTTGAGCCCGCTCATCAGCCCGTAAAAGTTCTGGATGAAGTCTCGGCGGCGCATCTCGCCGTCGGTGACGATGTCTATCCCCGCCTCTTCCTGGTCCAAGAGCGCGATGCGTACCGCGTCCTCCAGCGCCTCGCGGATCTCGGTCTCTCCCAGGTCGATGCGGTGCTCCAGTCGCTCTGAAAAAGCCCACAGCCAGCCGGGCAGGGCATAGCTGCCGATGAGTTCCGTGGGGAGCAGTTTATCCAATCTGCACTCCTTTCTCAGACCGGCTCGCTGCCCCGGCGATTGGCCAGCGTGCGGGGCGTCAGGTCAAAAAGGGTTTCGTGACCGTGGAAGAAGCGGTCCAATTCGTCGACCATCAGTTTGAAAAAGCGCGGATAACTCTGGGCCGTGACCCCGGCGATATGCGGGCTGAGAAAGACGTTGGACAGTTGGAGGATCTCGCTGTCGGGGGGAACCGGCTCCGGATCGAAGACATCCAGGCCGGCGACGATATCCCCCCGTTTCAGCCGCGCGATCAGCGCGTCCGGATCGATGATCGGTCCGCGCGAGACGTTCACCAGCACCGCCCCTGGCCGGATCAGGTCCAGCTCGCGCTGCCCGATCATCCGGCGGGTCCTGGGGGTCAGGGGCGCCAGACACACCACCGCGTCGCACTCGGACATCACCTTCTCCAGCGAGGTCTGCAAAAAGCCCACCGCATCCGCCATCTCCCTGGGCAGATAGGGATCGCACACCCAGATCTCGACCTCGAAGGGCCGCAGGAATTTGATCAGCCGCCTCCCTATATGGCCGCAGCCGATCAATCCCACCCGCTTGCCCGTCAGGTCCCCGTGCAGGTATCCCGGATCGTTGTGCGGCACATGGTGGGTCTGGCCGGCGATCATTCGGCGGAAGTGGGAGCCGGCATTGCGCAGGGCGATGAGGATCAGCGCCAGGGCCCACTCGGAGACCGGATAGGACGAGCCGTTGGTGGTATCCACCGTGCGTACCTGCCGCGCCCAGGCCGCCTCCACGTCGATGCGGCTGGCGAAGCGGTCCCCCTCCAGCTCGCCGATGATCCGCAGCCGGGGTGCCTGATCCAGGAGCGCCCCGCCGATGGAGGGGCAGCCGTGGCAGACCACCAGACCCTCGACTTCGCCCAGGCGCCTGCCCAGCTGGGTCGTGGTCTCAGGGTCGGCATTGGTGTCGTAGATCCCCCCCCCCTCGCACGAGAACCAGTCCCAATCGGCAAAGCGCTCCAGGCGCTCTAGATCCACCGGATCCAGGTAGTGCTCGCGGACGTGGGGGTTGCAGGCCAGCAGTACTCTGGGGCGCGCGGTCATAGGTCTCCCTTCTCAGAGCCCGAGGGCATCGTCGATCTCCTCCTGGTACGCCCGCACCTCACCCGCCAGCAGCTCGGTCATGCTCACCTCCCGGCCGGCGAGGATGGATTCATAGGCGCCCAGGATGGCGGCCACCGCGGTCATGCCCAGGTACCCGTCCACCTCGGGCTTGCCCCCCTTGAGGACGGCCTCGCCAAAGTCGTGGAACTCGATGGCCATGTGTTTGGCGTCGATGGGGGGGAAGGGCAGCTGGTACTCCACCTGGCGCTCGGCGAAGAGCCGTTGGGTGATCTCGTTCATCTGGAAGTTGGGCAGCAAGGGTAGGATCTCCGCCCCCTTCCACTCCCTGCCGTCTAACTTCAAGATAACCGGCCGGCCATTGCGGTCTCCGGGCGCCCACAGGGCGGCCTTGCGGCCGTGTACGCTGCGCTCGAAGGTGCTGCTGCCGCGCCCTCCTGCCACGTAGGAGAACTGGACCATGGCCCCGGACTTCATCTTGTACAGGGCGATGACCGAATCTTCGCCCGTGGCCTGGAGGCTCTCGGGAAAGGTCTTGTAGCGCTCGCGGTACGACTCCAGGTCCAGGCCGTGGTTCTTGGGTTTGCGGCGCACCGGCTCGACGATCAGGCCCCGTCCATAGATCTGGTCGAACTCGCCCATGTAGTACTGGACGATGTCGGTGTAATGCACGGCCATGTCCAGGCCGATGGCCCCCTTTAGTTTGAGGTGGCGCCAGGGCGTGATGATGATCTGGTCGTCCCCGCCCAGGGCGTTGTGGACCATCAGATAAGGGGTATCCAGCAGGCCGTGGTCGAGGATGCTGCGCGCCAGGCGGTTGGGGGGATCGCGGCGCAGGTTCTCGGCGGTGGCCAGGACCACCTTGTGCTGGCGCGCTGCCTCGATCATGGCCTGGCAGGCCCGCACGGTCAGGCCCAGGGGCTTCTCGACGATGGCGTGTTTGCCCGCCTGCAGCGCCGGCACCGCCACCGCGTGGTGGTAGGAGGGGTCGGTGACCACGTCCACCGCGGTGAAATCCTTACAGGCCAGGGCCTGGTCCAGGTCGGTGAACACCAAGGGTTTTTTGCCGAAGAGGCGCTCCACCTCACGCGCCCCCAGGTCGGCGTTTTTGGGATTGAGATCGCACACCGCCACGATCTCGATGTTGCCGATGCCGCTGTTCTCCAGCTCCCGGTAGGCCAGGATGTGGCGGTGTCCCATACCGCCGCAGCCGATGACACAAAGAGGGATCTTCTCCACGTTCCATCTCCTCGTCAGGTATCCGTAGGGGCAGGTCATGACCTGCCCCTACAGGGATTAATATCCCACCGACCTCAAAAATTCCCTGTTGGCGCGACACGACTCGTCTGCATCGGTATCCGCGTAGCTGGACAACTCGCCCATCACCCAGCCCCGGTACCCGATCTCGTTGAGGGCCTCGCGGATCGCGCCGAAATCCAGGCCGGCGACGCCCTGGCCCATCAGGCAGAACTTTCCGGGCCCGCAGTCCTTCATGTGCACGTACCCCAGGCGGTTGCGGTACTTGCGCAACTGGGCAACCGCATCCTCGCCCATCAGCGCGGCCACCGACACGTCCACGCACACCTGGAGGCGGTCGGTGTGGGCCAGCAGCCGGTCCTGCTCGGCCTCGCTCTCCACTGTGCAGCGCGGATGGGCGTGGTAGGCCACGGTCAGCCCGAAAGGCGCGGCATAGTCTATGAGACGCTCTGATTGTTCGGCAAGTGCTTTGAATTCATCCTCGTTGGGCAGGCGCAGGCCCACCCGGTTGCCCCCCAGGAAGCAGTAGACCGAGCAGCCCAGTTCAGCGGCGTACTCGATGATGCGCCGCTGCCGCTCCATCGTCGCTGCCCCGTCCCCTCCCAGGCTCACGCTGCCGAACATGCATACCGGCGGCAGGCCGTGCTTCTCCAACAGCTTCCGCACCCGGCCGGTGGTCCCCAGCCAGTCCAGGGAAACGCTGATGAACTCCACCCCTTCCCAGCCGGCTGCAGCGATGGTGCCCAGCACCTTCTCCAGATCCGGGGTCGGCCCCCAGGTGATGGTGGAATAACCCAATTGAAAAGTCCGTGACATCGGTCGCCCTTTCTAAAGGCCCAGCAGGCGCTGCATGTTGCCGCCCAGGATCAGTTCCTGGTCGTGGGCGGGGATAAAGGAACAGTGCTTGCGCACCACCTCCAGGGATTGCTGGTAGGTCATGCACCACAGCACCGGCGGATAATCCGAAGCCCAACACAGCCGCTCGGGGCCGTAGTGTTCGTAGAGGGCGCGCACCATCCACAGGGTATCCGAATACGGATAATCCCACGCCACCTGCGAGACGTAGTGAAAGCCGGAGAGCTTGATGTGGATGTTGGGGACTGAGGCGGACTTGAGCACCTCCTGCAGACTCGGATAGGGAGGGGCTTCGCCGGCCCTGGTTCCGGCCATGTGGTGGAGGAGAAAGACCACCGAAGGGAAGCGCCGGGCTAGTTCGCGCAGCGCAGGGTGCCATCCGGCGCCCAGCGCCAGGCTGGAGATCAGTTCCAGTTGGGCGGTCTTCTCGAAGAAGGCGAGTCCCTCCGGCGAGGCAAACCAGTCGCAGTCGCTTTTCAGGTAATGGGTGTACCCCTTGAGCTGGTACTTCCTGGCCGCCTCTTCCAGCCGGCCGGCTGCCCCTGGCGTATGGTAGGTCTGGGTCCACGAACAATCCACGTCGGCGAAGATCAGCAGCCGGTCCGGATGCTTTTGGACGCAGGCGTACCCGTAGTCGTTGTTGTTGGGGTTGTGGTCGATGCGGGCGCAGACCAGCACTGCCTTGTCCACTTTGTTGCGGTCCATCTCCCAGAGCAACTGCCCGACCTGACCCCGACTGGTGGGGTCTGGCACCGGCGGTTCGTAGGGCCAGTAGTCCCAGGCATGGGTGTGGCAGTCGATGATCATCAGGAGGCTCCCTTCATGGGGTAGCCGGCTGCTTTGCGGCCAGCAGCCGGTTGTAGGTCTCCAACTCCGCTTCCCCTTCTGTCTTCAGCCCCTGCTGGAGGTACAAGAGGCCCAGGTTGTAATGGTTCTCGGCATGGTCCGGAGCCAGACGGACCGCTTTTTGGAAGGCTTGGGTCGCCCGTCCCAAATCCTTCATCAATAGATAAGCAGTGCCCAGATTGCTGTACCCCTGGGCGTAGCGCGGATTGAAGGCTAGGAGGTTTTCGTATTCCCGGATCGCCTCGGCGAACCGCTGCTGCTTGAGGAAGATATTCGCCAGGTTGTTGCGCGCGCTCGCGTCCTCGGGAAAAATGCCCAGGGCTTGCTGGTACTCCAGGGCTGCCTCCTGGTAACGGCCCTGTCCGGCGTAGAGCACGCCCAAATTGTAATGCGCGTCAGCGTCGTCGGGAAAATTGGCCAGGATATAGCGCTGCCGGGTGATCTCTTCGTCTACCGCCCGAAGCCGTTCAAAGGCCGCCAACACCTCCTTGCCGGAGGCCGTCTTTCCCAGCCTGAGGTACAGGCTCCCCAGGCGGTGGTAGGCCTCGGGCGCAAAGGGGTCCAGGGCGATGGCCCGCTTGAGCGCCTCTTCTGCTTCGGAGTTTCGCCCCTGCTCCTGGAACACCTGTCCCAACTTGGCGTAGGGCTCTGCGTACGCGGAGCGGTGGCGCAAGGCGGTTCTGAGGCTGACCTCGGCCTCCTGAGGGCGCCCCAGTTTAATATAAATGTCTCCCAGGTGGTAATGGGCGTACGCAAAAGCGGTGTCGAGCGCAGTCGCCCGTTCAAATTCGGCCCGCGCCGCATCGTAGTCCGCCTGGCGCTCATATACCAATCCCAGGCTGTAATGGGTGGGGGCATGCTCCGGTTCGCACGCCAGCGCCTTTTTCAGGGCCTCCACAGCCTCGGAGTACCGGAATTGGTCTAGGTAGGCGATGGAGAGTTTGCGGTAAGGCGCCGCCTGTTCCGGCGAGAGGTGGATCGCCTCCTGGTAGACCGCCGCGGCCTCGTCATTGCGGCGCTGCCGCACGTACACATCCCCCAGCGCCAGGCGCGCTTCGACATTGTCTGGAGCCAGGCGCCATGCCCGCTCGCACTCCTGGGCTGCCAGTTTGAACTGGCCCTGCTTCATCAGCAGGGTGCCTAGGAGCAAGTGGGTTTCCGCCTGGTCAGGGTCGTCCTCCAGGAGGCGCTGGCAGACGGCGATTGCCTCAGCATAACGCCCCGCCTCTGCCAACAGCCTGGCCTCAGTCTGCGCTGTTCCTTCCCGCCCTTTCCCGCAGCCAGTCAGGAGGAGGAGCATTCCTGCGGCAAGAGGCCATGCGCTAGGTGCCAGCTTCAGCATTTACCATCTTGGAAAGGCGGTCTTTGAACAGGACAATCTCAGGGCGGTACTGCTCCCGCAACCTGGCGAGCAGGGCTTCGAAAAGGCGCTTTTCTTCCTCTTGTCTCAGCCAGTATTTCACCTTGGTGCTCGCCTGTTCGAATGGTTGAAGGCGCGCTGGCAGCCTGGCCAGTACCTTGAATACGGAATATCCCTCTGCCACCTGCACCGGTCCTTGCAGCTTGCCGATCTCCGCTTTATCTGCCGTGTCGTATAATTCCCTATAACGCTGGCGCTCAAAGGGATGCATGTGAACACCGCCTTTGGTTTTAGCCGCTCCCGGCCTGACGCTGTGCCCTTCAGCTAGAAGATTTATATCCTCCCCGCGCAGGATGCGCTGGCGCATCTCCTCAGCCTCCGCCTCGGTCTTGGTCAGGATCTCCACCAACTGCATCTCCGCAGGCAGCATGAAGCGCTCCTGATGCACCTGGTAATACTGGCGCAAGGCCGGTTCTCCCAAATCGAGCTGCATTTCCACTTCTCGCTCTCTCAGTGCCTCGATCAGGAGCGTCTTCTTCCTGACCTTCATCCAGGCAGCCACCGTGGAGTCCTGTTCGAGCCCCTCCTCCAGGGCACTGCGGTACATGAGGGCCTCAGGCAAGAGGTGGTCTTCGATGAACTTGGTGACCGCACTGCTGTCAAGATCGACCCGATGTGGTGCTGCGACCCGCTGGTACGCGCCTAAAAAATCTCCGATCGTGAGCTGCCCGCCGCTGAAACGACACAGGATCGTCTCCGTCTCCTGCTCATCCAGCCGCAGGGTGTCTCCTTTGGCTGCAGCCGCCTTGTCGAGAAAGTATTTGAGGCCATGCTGATCCGATCGGACGTCGAATTTGTCTCTCAGCTCTGCCCACACCTTCTGGCGTTGGGCGTTAAAAGCCTCCAGAAAGGTGGTTTGCGCAAAAACAATGGCATAGCCGGCAGGAGCGGGCCGTTCATCCACCACCTTGAACACCTCGTACCCACCCATGAAGGGATAAGGTCCGCCATATTCCCCGATCTTTAGCTCAAAAACCTGTTCGGCTACCTCCAGTTGCAGGCCGAGTTCATCGATATTCCCCCTGCCGAAGTAGGGTTCGAGCAGACCTCCTTGCTCCGCAGTCTGTCGGTATACCGAGCGCTCCCTGGCCAGCTCCTCGAAGGCCCGCCCCGCTGCGAGTCCGGTCATCACCTGCCGGGCTTCTTCCTCGGTTTTTACCCGGATGTGGGCCAGTTTCAGCATCCGGCTCCACTTGCTCTCCTTGAAGCGCCGCTGCAGTTCCTCCGGAGGCAGGTTGATCTTTTCCTGGATACGTTTCTGGAGGAAGGTCGCAATCAACTTTCTCTTGCGCTCCCCCTCCCACTTTTCCAACTGCTCTGGAGTCTGATCCAACCCTCTGGACCTGGCCTCGAGAAGCATCACCTCCATGTCGATCATCGAACCCAGGTAATCGTCTAGTTCCTCAACCCCTACCTTTTCCGAGCGGAGCAAGGCGGGTGTCTCAGCCTTGAAGCGGAGCAGATCCTCCGCAGAGATCTCCAGGTCGTCGATCTTGGCTACCACCTCCCCCCCTTGCTCCCCGGTGCCGCAGGCCAATTGCAGCACTGTCCAAACCCCGAAAAGCAAATTCCTCAGCAAGCTCATCTCCTAGCGCTGATCGACGCGTGGCTTCTGGGCCGCGTACACCTCTCGACGGAAGTGATAGGGGATATCGATTTTTTCCACCGGCTCACCCTTGTAGTCGAAGCGCAACAACATATCCTTGACGCGCACCTCGAACTCTTCGACATCGCGATCGAGGATCGGGAAAACGATGTACCCCTCCTTTTCCTGGCCGCTGAACACAAAGTCATTGTTGAAGAGCGTCCTGCGGAGCAGGTCCCGCCGCCCGGTGAAGTTCGAGCGGGAATTGCCCGCGTACGCGACTGCATATGGCCAGTAATACTCCACCAATGCCGAAAGGCTGAGCGCCTGGTAACGCCGTCCATTGGGAGCGATGATGGAGATATCAGCCGGATCTATCCGCACCTTTGGGTAGGCGTAGTTTTTCACCTTCAGCAGGAAGACCGTGAACCGCTCCGGCGCCTGTTCTTCCCCTGGCGGTTTCCAATCGCCGTAGGTGTAGGGATTGCGCGCGGTGGCATAGGGGTTGGGCTGGCGAAAGCCCTTGGGTGTGGCCGACTCGTTGGAAAACTGCCGATTCAGCGCCTCCGCTGTCAAGGGCAGGAGGGCCACCTCCAGGCGGTCCCGGAGATAGGTTATGCTGCGGTCATCTCCGACCACATATTCCTTTGCTTCTGTTGCGCCAGAAACCGGCAGTATAGGGCCGGCGAAGTGCTGGTACCCCAAACGGATGCCGCAACTGCAAAACAACAGGAGTATAACCCCTGGCAACGTGTAAACAGGCCTTTTCATTGGCATACGCCCTGCAATTCGGGAATTGAAGCAAAGAGGAGGGGCAGTTCCTCTGCACCCTCCTCTTTGACCTCACAACCTGCGCTGCTCAACGCGCTTCCTGGTCCAGATGGCTCTTGATTCTGCCCCAGGAAACACTTTCCACTGCGGTCCCGCCCTCTTCTCCTGGCAACATGTAATAATCCGGCATCTGGTCGCCCTTCTGATCCTGACCAGTGCTGCTGCCCAGGGGATAGAGCTGGTGCTTGGCCCCGGTGTCGCCGCCGTCCGCATCCAGAGGGCGCACGCCCACATGGGTGACCTGGTCGGGGGCGAAGATGTGCCGCCTGGACTCTGCCTTGGTAGGACCATAGAGATCGTAAAAGGCAAAGGCGGCCTCAATGGTGAAGGTGACGTTGGTCGACAGATCCGCAGACCCCGCCGGCAGCAGGGTCCAGCCGACCTCAATGGCGTCCTTGCCCGTGGCCTTGCCCTCAAACATATCCATGGTCCATCCGAGCGAGGGCAGATCGATGTACTCGAGCATGCTGTTGTAGATCACCTCCTCGCCCGGCTTGGGCAGGACCCGCATGTGAAACCGTGTGGCATTATGCACCTGATCCAGGTTTTCACCCAGGAAATCCCCACCCGAATGGTCGGGGTCAAAGGTGATCTGGATGCAGTCGTCGTTCCACGCCCGCTTCGGGTCATCCTCGCGCCGTCTCAGGGTGTCGTCCTGGACGCGGATGAAGAAATAGAAGCGGTTGTCCGGCTGCGGGCTCCACGCGGACGAGATAGCCACGTCGTAGTCCGACTTCTGCACCACCTCGCCCCCGGCGGTGAACATATCAGCGGTGGTCATGATGAAACTGGGATCTATCCAGCCCCAGTCATTGTCCTTGCCGTCCATCTTCATGGCCGCAGGATCGGGGACCTGGGGGACAAAGACCGTTATACCCACATGGGCCAGGGCCGCGCTGCTCAAGGCGAGCACCAGTGCACTTCCCCAGAGAAAGCTCCGTTTTTTCTGCATCGCTGGTCTCCTAGATTGTGTGAAAAAAGGCGTGAAAACCGAGGGGATCGTCACCCGTCCGCGGTACTCACCTCCTTTCCGATTTCGGTGGATCCGTGCAACTGCTGCATACGCCGCCATATACCTTCAAAAAGGCATATGATACTCACCCGTCCGCGGTACTCACCTCCTTTCTGATTGCCATCGTGCTGGTCATTACTGCGTACCGGTGCTGGCATATACCCTCAAGAAGGCCATGGATCCTTTTTGGGTTGCGTCTTTGAATTTCTGTCGTTCGAGCTGCAGCCCGCTGTTGAGCGTCAGCTGGTAACCCTGATAGGCAGAGGTATTGGAAAACAGGAAGGAGAAGACCAGGCTGCGGAAATCGTCCACAAACCCTACCTGCGGGGTTGCCGGTGTCTTCTTCAAGTTATCGAAGCGACTGAGTTCAACCCCGAAATCGAACCACGTCGTGCGCGGGATCAGGGAGTACCTGGCGACCAGAAACAAAGCCTCCTCGAGGCTGCGGGCGGTGCTCAGCGACTTGATGCTCGGAACCTCATATTGGAAAGTGCTTTTCCATTTGGGCCAGAAGGTGAGGTTATTCCCTAGACCGACGGTGTAATCGGCCTTGTTGATCAGGCCGATAAAGGAGCGATCGCGCTTCAGGTCCGCCTGTCCGCCCTGCTGGAAATATCTCTCGTACTTGAGTTTGCCGGCGATGCTCAGGTTGCGGATTCGCGAGTACCTACCCGCGAAATAAACGGTATTGACGAAGGTGTCCTGGGCGTCCAGGGGATCGGTAAAATCCGTCCGCCCCTTTGGATCGACCCATACCACTCTATCTTCGGAAATATTGTCCTTGACTTGCTTGGCGTGCTCGAACAGGGAAAGCTCTATCCCTGGATAGTTCCACTCCGCGGTGAGCAGGCCATAGAGCGACCGGCTCTTGCGGGCGCTGCTGAGCAGTCTTTCTCGCAGGTGACCGCCCGTGACCTGGATGTCCTCGTTGAGTTTGAGGCCGCCGTAGAGATTGTAGCCCCGGTGGTCCAGATCATAGGGATAGTCTGGCGCCCGATCGTCCTCGAATCTGTCGATCAGGGTATTGTTGTTCATATCCATCCCGAACAGGAACTGGGGCGCATCCACTGCGTAGCGCAGAAAGGGCTCGGCGTAGTCTGGTCGGTCGTTCCGGTTTTGGTTGAAATCCGAGACGAAGTCGTTGTTCTCGTCGAGGCCGGGAAAGACTTGGGTGTCCTCGCCTGTCGAACCTGCGGACGCCGAGAGGCCCGCACCAATCTGGCCGGCGCGCTGCCAATCTGCGAAACGGTCCTGATCGTCATTGTCGTCCACAAACTCGAACAGGTTCCGGCGCGGGTCATTGTAGTCGACGACGCCTATATTATTACCCATAAAGGCTGAGGTGCGGTAGTCCGGATCCATGGTGAAGGCCTCGCCGTAGCCAAACCAGGGATAGTGAACATAGGAGGCCGTGACGTAAGCGGCTCCTGCCCGCTCGCCGACTGCGTCGAGCTTGCTGAAATTCTGGTTGGGAAAACGCCTGAAGCGCCGATTCACCACATACTCAGAGCGCAGGTCAAATCCCGAAAGATTGTTTACCTGCAAGTCCAGCCCGAGCACCTCATTGGCAGTGGGCAGGCCGTATTCAAATCTGATAAAACGCTGGTTTGACCCGTCGGTGATCTCGTCCCTGGCCTGGGCCACGGGCAGGAAAACCTGGTCGCCCAGCAGATCTGTCTGGCGATTGGAAGTGACCTCGATGCGGTAGTCATTGGCCATGATCAACTCGAACTCCAACTTCTCGATCTCCTGGAAGGTCGGCACCTTTTCAGTTGGCCGGAAACTGTTTCTGATATCGTAGATCAGTTCGATGACATCAGCTCCATTGGCCACCAGGCTGCCGCCAATCCGCACCCCTCCCCTGATGATGGGAAGGATCTCTGGATGGACCTCGCCATCGACCAACACCCGGTCGAAGAACAACAGGGCTCCAGACTCCGGGGTCTCGGGAGAGTCGTCCGAAATGCGAATGGTCACTGTTTCGACATTGCCAGTGTTCTGCGGGGTAGTCAGCACCCCTTTGAGGGAATTTTCGCCCAAAGAGAGATCGCTGCGGGTATTGGCAGCATTGATCCAGGTGGCCCCGACCTGCGCGAAATCTCCCACCTGCGCCACCCCCCTGGCGCCCATCAACCGGGTGGTATTCTCGATGAGCGAGGGGGGGTCTGAATCCGTCCGCGCCGAGACTCCAGGCGCGTTTAGCCGCGAGGCCAGCAAAGTCACCGCGTACTTGTCTGAGAGGAAGTCCCACTGGAGGCCATTGAAGGTGGGCTTGGAAAAGGTGAGCGGGGTCATGGTGGTGCGCAGCGCATCGCTGATCGCCAGTGAGGTGAAAAACTGCCCCTTCTGGGCAGAGGAGATGACCAGGTTGCTGAACCAACTGCTGTACTTGGGGCTTTTGAATATGCCGCTCCCTTGCCGTTGCGGGCTATTCTCCGTCCAGTCGTAGATCGACCACCCCCGGGCGATGTAGTTGCCAAAAGGGTCGTAATAACGCGACCCTTCGAGCAGGATATCCACGTATTTCTGATAGATATCCCGGGCGTAGTTGCTGTACTCCCACCCGCGCCAGCGGTATTCGTAGTAGAGATTCTGGGGCAAGTACCACTTCCTGAGATTGGGCGCCATCGCCCCTGCGCGATTCCGCACTCCGTAGAGCCCCGGCTCCTCAACGGGTCGGTACCCGGTGGCCAACTGAGCCATGGCTGGAACCCCTCCCAGCGCGGCGAGACTCGCCACGGTCACCAAGGGAAAAAAGATCGCTCTCCTGATCACCTGGGGCATACCTTCCTCCTCAATAAGCCACGCTGATGGTACGCGTCAGGGTCTCTCCCCCAGCCTGTGTTTCGACCTCTACCTGATACATGTAGATACCGGGAGGAACCACCGCCCCGTTTCGATCTCTTCCAGACCAGCCGAAATCCCATAATTGATCTGGATCGCGGTGCCCTGCCAATTCTTGAACCAGCTCGCCGTCCAATCTGTAGATGCGCACGGTGGGTGGCACATCGACCTTCAGGACTGAGAAGCGAATCTCTGCCTGGTCCCTTATTCCATCGTTGTTGGGCGTAAAGACCAGCGACTGGGATGGAAGGTTGGCAATGAAATGAGTGGCTTCCACCGCCTGGGGCAGAAAGACCGTGGTGGCGAACCGGCCAGCGGGATCAGCCAGTTGCCACAACCCGGGCTGCTGAGTCCTGCCGACCGAGGCCTTGACCAGATAGGGGTTGGTCAACAGATTCGCCTGGAAATCGATCACCACCGAATCCTGACGCACTACCTGAGCCAACTCCACGATGAACGAATCCGGAGAGACCTGCACTGCCGCTGGCTCGACCAGGCTCCCACCTACCCTGATCGAAAGGCTATCCTTCTCCACCTGGGAAGGGGTTTCTACCAGAATGCGGTTGAACCCGGGATCCCCAGAACCGAAGTTCGGGTGGAGATGGTAGGAGAGTTTCTCCATCACGCCAGGCCTGGCCTCTTTGGGGTAGATCTCACCCGCGGCCCCAGATAGAAAGGCGTCCGTGTAGGCCAACGCCAGCGACTTCAAGGTAGGGGCCGTCTCCGGCTGGTCGGACTTCAGGAGCACTTTGAACTGCACGTAACGCCGCGGACTGGGTGAGAGAAACGACTGCCCGGAAAACTCGTACACGTTGCTCCACCCGCTCCAATCCTCTCCGGGCACGATGAACGTATCTATCGAACCCTTGAGCGCTTTGTTCAAACTGTCGTACTTTTCTTTGCTGACTTCAGTCCCGTTTTTGTGGTGGTAAACAGTCTGCTCGACCAGGGTGTTGCCCGACCGCGTCTGCGCCTGCACCCGGGTGCCCGGAGGAAGATCCACCTCCCAGTTGAGCGTCTGAAGCACCTTGGGCCGAGTGCTGATAGCGATGTAACCTGAGGTCAGTTCCACCTGCGCGACATAACCAACCGGGAAGACAAAGGCTTCGGCAATCGCCCCACTGCTGCTGCCGGTAAAGAGCATGAACAGATTGTGCAGGCGCAGGTAGGGATAGAAGCGATAGGTCAGCGGCTCAGGATTGGTCCAGGTCTGCGGGTCGGCATAGTCGAAGAGCAAGTCAAAATCGAGATCTCCCGAGGACTTCAAACTCCCATCCGAGCCCAGCAGACGGTGATTCAAGATCCTGGGCGGGTACCAGGTGGTATGCAACTGGAAGGCCACAAAGACGACCCGGTTTATCCAGTAAACTGCCCCCAGGTCCCAGTTCCATTGGGTACGGCCCAAGATGCCACCCGCATCGAGTTCCTCCCAGAAGGTATTGACATCCCCATCCACCATGCCGCCAGCGCGGCCCTTGCCCTGATCGTCGATGAAGCCGCCGCGCTCGAAGGTGCCGGGCGCGATGTTCTCGCCGAAACTGATCACTTCGACCTCGGCGAGCGCCGCATCCGGGCTCTTGGCGTCCGCAATAATCCGTATATATTGAAGCGGAGCAAAGGCCGTGGAGGTATCCTCGCCGGCCTCTGCCTCTCCCAGGCTCAAAACCGCTTTTGTCCTTTCGCCGAACGCAACCGGATAGCTCACCAGGGTCTGCTCATTCCATTTGGTCGTCCCCCCGATGAAATCAAAAGAGAAGATGTCCTCGAAATCGGATTCCAGTTTACCGCTCGATCCAAAGACCCGGAACCCTCTCAGGGGACGCGCCCCTTCCTCATCGGGGAAATGCAGGCGGATTTCCTTGACCGCCATGGCCCGCCCCAGGTCGATTTCGAGCCACCACTTGTCAAGGGGATCGGCCTGGTTGGGTTTCCAAAAAGTCTCGAGATTACCATCGATGATGTTGAGCGCCCTAGCCGGATTCGAGCCGACTCGCCATACTCCTCCCCGCACCTCTCCACTTTGCTTCAGTTTGTGCGTGAACTGAGGCGCGCTAGGAGCAGCATTGAAAGGCTGTTCGAACTTCACTGGCGCAATCGACCCGTCATCCTGCAGTTTGACCGCTCCCTTGGGGAACCGCCATTCCTCCCACTGGGATTTCTGGTCCACCTTGTAGACACCCTGGCCACTCGCCCCAGTTCCTGCCAACAGGGCCAGCAACAAGGGCCAACGATGGGGTTTGAGAAAATTTTTCACTGGACAGTCTCCCGTAGCGGCAGGTGAAAAGAGGCCTTTCTCGCTTTCAGTACACCACCCCTATGCTCCCTGTTCGCACAAAACTCCCCTGTTCGGTCTTCGCCTCCAATCTGACTAGATAGATCCCCACCGGCAGCAATTTTTGGTCGTCGCCACGGCCATCCCACCGCCAATCATAGGAACCGCTGCCTTCCGCTTCGGAGAATAGCCTCCTCACCGACCGACCGGCCAGATCGTAGATACTCACCTTCACTTCGATCGGCCGCACCAATTGCACCAGGGTGTAAGAGATACTAGTCTGGTCGTTGACACCATCCTGATTGGGCGAGATCACCTGGGGAGTGATGGCGAAGGCGGGCAACAGATCCCTGGTAGACTCCGCCGAAGTCAACACCCGCAGCGCATTGGTCGACACCTCGGGATTGGCATCCCCGGGCAATACCCGCTGCGGCAGATCCCTACCCTGAGTATCGAAGGCCTCAGCCGGAAAAAAAGTCCCCTGCACGAAGATTTCCGTCTCGAAGACCGCCCTGAGGGTACCGGTAGCCCTGGATTCGACTCGGCGGGAGGGAAAAAAGACGGTCAGACTGCCCAAAGTCTCCTCAATGCTATCGGGGGTCGCGCTCACTGGAGGGCTGCCGAGGAGGAATTCCACAAAGCGAGGCTTTCCCGGCGTGAAGATCCGCAGGGCATCAAACCCGACATCCATTCCGCCTACGTCGGCGATCACATCATAGGCAAAGGTCGATTTTACCCCGGCCGGCACAATGGGCACATTCCCCAGTGGTCGCGGGGTATCTATTTGTGATATTTCCCCGATTAGTTGCTGGGCCAGGGGCGGGATGGAGTGTTCGACCGTCAGGGATTTGACCCGCACCCCATCGAGGATCGCCCGGCTCTCCATGGCGATCTCGAACTGGAAGTAGCGACGCGGACTAGGCAGATCGATTTGCTGATCCGAAATGGGAAAAGGCGACGACCAAGGGCTCCAGTTGAGTTGGTCTTCCTCTACGGGCCCCCGCAGCTGTTCGTCCATCTTGTTGTATTCGCTCTCCGGGACCTCCACGCGCTCCCCAGTGAACAGATTGGTGTATTTGTAATAAACCAGGGCAGTGCTGTCCGCGCCGGTGCGCATCCGCACCGATACCCCAGCCTCCGCCCTTGGCACCACCGCCAGGCTGTCGGCCTCTTGGCGCAGCATCTCAAGGACCCATCCGAGGCGGCTGAAATTCGCCGTTTCTCCCAGATCCACCACCTTGGAGCGATAGACTCCGCGAGGGGCAAAACCATTTCCGAAGAGTTGGAACTCGGCGATTTCGAAGGGATTGGCAGAGGTTATTTCCAGGCGTATGTAGCGGACGAACTGCAAGGGGAAAGGAATCTCCGTGTTGTTCTCGCTGGTGAAGGTCTCTCGCTTCAGGAGGGAGTAGATCGGCGAGTCTTCCTGATTGAAGATCCTGCCATCATTGACAAAGATATCGTACCCCCGGATAAAGTCGTCCTTGTAGGGGCGGCCTTGGTCATCCTGGCCATTCTGCCGGGGGAAAAAGGCGATCTTGTTGGCCGGGAACTGGGTGCCCAGATCGAAGAAAATACTTGTCCCTTGCTGGGAAACCCCAAACCGTTTGAAGCGGTCCCCAGTGGAGGTAGTATCGTTGCCATCGACGATCGGAATGTTTGGCTGCTTCAGCGATATATTATCCCAGATGCGCGCCTGCGGCTGCTCAGCGATATAGCCCGACGGAAATTCATCTACCCACTGCAACTGGGGGAAGATATTCTGTCGCGAATTGAAACTGACGAGTTGGATCATCCCGGAAGTGCCAAAGCTGATGGCAGTCGCATTGAGTTTTTGCGATTCCCAGGACAAGCCTTCAGTTCCTATACGCCAATATCTCACCTCCCCTTCTACCTGCCGCGCGGTCAGACCGATCAATAGCAATACCCCAACAACCGCTTCCCAGGCCCGTTTCCAAGAGAAGCATTTCCAGCGGCTATAACTACCAGGCGGTTTACAGGACATGGATCTCAAGGTCTCCAAGGGAGGGGCAAGACCACAACCTTCAATACGCCACGGCAATGGGCAGCACCCTGGCCAGGGTGCCCCCATCCGTCTCTACCTGCACCCGCACCAGGTACATCCCTGGTGCGACCAATCGCCCTTGGTCATCCCGCCCATCCCATTCAACCATATGTGATCCTGCTCCCTGCGTTCCTGCCTGCAAGCGCCATACCCGGCCTCCGCCCAAGGTATATACCTCTATCTTCACCTGAGCAGCGACCAGTACGCGGAACAGGATGTAGCTGATCTGTATCCGGTCGTTTATGCCGTCCCCCTGCGGGGTGAATACTGCTGGGCGTGCCTCTACCTTGCCCAGCACCGCCGACAGAGACCCACCTGAAGCCACCACCCGCAACTGGTCGGTCCCCAGGTCTGTACTTGCATCACCCCCCTCCACCTCCTGTACCAGATTGGCGCCTGTTCGCTCAAATACTTCGGCCCTCAGTTCCTCAGAAGCCCCGTATACTGCGGTCTCCAGTCGAAGGCGCAGCCGCTTTCCTTCTGCCTGACTCACCCGCTGCGGCAAGTACACCACAAACCCCTGGGCTTCGGCAACCACGCTATCCGGCGTAACCGGAGCTGGCGGCTCCCCCATTTCCAAACCCCGGAACGCCGCTGTCGCAGGCGTCAACAGGCGCACCGCATCGAACCCCGTCTGCCCCGTGGAGGCAAAGTCTGCTCTTATATCGTACAAAAATTCGGTAGGCTCCCCGGCCTGAACCTGCACCAGGTGGTCCTCCGGCTGAAGGGCGCCGACCACTGCGACTTCACCCAGAACCCGCTCTGCCAGCAGGGGCGCCGCCTCTATCCCCACAGAGTCCAAGCGCGCAAAATCCCACAGATCATGGTTCTCCATGAGGGTCTGCAGCTGCAAGTACCGCCCGCGCGGCACTCGCGGGCGCGCCCCTGAGGCTCGCATGGACGCCGACCAGAAACTCCAGTTTTGGTGATCGTCCACAATCGGCCCCTGCCAGCCCACTGCCGGTGGGTCCCAAGGCCATACCCTGGGTTTCATCCCCTCGTAAGCCGCTTCGCTCACCTCCACAGGCTGGGCCATGTCATTGTAACTGTTGTAGACCACCGGGGTATCGTCCAGTCCGGTCCTGATCTTCACCTCGACGGCAACCTCTGCAGCTGGCGCAGGCACGAGTTGGTCCCCTTCTCGGCGCCATTTGCTGATTCCCAGGATCACCTGCCCGATGTTGACCACCTTTCCCAGATCCACCACCTTCGATTCCCAGGTCGCCTTGGGGACGAAACCCCTGCCGTATACCTCCAATTCCGCTATCGCATAACGAGTGAAGATCCGCGGCTTATCCGGGATCAACCACATGCGCAAGAAGCGCAGATATTGCAGGGGGAAACGAACATCGATGACCGAATCGAAATTCTGGCTTACACTGGCCAGTGGGATATCCAAGGGCTGGTAGTAATCAGGACAGCCGCACTCTACCCCCGGCACCCCGCCGGCCGTCTCCACCTGGCTCTCTACCAGGGTCTGGTTGTTGCTGGCAGTCAATTGGTACTGTTTGAAGGCGTAGTTGGGGCGGTACGGCTCCTGGTAGAATGGATCTACCCCCTCTGGAGGAACCAGCACAAAGCGCTCCACAGGTATCTGCACCCCCATGTCCAGGGTGTAGAACTCACCCCATACCCCCCCCTTCCCCCCGCTGGCTTCCCAGAGCCTGCCGATATAGTTGGTGTTGAGATCCCCATCGATAAACTCTATTTCGTTGGCCACATGGCCAGGCCTGGCGATATCTCCTATTCCCCGCCAGACCCGGGGCATGCCTTCGCGGTAGTGGATGTCGATGGGCTCCCGGTAACGCGTCCAATTGGGCAACTGGGTGACCACGTTCTGGTCGGGTTTGAGCTCCAGGGGCTGGATGGCACCTGGAGCCGCGACCTCGTCTGTCATCACATTCAGGCCGGTCCAGGTCGTCCACAACGCTCCGCCAGTGCCCCCCAACTGCCAATAGACCGCCTCTGCGACAACTGCCGAGCCCCCCCGGAACAGTTCGCCCAACATCCAAATTGGGACCGCCAGCCTCAAGATATTGGGCATTCTCATTCCTCCGCCGAGCCCATGTCACTCCCAGAGGTCAAAAACACCTCAAGAGGTGATTCTCTGCTTCGCCACAAAGGGCTGCCCTGAGTATACTTTATTATTGTTTTTTTATGAAAAAGCAAAGCCCCGGAAGGCCTTAGGCCCCACTTCCATGAATTTTCCCCAAAAAAGAAATAAATTGTTTCATGTATGTCAAACTTTTTCTTTTCTTAGAACCTATCCGGAAACCTCGTCAGCCCCAAAAAATCACATTGCCCGTCATGCCGGTGAAGTGATCGATGATCAGAAATACACCCCCGGGGACGATCTGGCCCAGGATCAAGCCCATGAAAAAGGGCCGGGTCCTCAGATAGAGTCCCACCCCGCCGTACTTGAGCACCAGCACCTTGATCAGCCAGGCCAGGAACATGTTGAACCACAGATGGTCCATGATCCATACCGGGCCGATCGGGTATCCCAGCGGATGAAGGGGCCACCAGGCGTACCGCCAACGCGCCACCATCAGCAGGGCCATGGCTGCGGCACCGATCCCGGTATTGATCCAACCCCACAGATGGGGTGTAGACGGAGAGCGGATCAAGTTCCCGACGTCTTCATATCCCCCTCTCTCCGACCAGATCTGCAGATTGAGCGCTCCGTACTTGTGGCTCAGGGTCATGATGGTCCACAGCGAGCCTGCCAGACCCACCCCCAGAGCCAGGATCAACGCCCAGAAAAGAGTCTGTTTCCCCCCTTTCAACTCTTCCCCCAACTTGAGGCTGTTGGCGCAGGAGGTCATCACGAAGCTGCGCACATTGTTCACCCAGAAATAGGTCGTCGCCAGGATCGCCAGTCCTTGGGTGCCGATCACTGAGGACCCCACGGCTGACACCAGGATCCCGACCGGTCCCACCGGCGGCGAACCATCCGAAAGACCGCTCTCCGCCACGACGCGGGTATAACCCACAATCAGGGTGGCTGCCAGAAAAAACAGGGAGAGCGACACCCAAACAGGCATGCCCGCCAGCCACAGCCAGCCGACCAGCACCGCCGTGCCGATAATCAGGATGAGCACCGCGGATCTGTAGGAGAGGATCTCCGCCGAATCGTCCACCTGCGGGTCCCCCAGTAAAGCCTTGCGGAAAACGGCCTTCAGGTGCTTGCGCGCCGTCCACAGGCCCCCGAGAAAGAGCACCAGCATGCCGCCCATGGACTGGTGTGCCAGGATCGGGTTCCACACCGCGTGCCCGCCCCTCAGCACTTCTGAACTGGTGACCCCCAGAACGCCAAAGATCCCGCGCAACGCATTGGCGAAGAGGTTGAAGAACCACAGGCTGAAGGCGATTTCCGTCTTGAGGAAATAGAAAAACCCCAGGATATTGAAGCGGAATTTGAACTGCAACCATGTCCACATTCTGGGCGAGGACGAACAGGTCGGGGAAATAGTTGTACAAACCGTGCATCGTGCCCCAGGTGGCCGGAATAGCAAACCCAACCCACATCACCGGGTTCTTGAAGAAGGGGCTGAGTCGTTCGTGGACCTGCCCCTGCTCGGCCATCGCCAGGGGCACCTGCACCAGCGGGTAGATCAGCCGCTCGTTTTCGACCCACTGCTTGCGCAGGATCACCATGGTGGCGACCATCACCAGAAACAGTGCCCAGACAAAAGGGGTCCAGACCCAGATGGTCGGCAACCAGGCGCCCCAGGGGATGGTGTGCCCCTGGCCCAGCCCTTGGTAGAAGGGCTCCAGGATGGCCGGATTGTTGGGCATCATCCAGTCCGGCAGGTAGGGGTGGATCAGACTCTCCCACTCATTCTCGGGCGTGGCGTAGTAGAAAGGATCGGTGAGCGCGGTTAGAAAGCGGGCGACAAAGAGGGTGGGAAGGGGCGAAGCCATGACCATCATGATATAGATCAGGATCAACTCGCCGCGGCTCAAGCACAGTCGTCGATGGATAAGTCTGGCCAGGGGATTGGCGAAACCGGAGAGGAGAAACAACAGGAAGACCGCCCCTACCGTGCTGGTCCCCAGAGCCATGTACGACCCCTGCAGATAGAGGGTCCCGTAGGCATCGCCGGCAGCGACAAAAAACGAAAAGAGGCACCCCAGGAAGACCGCCCTGAGGGTGAAGGCAGAGGGTTCCGGTGGCGTTTTTGCCGTCTCGACCAATCCTGAATTCCTACTTTGAAAGAGCCTTCACTGCACCCCAGGTCGCCGGCCTGACCGCAGTGGTGGGTGGCCGCCCCAGCCCAAGGACCTGCTCCAATTCATCGACACTGGCGACCGCCACCAGGACGCTGCTCACGTTCTGGTTCTTCAGCACCCACTTCACCGCGGTATCGGTGCGCGGAACCCTTTCTCCTGGTTCGGCCAACTCATGCCAGGGTCCGGCTACAAATGAATGGACGAGCTTCAGCTCTTCGCCCTTGATATTCCGCACGGCCAGCCTCTCCACCGTCTCCTCCCCCACCTGGGTCCAGTCTGTCTGCAGCTTGTGCTCCCAGCTCAGCTGCTGGCCGCCAAGGGCCTTCATGACCAGCACCCCCTTGCCTGCCTGGGCGGCCTGCGCTATACCAGGCTCCTGCCAGCGGCTGACATAGTTGTAGATCACCAGGTCCACATCTGCTTCTGGCTCTGAACCGCGCCCCGCATAGACTAGCTGATCCTGCAGGTAGTGCCGAATCAGGCACACGGACCGGATCTTGCCGGCCTGCTTGAGCGCGGCGATTTTTTCCGCCAGCCGGCTGTTCCCTACATAGACATAGTGGTGGAGGCGGAGTATGTCGATCCGGTCCCGGTTCAGATTTCGGAGATGCTTATCCACCTCTCCTTCCAGATCAGCCACCCGCGGAGCCCCTCCCCCTTTCCCTGATTTGAGGGAGAAGTGGATGTCCTCTCTGTTTCCTTTCAACTCCTCCGGAATATGGACCTCATCCCCGTAGCCCATGTCAAAGAGGGTGATGCCCAGTTCGGCGGCCCGCAGGTAGATCCGCCGCTTCTCATCCGGCGGTGGATGCCCGCGCACTCCTTCGTAGTGGGCCAGCAAGCCCCCTAATCCCACCGGGCTCAATTTCATGTCGGTCTTCCCCAACAGGCGGTGACCCATATCTACTCTTCCAGTCGGGACTTCCTCATAGACGCGCTCGATCATCGCCGTCAATGCGCTGCCATCCCCTGCCCCTCCCAGAACCAGCCCGCTGCCCAGGCACTGCAAGAGCTGGCGGCGCGTGAGCTTCAGACTGTCTTCCTCCATGATCTTATCTCCTTGCCGGAAGGTAGCTTGAAGAACTAGGCAAAACAAGGAAGTTTATAATTTTTTGACTTCTCTCGCCCTCGATGGACAAGCTCCCTCGCGCCGCGGATAACCAACTAATCCATCCACAACCCTCCATTGACGTCGATGATCTCCCCGGTGACATGCCGCGCCTCATCCGAAGCCAGGAAGAGGACGCAGGCAGCCACGTCCTGGGGATCCCCCACCTCGCCGAGGGGGATTCTGGCTGCCAATTCCGCGTGATTGGCAGTCTTGGTCATATCGGTGGCGATGACCCCCGGGGCGACGGCATTTACCCGCACCTTGAAGGGCGCCAGGTAACGGGCCAGCCCGATGGTGAGCGCGCTGACGCCGGCCTTGGAGGCGGCATAGGGAGGATACCCGGTGAATCCTCCGCTCTTGGCTGCCACCGAACTCATGTTGACAATGGCTCCCTGCCGGCGCTCCTTCATCAGCGGGATAGCCGCCTGGCAGCAGAGAAAGGTGCCTTTGAGGTTGACGGCCAGGATCCGGTCCCAGGTCGCCTCGCTGCAGTCCTCAAAGGTGCTGGAGAGCAAGATCCCGGCGTTGTTCACCAGGACATCCAGGCACCCGTAGTGGGCGGTCAAGCGGGCGAAACCTGCTTCCACTCCGGCCTTGGACGAGACATCCATCTCGATGGCCAGGCCGGGCCGGGTCAGCGATTCGGCGGTGTGCTGTGCCAATTCCATATCGATGTCCGCCACCCCCACCCGGGCGCCTTCCTGGGCGAAGAGCTGGCAGATGGCGCGGCCTATGCCCCGCCCCCCACCGGTCACCAAGCAGACCCTATCAGCCAATCTTCCGGTCATTTTCTCCTCCACTGATGTGTGGCTACATCTTAATCATTGAGCTTCAGGCTCACAAGGAGACCGATGGGGTTGGGGCAGGAATCGGTTGTAAGGAGAATCACCCTTCCCTATATTTCGACTACCTTTTTCCCTGGGCCCCATGCCTGATCACCCTAGCGCACCCGCCGCCTTCTTCGACGTGGACGGAACCCTGGTCCACTCCAACATCGTCCACTACTACCGCTACCTGGCCCTCAGACACGCCTCGGTTCCCGGCCGGGTGTGGTGGTACTGCCGCTTCCTGCCCAGGGTGCCGCTCTTCCTGCTCTTCGACCGGCTGGACCGCGCCAAGTTCAACCGCTCCTTCTACCGCGGCTACGCCGGCATGGATGCGGCGCAGGCGCGCGCTGACGCCGAGTCGCTCCTGGCTGACTTCATCCGTCCCCGCCTGTTTCCCGCAGCCAGGGAAGCCCTGGCCGCCCACCAGCAGGCCGGCCGGCGCACCGTGCTGGTTACCGGCTCGCTCGACTTCATCGTCGCCCCGCTGGCCCGGCTGCTGGGTGTCACCGACACCCTGAGTGTCGCTCTCGAAGAGCGCGAGGGGCGCTTCACCGGCGAGTTGACCATCGACCCTCTCAGCGAAGGGGAAAAGGCCCGGGTGGTGAGGGAATACGCCGCCCGGCATCAGCTTGACCTCAATACCTGTTATGCCTATGGTAATGACCCGGCCGATATCCCCATGCTGCAGGCGGTCGGCCATCCGGTGGCGGTCAATCCTCAGGGCGCGCTGGCCCGCCTGGCCGCCGCCCAAGGCTGGGTGGTGCGGCGCTGGTCCCTGCCGACTCCACCCAAATGAGCCATGCAAGCCCTCCAATACATCAAGAGCGTGCCCCGCTACCTGCTCATCCGCAGTCTGGGGCAGCGCTTCAAGGGCCTGGTGACCAGCCCCCTGGCCCCCCTGCGCCTGGTCGAACTGCCCGAGCCAACCCCCCCAGGCCCCGAGTGGGTGGTGATCAAGACTCATCAGAGCGGCATCTGCGGCTCGGACCTGGCCACCCTCACCGCCAAAGGTAGCCCTTACTTCTCCCCCCTGACCTCCTTCCCCTTTGTGATGGGCCACGAGCTGACCGGCGAATTGGTCCAGGTCGGGTCCAGGACCGGAGGGGACTGGCAGGTGGGCGACCGCATCACCCTCGAACCGGCCCTCTGCTGCGCGGTGCGCGGCATCTCGCCGCCCTGCGGGCCCTGCAGCCGGGGCCACTTCCCCACCTGCGAGAACATCGCCGCCGGCGCCCTGGCCCCCGGTCCCCAGACCGGGTACTGCCGCGACACCGGCGGGGGGTGGAGTGCGTATCTGGTGGCCCACCCCTTCCAGCTCCACCGCCTGCCAGAGGGGCTTTCGCAGGACGAGGAGATCCTGGTGGAGCCCTTCAGCTGTGCCCTGCACGCCGCGCTCAAGTCGAGGGTGCGGGCCCAGGACCAGGTGCTGATCATCGGGGCCGGGGCCATCGGCCTGCTCACCCTGGTGGCCCTGCGCCTGCTCGAACCCCAGTGCCGCATCACCGTGCTGGCCCGCTACCCCCACCAGGAGGATATGGCCCACCGCCTGGGCGCCGACTATATTATCCGCGGCCGTGCCGGCCTGGAGGAGCGGCTGTGCCGGCATTACGGGGCCAGGGCGTACCAGCCCGAATTGGGCCGCCCGGTGGTGCTGGGCGGGGCAGACCTGACCTTTGACTGCGTGGCCTCCAGCACCACCCTCGACGACGCCCTGCGCTTCACCCGCAGCCAGGGCAGGGTGATGGTGGTGGGCATGCCGGCCATCCCCAAGGGCATCGATTGGACCGCCCTGTGGCACAAGGAAATCGAGGTGGCTGGCACCTACACCTACTGTTTCGAAGACCACCAGGGTCGCTCCATCCGCACCTTTGCGCTGGCCCTGGATTACCTGCTCCAGACCCGGGGACGGCTCGAAGGCCTGGTGGGGGCGCGCTTCCCCCTCTCCCAGTACCGCCGCGCCGTGCACACTGCCCTGACCACCGGACAGAGCCGGGTGGTCAAAACCGTCTTCGACCTGCGCCTTCCCAGCTGAGTTGACGCCTATGGCCCGCAAATTTCTGCCGCAGATCCTCTATGCCCGCAAAGGGGAGAAGTTTCTCTTCCAGTTCGGCGAGGACATGCGCCTCGAGGAGCTGCCCGAGGGCACCCGGGTCATCTATCCGGGAGTGCGCGCCGACGGCGAGCGCAACCGGCGCCGCATCGAGGAGTGGCTGGTCCAGGCCCTGGGCCAGCCCACCGGCGCTCCGCCCCTGCGCCAGAAACTGCGCCAGCTCAAGGAGCGCCAACCCGCCCCCAGAGTGGTCTTCGCCTTCGACGACGTGAGCATCCCCCTGCCCCCCATGAAAAGCCCTGACATCCGCGGCATCCTGATGGACCAGGTGGAGCGGCTCTGCGTCGAAGAGGGGGTCACGGACCTCGAATTCATCGGTGCTATCGCCCTGCACCGCCCCATCCGCCCGGACGAGTTCCGCCACCTCTGTGGGGGCCGGCTCTACCGCAAGTACTTCCCCCACCGGATGCGCAATTACAATGCCCTCGACCCAGAGGACAACCTACATCTAGGGTACACTGGGTCGGGGGAGGATGTCGAGGTGTGCCGCTCGGTGGCCGAGGCCGACCTGCTCATCTACTTCAACGTCAACTACGTGGCCATGGACGGAGGCTACAAATCCTACGCCACCGGCCTGGTCAGCAACCGCAGTCTGCGGCACAACCACGACTCCCAGACCCTGCGCCACACCCGGTCCCTCTACGATCCGCCCCGCAGCCCCATGCACCAGTCCTTTGAGCGCATCGGCAGGATGATCCAGCAAAAGGTGGACATCTTCCACATCGAGACCGTGCTGGACGAGAACCTCTTTCCCTGGCACCTGGCCTGGGTGATGAAGATCGACCGGGAGATGAGTCTCCTGGAAAAGCTGCTCATGTACTCGAGCATCTGGGGCCTCAAGCTGCTGCCCCACTGGCTGCGGCTCAAGGTCTTCTGGGCCACCCGCGGGCCCTTCGGCCTGGTGGCCCTCAATGCCGGCGAGACCTCGGCAGTGCACCAGAAAACCCTGGAGGCCTGCTATGCCGACAAGGTGGTCGAGGTGGAGGGCCAGTCCGACATCCTCATCCTCGCTCCCACCTGCATCGGCCCCTATACCAAGGACACCTACCTCAACCCCCTGCTGGTCAATACCTACGCCCTGGGCTACTACTACAACATGTACCTCGGCGGGATGCCGCTGGTGCGCCCGGGCGGGGCGGTGATCGTGGTCAATCCCCTGCCGTACAAGTGGACCGAGCCGGCCCACACCCTGTACCGCGAGTTCTGTGAAAAGGTGCTCTCCTCCCACCGGGGCCTGGACGAATTCGAGGCCTTCCAGGAGGAGTTCGCCCAGGACCAGCGCCTCAACGACCTGTACCGCCAGGGCCTGGCCCCGGCCGGGGTCCACGGGTTCTACATGTACACCTGGGCAGCCCACGGCATGGACCAGGCCGGCAAGGTCTACGCGGTGGGCTGCGGCGCGGATCGCCGGGGGGCGCAGATCCTGGGCTGGGAGTGCTGTGGCAGTGTGATGGAGGCGGTGGAAGCCGCGCGCCGGCACCTGGGCAATCCCGGGGCTAGGGTGAGTTACTTCCGCTGTCCGCCGGTGGGTTATATCCGCGTCAAACTGGGCAACTGAATGCCCTGGGCGCTCATCGCCAACCCGGCGGCCGGCGGCGGCAGGGGCCAGCGCGTGGCCGAGGCAGCGGCTGAAAGGTTGGGCCGGGTCGGCCAGCCCGTGGATCTGCGCCTGACCCGGGCGCCCGGTCACGCCACTGAGCTGGCCCGCCAGGCAGTGCAGGAAGGCTGCGAAAGGGTGGTGGTCTGCGGCGGGGACGGCACCATCCGCCAGGTGCTGCCGGCCCTGGCCCGCACCCAGATCCCCCTGGGCTTGCTGCCCTTTGGCACGGGCAATGATTTGGCCCGGGCCCTGGGGGTGCCCCGCCGGCTGGACCGCGCCCTGCAGGTGCTGCTCCAAGGCCATCCCTCACCCATCGACCTTGGACGGGTGGGCGAGGCCCTCTTCTGCACTGTGGCGGCCTTCGGCTTCGACGCCGAGATCAGCGAGGCCATGCTCCAGGGCCAGATCCCCTTTCCCGGCACCGCCGGGTACCTCTACGCCACCTTGGGCCATCTCTTCCGTTTCCGCCCGCCCCAGGTGCGCCTCGAAGGGGAATTCGGCCTCTTTGAGGGGGAGGTGCTGCTGGTGGCCACCGCCAACACCAGCTACTACGGGGGAGGCATGAAGATCGCCCCGGACGCCGATCCCCGCGACGGCAAGCTGGAGGTGTGCATCATCCGCCAGGTGCCCAAATGGACCGTCCTGAGCATGCTGCCCCGCATCTTCTGGGGCGGCCACGTGCGCCACCCGGCCGTGCGCGTGGAGCGCACTTCCTGGCTGCGCATCCACAGCACCCAGCCCCGCCTGCTGCACGCCGACGGCGAATTTCTGGGCCATACCCCGGCCACCATCGAAGCCCTACCCGCAGCCCTGCAGGTGGTGCTGCCCGCCCATCCCTGAACCCTCGCTTGCCTTCGCCGTCCATCTTGACCATATTGGGAACTCCACCCTAGCGCCCACCCTTGCCCGAATATGGCCACCCGCGCCCAGAAGCTCCGCCTCGCCCTCTTCCTGCTCTTTTCCACCGCCCTGCTGGTGGCCTTCATCTTCCTGCTGGCCGGACTCCAGTTCCTGGAAAGGCGGGACGCCTACTTCATCGAGTTCAAGGACACCTCGGTGGGCGGCCTCAACATCGGCTCCCAGGTCAAGTACATGGGGCTGCGGGTGGGCAAGGTCGAAGAGGTCAGGATCTCGCGCGAGGACGTGACCACGGTGCTGGTGGAGATCTCCGTGGACCCCCAGCTGCTGCCCAACGCCATCCGCGCCGACACCCGCGCCAGCATGGCCAACCAGGGGATCACCGGCCTCAAATACATCGAACTGGTGGCCGGCTCCCAGCAGGCCCCGGTGCTGCCTCCCGGATCGCGCATCCAGCCCAACGAGAGTTTCCTGTCCACCATCGACGAGCGCGCCGAGGTGCTCACCGCCAAGGTCGAACAGGTGCTCAACAACCTCATCCTGTTGACCAGCGAGCAGAACACCGCGCACCTGACCGGGGCCCTGCGCGGGGCCAGCGAACTGATGCAGAGCGCCAGCGTCATCGCCAGTGAGAACCGCGCCTCGCTCCAGGCCACCTTTGACCACCTGGAGCAGGCCACCCAGTCCATGGCCGGGGCAGCGGCCAATCTGCAGGCTGCGTCGGCGGAACTGCGCCAGATCCTGGCCGGCAAGGAAGTGCAGAGCACCCTGGACAACCTGCAGGCCTCCTCGGCGCAACTGCGGCTGCAATTGGACAAACCCATCCCCGATTTCGTCGCCAACCTCAACCAGATGACCACCTCCGTCGATCGCACCTTCACCCACATCGACCAGACCGTGGTCCAGAGCCGCGACAACATCCTGCGCTCCATCCAGGACCTGCAGGAAACCCTGCAGAACGTCCGCCAGGCCACCGACCTCATCAAGGAGGATCCTTCGGTGCTGATCCGCGGACGGGGGGAGAACTGAGATGCCCCGGACCCTGTTCCTACTCCTCTTCTCGTTGACCCTGGGGGGCTGCAGCACCCTGCTGGGGACCAAGACCATCCGCCAGCAGCGCAAGTTCACGGTCATTGTCCAGCCCCTGCGCCTGGCCCAGGGGTCATCGGAACGGCCCTACCCCTTCAAGGTGCAGCTCCGCAAGGTCGAGGTCTCGCGCCTCTACGACCGCGACCAGCTGGTCTCCCGCCTCTCGGCCTACGAGGTGCGGGAGGACCGCTGGAACGTCTGGGCCTCCCGCCCCAGCGACATGCTGACCAGCACCATCGAGCGTTACCTGGCCGACGCGGGTCTTTTCGCCCACTTTGGCCGCGAGTTTCTCGACCAGCGGCCCGATTACGTCTTTGAGGTGGGGGTCACCGCCATCGAGTGTTTTGCCAGCGAGGAGCGCAGCGCCGCCCACCTGGCCCTGGCCTGGAGGCTGGTGGACCAGAGGGATAACAAGATTTTCTGGTCGGACAAGTTCGACCGGGAGGAGCCGGTGTACAACCGCGACATCGGCGCCGCAGTGCAGGCCCTCAGCGGCATCCTGCAGGACGAATGCGAACGGGCCTTCCGCGAGCTGGACCTCAGACTCCTCAACCTGGTGCGGCAGCAGCGCGGCGAAGCTCCCCTCTCGCTGGCCGAGTTGGAGCACAGCGCCAGTCTCGCCCCCGCTGCCGAGGAAGGAGAGGAGGACGCCCAGTACGACCTCCTCTACGATCCGGACAAACTCGCCGCCCCCGAGAAACGATGATGAATCTCCTCTGTCTCTGCGCAGCGCTGCTGAGTCTGTCCCTGCCGGCCCTGGCCCAGGAAAGCGGCTGGATCGCCCCCCCGGCACGGGTGCAATGGCAGCAGGACCCCACCCGGATCCCCCCGGGCAAGGGCATGCTCTTCGTCCCGGTCATGACCATCCCCCGCAACGAGCCCCTGTACCAGGTCTTCTACGAGGACCGCAAGATCGCCTCCGCCTCCCCGGGCACCCCGGTGCTCCTGGCCCCAGGCACCTACGAGGTGTTGATCGGCTCGGGAAACGTCACCCAGAAGATCAAGAAGACGGTCAAGGTCGCCGAAGGCCGCACCTCCCTGCTCGCGGTAGACTGGGCCGGCCTGTTGATCAACGTCATCGACGAGAGCCGCACCTCGGTCAAGGAATCCTACGAACTCTTCGAGGAACGCCACCAGGAGAACTACGGGGTGGGCTTCGGCATCGAGGAAGAGCGGGGCGAAGCGGTGAAGACCTGGCTGCTCAAACCGGGCGCCTACACCGTGGTCAGGGTGGGGGACAATGTGGCCACCACGCGCAAGTTCAGCGTCCACCTCTCCCCCGGCGAACTGGCCCAGCGCAACCTGGTGGTCAAGGACAATGATTTCGTCGGCTTCTACCAGCCCAATATCCTGCTGGGAGCCACTCAGCAGATCAAAAATCTCAAAACCCAGTCCATCCTCAGCGGTTCTCCCCAGTTCACCACCTCCAGGAACACCTCCCAGGACCTGTCCAGTGTCTCGCTGGCGGTGCAGGCCTTCAACCGCACCACCTACAACAGCAAGCGCCATTTCGCCAGCCTGCGCCTGATCGCCGAGGAAGGAGCCACCCGGGAGGGCAATGACTCCTTCCGCAAATCCGTGGATAAGTTCGAACTGCGCGCCACCTATATACGCCGCCTCTCCCGCCGGTTGGGCCCCTACCTGCGCGGGGTGCTCAACACCAAATTCTTCACCACCGACGTGCGCTTCGACACCCCGCGGGATTTCGCCAAGATCGACGCTGCAGGCGACACCCTCGCATTTTTCCCCGACACCCGCGAAGTCTCCCTGGAGCCGCCCTTCTTTCCCCTGCAGCTGCGCGAGGGCATCGGCATCAACTCCCAGCTCTACCGCAGCTTTCCCCTCAACATGGACCTGCGCTTCGGCTGGGGCGCCCGCCAGACCTATACCTCCGATTCCTTCCAGCTCAAGGGAGACCAGCGCAGCGCCACCAGCGCCACCGAACTGAAAAACACCAGCAGCACCGGCTTCGAGGCCCTGCTCATCACCGACGCCCGGCTAGGGCGTTTCATCAGCCTCGATTCGGAGTTCGACATCCTCCTGCCCTCCAGCAGGGTGGACTCCTGGGTCTTCAGCTGGGAGAATCGCTGGCGCATCATCCTCACCAGCTTCGTCAATCTCGACGTGGTCATGGACCTGGACCGCCCCGAACCCTCCCAGCGCCGGAAAACCGCCCTGGGCGAGGAGACCTCCTTTTTGGGCCTGAAGGGGCTGGAACTGCGGCAACAGGTGCTGCTGCGCCTCTCCTACATCCTCTGAGCCATGGTCCGCAGCGACGAGCAGGGCCTGCACCTGAGCGGGGAACTCACCCTGGCGACCCTGGCGGCAACCCAGGCCGAGATCCGCCGGCTCCTCGCCCAGCAACCCGGCTCCCGCCCCCAGCTCTCCCTGCGCGGGCTGACCGGGCTGGACCTGGCCGGCGCCCTGTATCTGCAACACCTCTCCACCCAGCCCCAGCACCAGGGCAAAGCCCTGTCCCTGCAGGAACTGCCCCCCCGTTTCCAGGAAGTCTGCGCCGCCCTCCAGTCCCCCACCCCCCCACCCCCCAGTGCTCCTGCCGCCCCCGGTTTCCTGGAAAGGCTGGGCGAAGGGGGTTATGAATGGGGCAGGCAGGCTAAATCCTTGTTGTTCCTGACCTCCGAGCTGAGCTGGGCGGCCTTTTCCTCCCTCTTCGACCGCTCCGGCATCCGGCGGGGCAGTTTTATCGACCAGGCTATCGCCACAGGCTCTCAGGGCCTGCCCATCGTCGCTCTCATCCTCTTTCTGATCGGGGCGGCTTCCGCCCTGCAGGCCTCGGTGCAATTGCAGAAATTCGGCAGCAATATCTTTGTGGCCAACCTGCTGGCCATCGGCATCTGCAGCGAACTGGGCCCGCTGATGACCGCCATCGTGGTCTCCGGCCGCAGCGGCTCGGCCATCGCCTCGGAAATGGCGGCGATGAGGTTCACCGAGGAACTAGATGGCCTGCGCACCCTGGGCCTGGACCCGCTGCGCTTCGTGGCCGTGCCCAAGCTGTGGGCCATGTTGCTGTGTCTGCCCCTGCTGACCATCAGCGCCGATTTCATCGGCCTGCTGGGCGGCACCCTGGTCAGTGTCCTGGTCTTCGACCTGTCCTTCACCACCTTTGTGGAACGCCTGCTCGACGTGCTCAAGGTCAAGCACATCCTCACCGGCATCGTCAAGAGCCTCTCCTTTGCCTGGGCCATCACCCTGCTGGGGGTGTACCGCGGCCTGAACTTCCGCGGCGGAGCCGACGAACTGGGCCGCACCACCACCGCCTCGGTGGTCAACTCCCTGCTGGCCATCATCGCCCTGGACACCTTCTGGGGCGTGATCTTCTACCTCAAACGATGACCCCACCGGTCGAACTCACCGGCCTCCACCTGGCCTACGGCGACCGCCTGGTCCTCGCCGGCGTCGATCTGCGCGTCGAGGCCGGTGAAGTGGCCATCATCCTGGGGGGCAGCGGCTGCGGCAAGAGCACCCTGCTCAAGGCCCTCCTCGGTCTGGAGGCCCCACAGCAGGGCCAGGTGCGCCTCTTCGGCCAGGATCTGGACGCCCTCGCCGAGGAGGAGGCCCATACCCTGCGCCGGCGCATGGGCGTGGTCTTCCAGCAGGGTGCGCTCTTCAGCTCCATGAGCGTGGCCGACAACGTGGCCCTGCCCCTGCAGATGCACACCGACCTGGGCGAAGCGCTCATCGCCGAACTGGTCGCCGGCCTGCTGGGCCTGGTGGACATGCAGCAGGCCGCCCGGCTCTATCCCGCCCAACTCTCGGGGGGCATGCGCAAGCGCGTGGCCCTGGCCCGGGCCCTGGCCCTGGGACCGGAACTGTTGTGCTGCGACGAACCCGCAGCTGGCCTGGACCCGGTAGCCACCGCCCAGATCCACCAGTTGCTGCTGCAGCTCAACCACCGCCTGGGCACCACCCTGGTGGTGGTCACCCACCAGCTGCCCAGCATCGAGCGCCTGGCCGGCCGGCTCATCATGCTGGACCAGGGGCGGGTGGCCTTCACCGGCACCCTGGCCCAGGCCAGGCGATCCGAGCTGCCGGTAGTGGCCGACTTCTTCGGCGCCGGAGCAGGGCGGTGAAACTGATCCTCATCGCCGCGCTCAACCCGCGCCGGCTCATCGGCCGGGAGGGGGGGCTGCCCTGGCACTATACGGCCGACCTAAAACATTTCAAGCGCAGCACCCTGGGCCACCCCATCCTCGCCGGCCGCAAGACCTTCGAGTCCTTCCAGCGGCGGCCCCTGCCCGGCCGGCCCAACCTGGTGCTCAGCCGCGACCCCGGGTACCAGGTCCCCGCGGGGGTGTACCTGTGCCACACCCTCGAAGAAGCCCTGGCCTGCGGCAGGGCGCTGGACACCGGGAAACTCTACGCGGTGGGCGGGGCCCAGATCTATCGTCTGACCCTCCCCCTCGCCGACGAACTGCTCCTCACCTGGGTCCCCGACCAGGTCGAGGGGGACACCTTCTTCCCGCAGTGGAATGAGGAGGTGTGGGAGGTGGCTGAGAAACGGGAGGAAGGGGTGCTGAGTTTTGTGACCTACCGCCGCAAAAACAGGACCCCCCTTGGTCCTTCTCCCGACCCAGGACTGCTGGCGCAAAACACCTGAAGAGCTATTTTCTAGAACTCTGCTTGTGGAGATGAGGAGACGATGTTCGAACAACTGACCATGGCCCCCCCCGATCCCATCCTGGGTCTCACCGAAGCCTTCAAGAAGGACCCCAATCCCCACAAGATCAACCTGGGGGTGGGCGTGTACAAGGACGAAAAGGGCGACACCCCCATCCTCAAGTCCGTGGCCCAGGCCCGCCAGCGCATCCTGGCCGGCGAGACCACCAAGAACTACCTGGCCATCGACGGCTCCCCCGAGTACAGCCGGGCGGTGCAGGAACTGCTCTTCGGCCCGGGCCATCCGCTCCAGAGTAGCGGCCGGGCCGTCGCGGTTCAGGCCCCTGGCGGCACCGGTGCCCTGCGGGTGGCCGCCGACTTCCTCCACCAACACTTCCCCGGGGCGCGGGTGTGGATCTCGGAGCCCACCTGGGCCAACCACGCCCAGATCTTCCGCCTGGCCGGCATCCAGGTGCAGACCTATCCTTACTTCGACACCCATACCAACGGCCTGGGTCTCGAGGCCATGTGCCAGGCCCTCGACAGCGCCCCTGCCGGGGACGTGGTCCTGCTCCACGGCTGCTGCCACAACCCCACCGGGGTGGACCCCGAACCGGAGCAATGGCGCCGCCTCGCCGAACTGGTCGCCGCCCGCCGCCTGCTGCCCCTGGTGGACTTTGCCTACCAGGGTCTGGGCCGCGGTCTGCGCGAGGATGCCGAGGGCCTGCTGTCCCTGTGCGCAACGGCCCCCGAACTGCTGGTGGCCAGTTCCTTCTCCAAGAATTTCGGGCTGTACAACGAAAGGGCGGGCGCCCTCACCCTGGTGGCGCCCGCTGCCGAGGCGGCCCTGCAGGCCCTCAGCCACCTCAAGATCTGCATCCGCGCCAACTACTCCAACCCGCCGGCCCACGGCGCGGCCATCATCACGGCGGTCTTACAAGATACCCAGCTGCGGAGGGAGTGGGAGGGGGAGGTGCAGGCCATGCGCCAGCGCATCGCCCAGATGCGCTCGCTCTTTGTGGAAACGCTGCGGCAAAAGGGAGTGAAGCGGGATTTCTCCTTCATCGAAAGGCAGCGGGGGATGTTCTCCTTCTCCGGGCTGAACAAGGAGCAGGTGGAGGCCCTGCGCCAGCGCCACGCCATCTACATCGTCGGCGGGGGGCGCATCAACGTGGCTGGCATGACCCGCCAGAACATGGAGGCCCTGTGCAGCGCCATCGCCCAGGTGCTCTAGGCGGATAGCGCCCGCAGCCGGCGCACCAGGCCGGGCAGCAGGGCGATGACCCGATCCACCTCTACCTCACTGTTCCCCCACCCCAGACTGAAGCGCAAGGACCCCGCTGCCAGGCGCCGCTCCAGGCCCATGGCCAGCAGCACATGGGAAGGCTCCTCCCCGCCGGCGCTGCAGGCCGAGCCGCTGGAAACGGCCACCCCTTCCAAGTCCAGCCCCAGCAGCAGGGCTTCGGATTGCACCCCGGCGATGGAGAGGTTGAGGGTGTTGGGCAAGCGGGGGGCGCCCTGGCCATTGACCTGCACCCCGCCCAGGGCCCCCAGGATGCCCACTTCCAACCGGTCGCGCAGCCTGCCCAGTTCCCGCTGGTGCGCCGACTGCTCGGCCAGGGCCAGTTGCGCGGCCAACCCGAAGGCGGCGATGCCGGCCACGTTCTCCGTGCCGGCGCGCAGGCCCCCCTCGTGGCCCCCCCCGTGGATCCAGGGCTCCAGGCGCGTCCCCCCTCGCGCGTACAGGGCGCCCACTCCTTTTGGGCCATTGAGCTTGTGCGCCGAGACCGCGACCAGATCCGCGCCCAGCTGGTCCACCTGCACCGGCACCTTGCCAAAACTCTGCACCGCGTCCACGTGGAAAGGGATCCCCCGCCGCCGCGTCAACTGGCCGATCTGTGCCACTGGCTGCAACACACCGGTCTCGTTATTGGCGTGCATGGCCGAGACCAGGATGGTGCGGTCGTCCAGCAGGGCCTCCACCGCCTCCGGGTCCACCCAGCCGCGCGGGTCAGGCCGCACCAGGCAGACCTCGAAGCCCTGCTTTTGCAGATGGCGGCAGGAATGCAGCACCGCGTGGTGTTCGATGGCAGTGGTGACGATGCGCCCCTGGCCGCGGGCAGCGGCGCAGCCCAGCAGGGCCCAGTTGTCCGCCTCAGTGCCCCCACTGGTGAAATGCACCTCTCCCGGGGCGCAGCCCAGTCCAGAGGCCAGGCGGGTACGGGCTTCCTCCAGCCCGGCCCTGGCTTCCTGGCCAAAGGTGTGGAGGCTCGAAGGGTTGCCGAAGGCCTCGGCCAGATAGCGCTGCATCACCCCCAGGACTTCGGGCCGCAGCGGGGTGGTGGCATTGTGGTCCAGATAGATACGCGGAGTTTTCACTGTACCTCGAAGCTGAGGGCCTGCGCCAGCACCCCCGTGGCCTTCAGGAGTTGAGGCCGGTTTTTGAGCACGGTGCCGTCGCCGAGGATGAACTTCTCCTCCTCCCCCACAGCCCCCTGCTGGCGCTGGACCTGGATGGTGGCCTGGCCCTCGACATACCTGGAGAGGTAGGTCCCCAGCACCTGGTCCAGCTTCTCCACCCCGGCGAAATCGTGCACCTGCCCCTGGCGGATCAGCTCGGCCAGGTTGTCGAAGAGGGCGCTCTTGTCTTCGTCGAGGTGGGGGGTGGCGACAAAATAGAAGGTATGGACCTGGTTGACCTGGTCCAGGGTGAGCCAGGAAGTCTCCTGCAGGCGGTCCTTGTACACCTGCTGGCTGGAGAAGAGATCCTGCTGCTGGCCGGCCGAACTGTAGAGCCAGGAGTAGACCTGGCAGTCCGTGCCGGTCTTGAAGCGCAGTTGCAATCGGTCTCCAGCCTGCAGGCGCCCCTTTTCCTCCAGGGGCACCTGCCGGTCGAATCCCCCCTCCTCGTGGAGAACCAGCAGGTGCAGTTGCACACTGAGTTCCTCCTCGGCCACGGGTGCGGCGGCCTTCAGGCGCTGGCTCAGGCTCCCCCCATCCAAGCGCAGAGTCCGGGCTGCCAACACCCGCCGCTCTTCCCGCTCCAGGGCCTGGAGCCGCAGATAGGTCCAGCTGCTGTCCCCCTGGACCTGGCCCACCACCAGCACCGGAGCCTGCAATTCATCCCAGTAGCGGGCCGGCAAGCCCTCTTCCGGCTTCCAGGCCTCATCCCCCTCCACCAACTCCAACTCCACCCCTGCCCGGATCAGGGCGCTGGCCAGTTCCCCGTCCAGCAGCCGGGTGAGCGGAGTGCGCTTGCCGCTGGGGTCGCGCAGGCCCAGCACCGCCACCTCTGCCCCGGGTGGAACCACCTGGCCGACCAGGGTTTGCAGGTCTGCCTGCAGATCTAGGGCAGGAGAGTGCGGGCCGGCCCAGAAACAGGCTTCACAGACCAGGAGCAGGAGCAGGAGCATCAGGCCTGCCTGCGGGCCGCAGCCCCCCGCCGCAGCATCAGCCGGGCCAGGATCAGCCGGGCCTGCTCGCGGATGGGCTGCCTTTGCAGATCTCGCTCGGAGATCTGGTCGAAAACCTTGTAGAGCGCCGAAACCGCCGGCGCCCCCAGGGCCACCAGCTGGCGGCAGAGGTATTCGTAGTGTTCGGAGCGGTCCAGGCGCACCAGCAGCCCGACCAGGTAGAACTCGGTGTCCGCGTCGCCGGGGCCGAATTCGGCCAGGGAGCGCAGATAGGAGCGCTGGCACAGGAGCGCCCCGCTGGGGTCCGAGCTGTGCTGGTGCAGGTGGGGATCCTCCAAGAGCTGGCGTACCACCGGGTCGGTGTGCAGGTCGGGCCGTAGACCGCCGCTTCCCCCTCCCTCCTGGAGTTCTTCGAGCAGGGCGTCGGCGCGCAGGACGATGCCCTGCTTCTTCACCTTGAAGGGCGCCCATTCGTCCTCCTCCCCCAGGCGCTGGCGCTGCACCAGCTCCTCCAATTCGGCGCGGGCCGCCTCCCCCATCTGCTTCACCTGGACGAGGAGTTCCTCGTACCCGGGAGCCCGGTCCAGGCGCACCAGGACCCCGGCCAGGGCCTGCTCCAGGCCCTCTTCCTGCCCGGCCAGGACCAGGGCCCGGCAGCGCCCCATGCGGGTGAACACCCCGGCCGGATCAGAGCTGAGGGAGCACAGGTACATCCACAGCAGGTGGATGAGGGGGACCACCTCCGACTCCCCCCGCCCGTACGCGTCCAGCAATCCGCGCAAGCCCGGTCCTCCCAGGTGGACCACTTCCTGCAGGAAGACCGCGCGGGGTTTGGGCATCACCCACTTGCCCAGGGTGCTGAGCAGGGGCCGGGCGTCGAAGCGCAACTCGTCCTGGTAGTCGTGCAGCACGTGGGCAAAGCACTGGGGGGCCAGGGGCTGACCCAGGGCTAGGGCCTGTTCCCTGGCGACCTGGTGGATGATGTCGCGGTCGAAGAGGAAGAGTTCGGGAAAGGAGAAGATCTCGGCCACCCGCTCCATCTTGTCCCTGGCCCAGCGCTGCTCCAGGGCCGGGTCGTAGAGCCGGCGGGCCAGGGCAAAGGGGTCCGTGGCTGCCAGCTCCGCGCCGGACAGTTGCTGGAAAGCCCCTTTGTACGCGCTGATGAATTCGTGCACCTCAGACCGCCCCTCGGCCACGTGGTCGCGGCGGTGGGCATTGTGCTCTTCCACCAGCCGGCGCAACCAGGGGGTGGCCAGACGGAAATCCGGCTTGCCCAGGGCCATCTTGCGCGCCGAGCGGAGCAGGTCCACCAGCAGGAGATAGTCGAGCAGGAGCCAGGAAGCGAAGATCACCCCCTCGGCGATGGCCCAGTAGTCGTAGCCCTTTTCCTCGGCCTGGGCGAAGAGGGCCTCGGGCAGGTACACCGTGCGCCGGCGGCGGCCTATATGTACGGCCTGGTGGGCCCGGCTATCCCGGAAATAGAGCAGGCTCCGGCCGCGGATCAGGGTGAAGCTGATCTTGCTGTCCAGCAGGGCTTCGCGCAGGACCTGGGGGACCTTCTTCAACACCTTCCAGAAGAAGAGCACCAGCGGGTCCCCCACGTAGAGCCTGGGGAGTTGCTGGTCTGCGGGGAAAAAAGGCAGCCGGGTCTGGGCGCCCAGCAGCATGGCCTTTGGGCTTTCTGCCAGGGCCTGGTTGACCTGGGCGTGGTCCACCTCACCGTCGTAAATCCCCAGATTGAAGTCCAGACGCCCCTCGCTCATACCGGTGAATATAACCCCGGTCCGGGGGTTTGTCACTGATTGACAGTTGCGCAGCAAAGGTGTTATAATCGAAGAAGATGGACGCGATCAAAACCCTTTGCTACCTGGGCTGCATCCTGGCCGGCTGCTCTTCGCCCTCCGCCCCGCCACCCAATGCCCCGCCAGTGGCCTCGGCCGGCAAGGACCAGACCCTCGCCCTGGGCCAGTCCGTGACCCTCGATGGCTCGGCCAGCACCGATCCCGAAGGGTCCACCCTCACCTACCAGTGGTCGGCGGCAGAGCAGAATCCAGCGGTGGTCCCCCTGCCCCAGAGCGCCCGCCTCAGCTTTGCCCCCAGCCTTCCGGGGACTTACCGCTTCTACCTGCGGGTCAGCGACGGCCAGAGCCTGAGCCCCCCCGATTCAGTGGATATCACCGTCACCGGCGGCACCAACCGCCCGCCAGTGGCCGAGGCCGGCCTGGCTTCGCTCACCTATGCCCTCGAAGCACCGGCGCCCCTGCCCCTGGATGCTTCGGCCAGCACCGACCCCGAGGGCACCCCGCTGGTCTATCTCTGGCAAGTGCTCAGCGCCCCCGAATCCGTGGTGCTGGGCGATTCCACCGCTGCCCAGACCACCTTTACCCCGGCCCGCAGCGGGGAGTACCGCTTCCGCCTCACGGTCAGCGACGGCCAGGACAGCACCAGCGACGAGATCGTGCTGGTGGTCCGCTTCTCCGGCCGACCCCGGGCCCAGGCCGGCCCGGACCAGGAGGTGAGCCCGGGGATCACGGTCACCCTGGACGGCTCGGCCAGTTCAGACCCGGACGGCGACCGCCTGATCTTCCGCTGGGAATTGAAAAGCGGTCCAGGTGCAGCCCTGTCTGATCCTGCCAGTCCCACTCCCACCTTCATCCCCTCCGAGCCGGGGACCTACCTCTTTGTCCTCGAAGTGGCAGACCCCGATGCCCACCTGGACCGCGACGAAGTCTCCATCCAAGCCACTGTCCAGGTCTACCCGGAGCAGGCGGGCATGATCGAGATCCCGGCCGGCCCCTTTGCCATGGGCGACGACCAGGGCAGCGGCGGCGACGAAGACCCCGAACACCAGGTCGAACTGTCGGCCTTCTGGATGGACAAAAACGAGGTCACTGCTGCCCAGTACCGGGCCTGTGTGGAAGGGGGGACCTGTTCCCCGGCTGGTCAGTCAACCAACTGCAATGCCCCGCTGGCGGACCGCGACGCCCATCCCATCAACTGCGTGGACTGGACCCAGGCCAATGCCTATTGCCAGTGGGCCGGCAAGCGCCTGCCCACCGAGGCCGAATGGGAGAAGGCCGCCCGCAGCACCGACGAGCGGCGCTATCCCTGGGGGGATGCCCCTCCGGACGTGGCCCGCCTGAACTTCAACAACAATGCCGGGGCCACCGAGGCAGTGGGAAGCCACCCCAGCGGGGCCAGCCCCTACGGCCTGCTGGACATGTCGGGCAATGTGCTGGAGTGGACTGCAGATTATTATTCAGCCGACTATTACGCCCTCAGCCCGGCCCAGGATCCCCAGGGTCCCCCACCACCGGCTGAAGGGGACTTCAGGGTGGTGCGCAGCAGCAGTTGGAATACCGGGGATGCCCGCGCCCTGACCACCACCGTGCGCAACAACTTTTCGGCCACCACCGCTGATCCGGCTCTGGGATTCCGCTGCGCCCGGACCACCGCCCCCTGAGTCCCGGTGGAAATACAAGTGAATCCTCCACTTGCGTGGAGTCCACCAGCCGCTATATTTGGGGGCGGGATGCACCTTTGCCGCGCCGCTGGGGATGATCTATGAACGAACTGTCAACCCACCACCTCCTGGTGGTCGACGACGACGACCAGGTGCGCCGCCTCCTGGTCACGGTCCTGCAGCGGGAGGGGTTCGAGGTCGCCTCCGCAGTCGATGCCCAGCAGGCTCTGGAGATGCTGGACCAGGACCCCTTCGACCTGATGCTCCTCGACCTGCACATGCCCGGTCCGGCCGACGGGGAGGATCTGCTCTACCTGCTGCGGGACCGCGGGGACTCAGTGCCCATCATCGTGGTCTCGGGCTGGGTGGACGACGAGGTGGTGATCGACAGTCCGGACTGCGTGCAAGCGGTGGTCAAGAAACCCATCAATATCCAGGAACTGGTGAACATCGTCCGCGATAACCTGCCCGCTGACTGACCCCGCCTCATCCCGGCGGGGCGATGCGCTGCAGGGCCGGCAGCAGATACTCCTGTACCACCCTTTCCCAACTCATGCGGCTGGCGGTCCGGTACCCCTCATCCAGCAATCTTTCGGCCTCCCGCGGCCCCGAGGGCAAGCGCGCTGCCAGGGCGGCCGCCAGTTCCCGGCTGGTGCGCAGTTCAGCCTGGTGCCGGTGCTCCGCTTCCAGGGCCAGGGCCCCCCGCCAATCCACGGCCCGTTCCAGCCGGGTGTAGGCTCCCTGGATGAAACCGGTCGGGGCAGTGCCGGTCCCCTTGACAAAGCCCGCGCACCCGCACACCTCGCTGACCACGCTGATGGCCCCGTAGCTGAGGGGTTCGACCTGGGCGATGCCGAAGGGCTCGTAGATGGACAGGCCGAATTCGGCATCGCTGCCCAGGCGCAGGTCGGCAAACCCCATCTGCGGTGACATGGCCGGCCCGCAGCTGGCCTGGTCCCAGCCGAACTGGTTGACAAAGAGCACCTTCAAGGCCCTGGACCGAGCGTTGAAGGTGCGCACCAGCAGATCGAAATCCACTTCCCTGCCGCTCAGGTCCGGGTGCCCCTCGCGGTGGACCAGGGGCCAGCCGTACTCCCCGGCCATGCTGGCCACGTCTCCGGCAGCCCGCCTGCCGCTCTCGGTGGCCAGCACGATGAAGATCCCGTTGCGTCCCTGGCTGGCCAGCAGGGGATCCAGGCGCTCCAGCACCATCAGATCCCGCCACAGCCCCTTGCTGGTCACCAGGCGCGCCACGTGGGTGAAGACCAGATTTGGGGCCCAGCCCAGCAGGCCCTGGGCGTACTCCTGCAGCCGGCCCCGGGCCCGGTTCTTTTCGCCGAGGGTCATCGGCGCTGCCGGCACGCCGTTGTAGACCAGGTCTAGTTGCCGGCGGGCGAACTGTGGCCCGAGGAAGCGCAACTCCTCCACCACCCAGTCTCCCACGGCAAAGAGGCCGTCGCAGCGCCAGGCCTGGCGGACCAGGGCGTGTTTGAAGTACCCATCCTGGGACCCGAAGACCTCGTCCATGTACACCCCCTCCCGGCGCGCTGCCCGCAGGGCGTTGTAGAACATCACGTCGTGGCCGGGATGGGACTCGGTGATCAGACGGGCGGTGGCCACTTCGTGGGCGTAGAAGATGGTGGCCAGGCGCCGGTCGCCCTCCAGGATGGCCTTGAACACCGTGCCCAGCCCCATGAATTCGTGGGCGATCAGGAAGCAGGGGTATTGATCTTCGCCCAGCAAGGCCCGCACCCCGTCCAAGCCCGGCTCGGCCAGGCGCAGGTACTGTTCGTACTCCCAGGTGCCTTCGTGCCGCCGCGAGTCCAGGCCAAAGCGCTGACTGAGGTAATATTTGAAGTCGTTGAAGCCGTGGGGGGGATGGCTCACGTCCACCAGCAGCACCTCGGCCCCCACCCTGCCCGAGGGCGAGTCCATGGTTCGCCAGCCGTACACCAGGCGCACCCCCCAGCGGATCTCCACCCGGCTGAGGGCCGGCCCCACCTCCCCCGACCAGATCCCCCGCGCCTGATCGTAGACCACCGCCCCACCCGCCCCTAGAGGATCGGGGCCCTGAGGATCGGTCAAGGGCCCCAGCAGCAGGGTGCGGCCGATGCGCTGGGCATAGGCCCGGGCAGTGATCAGGCCCTTCAGCACTGAGCTGATGCCGCCCGAGGCGTGGATGGCTTCGTGGGTGATGTGGACGATGCTGGGCATGGGGGGCTGTTTTTACTTTGTCGCGCGTTTATGCTTAATTTTTAATGGAAAAGGAGATTGGCAGATGTCCTCGCCCGCGCTGCACCCGGAGGCTTACAAGGCCATAGTGGAATTGGCTCTCCAGGAGGATCTGGGCGCCGAAGGCATTGATCTGACCTCTGCCTGGGTGGTCCCTGCCCAGGTCCAGGCCAGCGCCGCGGTCATCGCCCGGCGCGCCGGAGTGGTCGCCGGCCTGAAGGTGGCCGGTGCCGTCTTCAACCGGCTGTCCCCCCAGATCACCTGCACCCAGAAAATCGAGGAGGGCAGCGCCCTGAGCCCCGGCCAGGTGCTGCTCGAACTGGCCGGGCCAGCCAGGGCCATCCTCACCGGAGAGCGCACTGCCCTCAACTTTCTGCAGCGCCTCTCCGGGGTGGCCACCCTGACCCGGTCCTTTGTGGAGGCCGTGGCCGGCACCCCGGCCCGCATCACCGACACCCGCAAGACCACCCCCGGGCTGCGCGCGCTGGAGAAGTACGCCGTGCGCCTGGGCGGCGGGGTCAATCACCGCTTCGGCCTGTACGACGCGGTGCTCGTCAAGGAGAACCACGCCACTGCCGCCGGCGGGGTGGGTCAGGCCCTGCGCCTGGCCCGCCAGGGGGCCAGGGACCAGGGCCGGCGGGTGCGCCTGATGGCCGAAGCCCGCGACCTGGACGAGGTGCGCAGCGCCGCCGCCGGGGACCCGGACCGCATCCTGCTGGACAACATGGATCTCGACGAATTGCGCCACGCCGTGCACTTCCTCCGCCGCGAGGCGCCGCAGGTAGAGATCGAAGCCACCGGAGACGTCACCCTGGACAACGTGCGCCAGGTCGCGGAGACCGGGGTGGATTTCATCTCCATCGGCGCGCTGACCCACTCGGCCCCGGCCCTAAACCTCAGCCTGCTCTTCGCCGGCGCCTGAAGCCTGCAGCCGGCGTTCCAGTCCCTGGGCCAGGGAGCCGGCCTTGACGCCGATGACCAGCGCGTCCTCCCGCCCTATGGGCCCGGCCAGTTCCGCCCAGGTTTCCACCCGGTAGACCCTGGCCCCTTCCCGGCCCCAGCCGGCCAGTTCGCGCAGGGTGCCCGCCGAGAGCCCCGCCGCCGCAAAGACATAGGCCAGGGGCCGGCTGCGCCGCAGGGCCGAGAGCCCCACCACCGTGTCCCCGGACTTGCCGCCGATGCCCACCAGGGGGGCGATGGCCCTGGCCTCTTCCCTGCCCAGCAGGGGCAGTTCAGACAAAGGCCGGCTCAACCGGCTGCGAGAGGCGGGCCGCCGAGATATTGGCCGCCTCCAGCACCCCGATCACCCGGGCTGCCGATTCGGGGGTGATCACCAGCTTTTCCCGGCCGCGCAGGTGCTCGAAGACGTTCTGGTAATAGCCGTCCCAGTCCGACTTGGGGAAGGCCACCTCAGTGCTGGCCTGGCGGCCCTTCACCAAGCTTTTCACCAGGAACTTGCCGCCGATGTCCTCGATGGACCCCTGTTCCCCCAGGATGCGCCAGCGGGGCCGGCTGCTCATCGACAGATTGGAGATGCTCAGGGTAGCCACTGCCCCGCCCTTGAAATGCAGGGTGTACTCGGAGTGGTCTTCGTTGCTGTAGCGCTTCCACTCGGGGTTCTTGACCTGGTAACCGCTGACCCAGGCGATGGGCTGGGGGACCAGGTTGAGGATCCAGTCGGTGAAGTGGGCGCCCCAGTCGTAGATGGCGCCCCCGGAGATCTTGCGGTCCGCCCTCCACCAGTTGCCCTGCGGCCCATATCCACTAAACCCCGCCTCGATGCGAAACACCCGGCCTATCCATCCCTCCCTGTGGATCAGGTCGCGCAAGAGCGCGAAATCCCCGTCCCAGCGGCGGTTGTGAAAGGTGGAGAGCATCACCCGCCGGCGGCGGGCGGCGGCGATCATCGCCTTGACCTCCCTGCTGCTGATGGCCATGGGCTTCTCGCAGATGGCGCTCACTCCGGCGTTCAGGCACTGCAGGGCCAGCGGCGCATGGGTGTTGTGCGGGGTGATGATGGTGACCAGATCCAGCCCGGCGTGGCGCAGCATGTCGGCCACCCGGCTGTACACCCTGGCCCCGGGCCAGTCCTTCTGGGCCACCTGGCGGCGGGCCGGGTCCAGCTCGCAGATGGCCGCCACCACGACGTCTGGATTCTTGATCATCGAGGTCAGGTGCAATTTCCCCATGTTGAAGGCTCCGCCGTACCCGATCACCCCGCAGCGGATGACTTTTTCGTCCTTGATCTTCATGGCTGGCAACTCCTCAGAGGTTTTGGCGAAACAGCTCAAGCCTAAAGCATGGCCGCATTCCTGTCAATGCGGCGTTCCCCTGTATTGCCCCCGGGCAAAACGCATCGTATATATATGCACCCTCCCAGCCCGGAGCCGGCCCTATGGAAGAGCGCCTGGACAGGAAAGACCGCCACCTCCTCCTCGCCTGTCTGGCGGTCACCGCCCTCAGCCTGGCGGTGGGCATCCCTTACTTCTACCGCGCCTTCCCCGAAGCCTCCATCGACTTTGCCATCACCCGCGACCAGGCCCGCGACCAGGCGGAGTCCTTTCTGGAAGCGCGCGGACTACCCATTGCCGAGTACCACCACAGCGCCGCCTTTCAGTACGATTCCCAGGCCAAGACCTTCCTGGAACGCGAGCTGGGACTGGAGGGGGCCACGGCCCTCATCGGCCGGCCGGTGCGGCTGTGGCGCTGGAGCAACCGCTGGACCCGGGAGTTGCAGAAGGAGGAGTTGCAGGTAGAACTGACCACCACCGGCGGGTTGGTCGGCTTTGCCCATCTGATCGAGGAGGAGCGCCCGGGCGCCCGCCTCGCCGAAGCCGAAGCCCGCCAGCTGGCCGAGGAGTTCCTGGTCTCGCTGCAGCGCGAGCTGGGCACCCTCGACTTCGTCGAATCGCAGACCATCCAGCGCCCCCAGCGCACGGACTACTCCTTCACCTGGAAGCTGGCCGGCTTCGAGGTGAAGGATGCCACCTATCGCTTCAGCGTGGGCATCCAGGGCGACCAGGTGGGTCGTTATGCCGAATCCCTCAAGGTCCCCGAAGCCTGGCAGCGCGACTACCAGCAACTGCGCTCGGGCAACGAGGCCACCGGGCTGGTGGCTACCCTCCTGCTGATCCTCACCTGGATCGGGCTGCTGTATTGCATGGTGCGCAGCGCCCGGCGCCAGGAGGTGCGCTGGAAAGGGGCGGCGATCTTCGGCCTCATCGCCTTTGCCCTGACCTTCCTCGCCCAGCTCAACGAATTGCCGGTGAGCATCCACGACGCGTACCAGACCACCCAAACATTTGGAAGCTTTCTGACCCGCGCCCTGCTCATGGCCCTGCTGGGGGGCCTGGGAGCCGGCCTCTTCATCGCCTTCATCGTCGCCGGGGCCGAGCCGGTATACCGCCGCGCCTACGGCCACCAGCTCGACCTGTACCGCCAGTTCCTCCCCCAGGGCCTGCGCACCAAGCGTTTCCTGCTGGGCAGCGCCCTGGGCCTGGCGCTGACCGCCTTCTTCTTCGCCTACCAGACCCTCTTCTACCTGACCGCCGAACGCTTCGGCGCCTGGAGCCCGGCCGACATCCCTTACAGCGAGATGGTCAACACCTACTTCCCCTGGGTCACGGTGCTGCTCATCGGCTTCCTGCCCGCGGTGATGGAGGAGTTCACCTCCAGGGCCTTCTCCATCCCCTTCCTGGAGGGACTGCTCAAGTCGCGCTGGGCCGCGGTGGTGCTTTCGGCCTTCATCTGGGGCTTTGCCCATGCCGGCTATCCCCAGCAGCCCTTCTATATACGCGGCCTGGAGGTGGGCATCGGCGGCCTGATCATCGGCGCGGTGATGCTGCGCTGGGGCCTGCTGCCGGCCCTGGCCTGGCACTACACCGTGGACGCCCTGTACACCGCCCTGATCTTGTTGAGATCCAGCAATCCCTACTTTGTCCTCACTGCCGGCCTCTCCGCCGGCATCCTGCTGGTGCCCCTGCTGATCGCCGCCCTGCTCTACCTCAGACACCGCACCTTCGCCGATCCCACCCCGCTGCTCAACCGCCGGGAAACCGCACCCATTCTCCCGGCCACCCCTCCGGCGCCGGCGCCGGCGCTCGTCGCTGTCCCCCACTCCCCTCTTTCCGCCCGCCGGTGGGGGGGCTGCGCGGTGGTGCTGGGAGCCGGGACCCTCCTCTTCCTGGTCGAAGCCGAGGAGCCGCTGGCCTTCCTGGATTTTGCCGTGGACCGCCAGGAGGCCGCCCGTCTGGCCCGGGTTTATCTACAAGCACAGGGGGTGGAAGTGGACCAGTACCAGCAAGTGGTCTTCGAGCGCCTCCAACTGGATGCCGAGAGCGTGAAGTACCTGCTGGAAGAGGAAGGGTTGGTGGGGGTGGACCGCCTCTACCGCCGGGACCTGCAAATGGTTTTGTGGGAGGGCCGCTTCTTCAAGGCACTGCAGAAAGAGGAATACCAGGTGGCCCTCAGACCAGATGGAGCGCTGCGCAGCATCCAGCACCAGATCGCCGAGGAGGCGCCTGGCGCTGACCTGAGCGAGGACCAGGCCCGAACCCTGGCCGAAGCCCAGCTGCGGGCCTACGGCCTGGACCCGGAGGCCCTGGAATTGAAGGAAGCCTCCTCGGAGAAACTGGCCGCCCGCCGCGACCACCGCCTGGTCTGGGAGGCGCTTCCCGGAGACGAGCGCAACGCGGGCGAAGCCCGCTTCCGCTGCGAGGTCAAGATCGCCGGGGACCAGCCCGCCTCCCTGGAGCGCTACCTGAAGCTGCCCGAATCCTGGCTGCGGGACCGGCGAGAGAGCACCACCCTGCGCTCGGTCCTCCAAGGCGCCCTGGTGCTGGTCATCGCCGCAGTCGCCCTTCACCTGCTGTGGCTGGTGATCCGCCAGATCCGGAAAGGTCTGGAATGGCCTCCAGTGCTATGGGCCGGAGGCCTGGGCAGCGCCCTTTTCCTGCTGGGCCAGCTCAACGCCCTGCCCACCTTTTACGCGAGGTACGACACCTCGCTGACCCCCACGGTCTTCACCCTCACCCAGGGGGTAGTCTGGGTCCTAGGCGCCCTGTTCATCGGGCTGCTGGTGGTCGGGGCCCTGGCCCTGGCCTTTACCCTCTACCCCCACAGCCTGGAGTACCTGCGCCCCTCCCGCTGGCGCGGCCAATTCGGCACCGGGGTGCTGCTGGCCGGCCTGGCCGTGGTGGCCGGCCTGGAAATAGACCGCCTGGTAGTACTGGTGAGCGCCCGCTTCGCCCCCCACCTGCTGGCGCCCCAGTTCGACCTGCCCCCCGGCCTGGATAGTTATCTGCCCTGGCTGGAGGTGCTGGTGGGTAGTCTGGGCCAGGCCCTGCTCCTGCCCCTGGGCCTGGGCCTGGCAGGATACTATGCGCAGGGGGTACTGAAAAAACCGCACTTCGCGGTGCTGGCAGTTGTCGCGCTCGCCGCGCTCGCCGCCGGGGTCCAGGCCGTGGATGCAGGGGAATTCTGGCTTTCTCTGGCGCTGATATCGATAAGATCGGCAGGCTGGGCAGCCCTGATGGCGCTGGTCCTGCGCGACTACCTTCCGGCCTATATCTTGACAGGTTTCTTATCTTCTATCATCCCTGCCGCCCTCTCGCTGCTGCGCCAGTCAGCCTTCTTCTACCAGCTCAACGGCGCCCTGCTCCTGCCCATAGCCGCGCTGCTGGTGCTGGGCCTGTGGAGGTCACAGCGCCCACGTCCTTCCCCGGACAGCGGATACGGAAACCACTGATGGGCTTTGTCTTTACCGTTGCCCTTTTCTTTGCGCTCTTCTACGGACTGGCCCTGGGCCTGCTCTGGGGCCTGAACCGGCGCTGGTGGAAGCTGGGCTGGGTGCGCCTCCTGGCCGGCTGGACTCCGGTCCTGGCCCTGGTCTGCGGGGTTATCTGGCGCTCTGGAGCAAACTACGAGATCAACTGGCTGGTCTTCGCCGGTCTGGGGGTGTTGTCGGTGCTTTTCCTCTGCCTGATCGGCCTGGACTTGGCCCTGCTGGTCACCGGCCTGATCCACAGCCTGGAAAGACTCCACGATGCCTGGCGCTATACGGGTCCGGCGGCTCCCTCTCCTGAGCGGCGCCGCTTTCTGCGCACTGCCCTGGCCGCCGTGCCGGCCCTGAGCACCGCCACCGCCGCCCAGGGCATCCTGTCCTCGGCGACCCCGGCCCGCATCCCCCAGATCCCCCTCCATTTTCCCGATCTGCCCCCGGGATTGCAGGGGCTGAAGATCCTCCAACTCAGCGACATCCACATCGGGCCCTATATTCGGCTGACCCACCTGGAGGAATTGCTGGACCGGGCCGCCGGCCACCATCCAGACCTGGTGCTGGTCACCGGCGATCTGTGCGACGACGTGCCGATCTACCGGGACACCCTGCGCCTCATCGAGGGCCTGCAGCCGCCCCTGGGCATCTTTGCCAGCCTGGGCAACCACGAGCACTTTCGCGGTCTGCGGCAGATCAAACAGCACTTCGCCCGCAGCACCATTCCCCTGCTGGTGGACGAAGGGCTAATCCTGCAAAAAGGCGGTACCCCCTTCTTCCTCGGGGGCGCCGATGATCCGCGCATGTTGGGCAGTCCAGAATCCTACGGTGCCCTGCGGGGCTTTGTGGAGCGGGCCCTGCAGGATGCGCCTGCCGGCGTATTCCGCATCCTGATGAGCCATCGCTCGCAGGCCCTCGACTTCGCTGCGCCCCTGGGCGTTGAGCTGGTGCTTGCGGGCCACACCCACGGCTTCCAGCTAGGCCATCAGGGCCGCAGCCTCTTCGAGTCCTGGATGCCCGAGCGCTACCCCTGGGGGCTCTACCGCAAGGAAGCCACCCAGCTCTACACCACCGCCGGGGTGGGCCACTGGTTCCCCTTCCGCCTGGGCTGCCCTCCCGAAGCGCCGCTGTTCACGCTGGAGCAAGCATAAAAAAACCGCGAGTCATCGACCCTCGGTCTGTCAGTACACTGCGTCTGCCTCCGCTACACCCGCTCCAACCTCGGCAGCGCCTGGCCGTGGGTGTGATCCCACAGATGGCCGCGCCGCTTCTGTCCCTCCATGGTGGTCTCGAAGTAGACCGCCCGGATCGGGGCGTCCACCCGCGGCAGATCGTGGTGGTGCCCCATGCCCGTGGCCACGCAGTCCCCGGGACCCACCAGATAGGGTTTGCCCTCCGAGTAGGCCAGACCGCTGCCCTCGAAGAGGATCCAGTACTCGTCGCAGTCGTGGTAGTGGCAGTCGAAGTTGGTGAACTTCGGGTACTCCACCTGATCGCCCTGATCCTGGGGGTTTTCATGGGGGCCAACAGCGAAAATCCCCGCCCCTCCCAGCTCATCCCCCCAGTCCCCGCACATGCGGATCAGCACGGTCCCCTCCTCCACCTGTTTCACCTCGAAGCACCCCTCGACCAGGTCCAGTTGCGTTTTCTCCCCGGCGACCACCTCCCGGCCGCCCAGCGCGACGCAGCACTTGCCCCGGCCGACGATCAGCTTTTCCTTCTTGCCGCTGCGCTCATAACAATGCTCCTGGCCCGGCTGCAACTCGACGATGTCGAAGTACTGCATCTGGCACCAGGCCGGGGCCTGGCCTTTGCCGCTGGTAAAAACCGGCATACTTCCACCTCTCAATCTTTGAATGGCACTTCGACCACCCGCTGCTGCAGGGCAGCCTGCAGGGCGGCCACTTCGGCCTCAACCCGCGCCACTATCTCTCCCAGGGGCACCTCGCTGTTTTCCTGTTGCCCGCGAATCTTGAGTTCCACCACCCCTTTCTTCAGCGAGCGCTCCCCCAGGGTCAGGCGCAGGGGCATGCCGATCAGGTCGGCGTCGTTGAACTTCACCCCGGGGTTTTCCGGGCGGTCGTCCAGGAGCACCTCCAACCCGGCCTGCTGCAATTGGACATAGAGCTGGTCGGCTACCTCGGCCGCCGGTCCTGCCCCCTTGGCCAGGCTCACCAAGTGGACCTGGAAGGGTGCCACCGAGATAGGCCAGATGAGCCCCTGCTCGTCGCGGTGTTCCTCGGCGATGCAGGCCAGCAGGCGGCCCATCCCGATCCCGTACGAACCCATCACCACCGGCCGGGCCTTGCCCTCGGCGTCGAGGAAGGTGCCGTTCATCGCGTCGGTGTACCGGGTGCCCAACTGGAAAATGTGGCCCACCTCCACCCCGCGCGAGGTCCCCAGCGGCTGGCCGCAATCAGGGCAGGCGTCCCCCTCCTGGGCCGTCGCCAGATCGGTGACTAGTTCGGCGGAAAAATCGCGGCCGTAGTTGACGTTTCTGAGGTGGTATCCCTCCTCGTTGGCCCCGGCCACCAGGTTGGGCGAGGTAGTGACCGCCTCATCCACCACCACCAGCGCCCCCTTGACCCCGATGGGGGAAGCGTACCCGGGCACTGCTCCGGTGGCACGGATCTCCTCGTCCCTGGCCGGCCGCAGGCCCCTGGCCTTCACCGCGTTGCCCAGCTTGGTCTCGTTGACCTCCATATCGCCCCGCACGATGGCCATCACCAGTTTTTCGCTCTCGTCCTCCTGGCGGGCCATCAGGAAGACCGCCTTGGCGGTCTGGCTCGCAGCGATGCCCAGCAACTGCGCCAGGTCCTCGATGGTCTTGGTGTCCGGGGTCGCCACCTTTTCCACCGGCAGCGGCGCCTCGGCTTTGGCCGCTGGCTTGCGGAAGCAGGCCACTTCCCGGTTGGCTGCGTACCCGCATTGGGCGCACCGCATTAGGGTATTCTCGCCTATGGGCGTGAGGTACATGTATTCGTGGGCTACCTTGCCCCCCATCATCCCGCTGTCGGACTTGACGGCGATGGAGGGCAGGCCGCAGCGGTTGAAGATGTTGAAGTAGGCCTGATAATGGGCCCGGTACTGGCGCTCCAGCCCCTCCCAGTCCACGTCGAGACTGTAGCTGTCCTTCATGGTGAATTCCCGCACCCGGATCAACCCGGAGCGGGGGCGGGGATCGTCGCGCCACTTGGTCTGCAGGTGGTAGATCAGCTGGGGCAGCTGCCGGTAGGACTTGATCTCGCGGCGCACCAGATCCCCCACCACCTCCTCGTGGGTCATGGCCAGCACCATGTCGCGCTCGTTCTTGTCCTTGAAGCGGCCCATCTCGCTGCCGACCTGGTACCAGCGCCCGGTCTCCTTCCAGAGGTCGGCCGGATGCACCACCGGCATGGTCAGCTCCTGGCCGCCGATGGCGTCCATCTCCTGGCGGATGATGCGCTCGATCTTGTCCAGGGCCCGCCGGGCCAGGGGCAGGTAGCTGAAGATGCCGCTGGCCAGCTGGCAGATGAAGCCGGCCCGCAAGAGCAACCGGTGGCTCTCCACCTCGGCATCGGCCGGGGCTTCGCGCAGGGTCTGGCTGAACAACCTGCTCATGCGCATGGGGGTGATTCTCTCCTGTGCTCTGGTTGAGCTTTTGAAGATACCGGCCCCCGACAGAGCCGTCAACTTCCCAAAAACCACCCCGCCGGCAGCGCGCTTAGTCGCAATCCCCTATGAAGCGGGTCCTGTAAAGCCGGGGGGGAGCAGGGATCAGGGCGCGCTGCCCTGACGAAGCGTCGCAATCCCCTATGAAGCGGGTCCTGTAAAGCCGGCGTCAGTGGACAGCCTACACCGAGCTGAACTTGAGAGGTCGCAATCCCCTACGAAGCGGGTCCTGTAAAGCCGGCTGACCCGGCCCATCGACATAAAGGCAGCCAAAACAATCATCGTCGCAATCCCCTACGAAGCGGGTCCTGTAAAGCCGGGGGACTACTGTACAATCCCCTACGAAGCGGGTCCTGTAAAGCCGGACGATGCCCGCTCAGATCCTTCGGTGCGTGGTCGAGAGAGGTCGCAATCCCCTACGAAGCGGGTCCTGTAAAGCCGGGTCCGAGGCCGAACTCAAGGAAACCCACCGGACC
>JACPJE010000130.1 GCA_016187725.1 Candidatus Latescibacterota bacterium
GGCTGGGACGCTCCATCTCCCTGGGTTGGGTGGGCGGGCGCCTGGTGTACGACGACCGCGATTACGCCGCCCCGCAGAGCCGGCTTTCCCATTCCCTCAACTACCGCTTCCCCGGCAGGGTGCTGCGCCGTGAGGGGGATCTCTACCACAGTTTCCGCAACCTCTCCTACCCTGAGAGGGGTGGGTTCTTGCAGTTGGAGAGCCAATTGGCCTGGGGCCAAGAAGGGACGCGTTTCTGGCGCCTGGGTGCCGAAGCCCAGCGCTTCTTCACCCTGTTTTGGCGGGAGCGGGTCCTGGCCCTGCGCGCCCGGCTCGACCGGATCCTGGCCCTGGGGGAGGGCAGCATCCCCTATGCGGACCTGCCCACGCTGGGGGGAAGCCAGCGGCTGCGCGGGTACCACCGGGGCAGCCTGCGCGGAGAGGGGGCGCTGCTCTTGAGCGCCGAGTACCGCTACCCCATTTGGGACACCTGGAACGCCCTGCTCTTCTGGGACGAGGGCCAGGCCTTCGACGAGTACGGCCAGTTGGAGCCGGGCCGCTTCCGCACCGCGTACGGCGCTGGGGTGGTGTTGCGCACCAGCCGGGCCCTGCTGCTGAGCCTGCGGGTGGGCCACAGCGCCCAGGAGCGGGCCCTGACCGGGTTTTCGCTGGAGCAGGAATTTTGATGCGCCTCCTCCTAGTCCTGCTCCTGTGCGGCAAGGCGGCCTGGCCCGCGCCGCTGAGCACCGCGCCCATCCGGTGGCACGACGCCGACGACCGGGACATTCCCCCGCCGGAGGAGATCGCCGAAAATCAGGTGTGGGACATCGCTGACCACACCTTCTTCTTCCAGGTGGGCAAGGTGCTGGACCTGGGGTGGAGCGCCCGGCGCCTGGGGAATCTGTTGCACCTCGCCCCGCCCAAGCAGGCGGACAACCTCAACGAACTGGACGAGGCGCCCAACTCCTCGTGGCACACCAACCGGCATTTCCTGCACCCCATGAGCCTGGAAGAGCTGGCAGCCGGACCAGGCGAGGCCGTCCCGGATACCAGCGGTCCCTGGGAGATCGTGGCTGGCAAGTTCGAGGGTGGGACCGCCGGCTTCACCATCGAGGATGCGCTGGGGGTGCGCTTCCTGCTCAAGTTCGACTCGCCGGGCAACAGCGAAATGGGCTCGGCCGCCGAGGTGATCGCCACCAAAATCCTGCACGCCGCCGGGTACAACGTGCCGCGCAACTCGGTGGTCTACTTCGACGCGGCGAGGCTGCGTATCGGCGTTAAGGCCACGGTGCCGGTGGAGGGAGGCGGCAAGCGGCCCATGACCCCCGAGGATCTGCAGGATATACTCGGCAATATCGATCCCCAGCCCGGCGGGCGGCTGCGCTGCGTGGCCAGCCAGTTCCTGGAGGGCCGGCCAGCGGGGATCTTCGACTACCACGGCCGGCGGGGCGATGACCCCAACGACCGGGTGGACCACGAGCACCGCCGCGAACTGCGCGGGCTGCGGGTCATCGGCTCGTGGATGAACGACGCGGACCGGCGCGCGGCCAACACCCTCGACATGTACGTGAGTGGCCCCGAGGGCCGGCACTATCTGAAGCACTACCTGATCGACATGGGCTCCACCTTCGGCAGCAACAACCTGATGCCCCATCTGCCCAAGTACGGCAACGAATACGTGTGGGACCCGCGCACCATCCTGCGCTCATTGGTTTCACTGGGTTTTTATCACAAGCCCTGGGAGGAGCCCCTGCTCATGCCGTACCCGGTGCTGGGCTATTTCGAGAACCAGACCTTCGACCCGGGAGGATGGGTCCCCACCTATCCCAACCCGGCCTTCGAGCGCTGCACTGACCGCGACGGGTACTGGGGGGCCAAGATCGTCATGAGCTTCAGCGACGAGCAAATCCGGGCGATGGTGGGGGCTGGCCGGTACTCCGACCCGGGGGTGGCCGCGGAACTGGCCCGGCTGCTGGCCCAGCGGCGCGACCTGATCGGGCGCTACTGGTTTGGGTGGGTCAATCCGCTGGATCACTTTGCCATCGAGGGCGGGGTGTTGCGTTTTGCCGACCTGGCCGTGGCGGGCGGCCTGGCCGAGGCAGGGCAGTACCAGGGCCGGCTGCTCGACGCGGAGGGCCGGGGCCAGGGAACGCCACGTCTCGCCGGGGAACCCCACATCTCCCTGGAGCCCGGCCTGGCTGCGGGCCAGTATTACGGGTGCGAACTGCGCACCCAGCGGCCGGGGCAGCGCGGCTGGAGCAAGTACACGCGGGTGTATTTCTACAAATGGACTGAAGGCCGGCACCAGCTGGTGCGGGTGGAAAGGGAGGAGTGAGCATGACCGAATCCCGACCCTCGAGCCTCGACCGCCTGCTCCGGGTCTTTGCCCAGGTCAGAGCCGGGGAAGGGGCCAATGCCCTGCTGCTGGCCCTCGACGTCTTCCTGTTGCTCACCGCCTATTACCTGATCAAGCCGGTGCGCGAGGCCCTGATCCTGACGGGGGGTGGGGCCGAGATCAAGAGCTACGCCGCTGCCGGCCAGGGATTGCTGCTGCTGGGGGCAGTGCCCCTGTACGCCTGGCTGGCCGGCCGCCTGCCGCGCCGGCAACTGATCGCCGGCGTCACCCTCTTCTTCGCCGCCTGCCTGGGGGGGTTCTACCTGTTGGCCCGTATGGAGGTGCCGCTGGGGGTGGTGTTCTATCTGTGGGTGGGGATCTTCAACCTGATGGTGATCTCCCAGTTCTGGTCCTTTGCCAACGACCTCTACACCCCGGAACAGGGGAAGAGGCTCTTCCCCATCGTGGCCTTCGGCGCCTCAGCAGGAGCGGTGCTGGGCAGCTACGTGGCCCAGCTCCTGATCGGCCCGCTGGGGGTGTATCAGTTGATGCTGGTGGCCGGAGGCCTGCTGGTGCTCAGCCTGGGCCTGACCCTGGGGGTGGAGGGGCGCATGCAGCCGGCGGCGGCGGGGGCAGCCCCGCCGCCGGGCCGCGCCGGGGCCTTTGCCCTGGTCTTCGCCAACCGCTACCTGCTGCTCATCGCCCTGTTGATGCTGGTGCTCAACTGGGTGAACACCACCGGCGAGTACCTATTGGGCCGGCTGGTTTCCGGGGAAGCGGCCGAGGCCGTGGCCAGGGGCGCGGCCCTCTCCGAGAAGGAGTATATTGGCAAGTTTTACGCCCAGTTCTTCATGGGGGTGAACCTGGCCGGGCTGCTTTTGCAGCTCTTTGTGGTGTCGCGTATCATCGACCGCCTGGGCCTGCGTCCGGGCCTGCTTTTCCTGCCGGCCATCGCCCTGGCCGGGTACGGACTGCTGGCGGCCCTGCCGCTGCTGGCGGTGGTGCGCTGGGCCAAGACCGCGGAGAACGCGGTGGACTATTCCCTGCAGAACACCGTGCGTCAGGCCCTCTTCCTGCCCACCACCCGCAAGGAGAAGTACCAGGCCAAGCAGGCCATCGACACCTTTTTCGTGCGGACCGGCGACCTGCTCTCCGCCGGACTGGTCTTCGCCGGGGTGAACTGGCTGAACTTCGGGACCGGGCACTTCGCCCTGGTCAACCTGGGACTGGCGGCGGTCTGGCTGGGGCTGGCCCTGGCCGTGGGGCGGGAGAACCAGCGGCGCATGGCGGAGGCGGGGTGAGGGATCGATGGCACTGGCGGGACTGAAGAAGCTGCTGAGGGTGGAGGTGCGGCGGGAGGAATGGGCCCGCCTGCTGCCCTTGTCCCTGGCCTACGGGCTGGTCATGGCCTCGCTCTACGTGCTCAAGCCCGTGCGCAACGCCCTTTTTTTAAACCACCTCGGCATCCACCAGCTCCCCTATGTCCTCCTCCTGGTCGCGCTGGTCGGGGGGATCGCCGCCGGCATCTTTGCCCGTTTCTCCCGCTCCGTAGGTATCGACCGGCTGATCTTCGGCACCTTCCTCGTCCTGATGTCCAACCTGCTGGCCTTCCGGCTGATCCTGCCCCAGGAGTGGCCCTGGGTCTTCTACGCGTTCTATGTATGGGTCAACCTCTACGGTTTGATAGCTACTTCGCTGCTCTGGCTTTTGACCAACGCCCTGTTCGATGCGCGGGAGGCCAGACGGCTGTTCGGGTTTGTGGGGGCCGGAGGCATCGCCGGAGCAATCTTGGGAGGCCTGTTTACCGGCTGGATGGTCGAGGTGGTTGGGACCGAGAACCTGCTGTTTTTTTGTGTTGGGTTTTTGGGCATCTGCCTGGTGTTGGTGCGGCTCGCCCGTCCTGTTCAGGAGGGATCCTTTCAGGAGAGGAGGTCGCCAGAAGGGGTTCTGGGATCCATCGCCCGCTCGGATCTTCTGCGCCTTGTGGGGGTGACGACGGGCCTGACGGCGGTGGTGGCCACGGTTGCCGACGTCCAGTTCAACGACATCGTGAATCAGGCGTTCCCGACCAAGGATGCCAAGACGGCCTTCTTCGGCGAATTCTTCGCTTATCTGAGCCTGTTCGCCTTTCTCTTTCAGCTCCTGGTGACCTCCCGCATCCTGAGGTCCCTGGGCGTGGGAGCTGCCCTGCTGTTTCTTCCTCTGAGCCTGGCCGGCGGGTCTTTGGCCCTGCTGCTGATCCCAGGTCTCTGGGGCGGCATCTTTGTCAAGCTCGGAGATGGAGGGTTCCGCCACTCCATTCACAAGTCCGCCACAGAGATCCTCTTCCTGCCCGTGCCGTCAGACATCAAACGCCGGACGAAGGTGTTCCTCGACGTGACGGTGGACAATCTGGCCACAGGCCTGGGAGCGATCCTGGTCCTCCTCCTGACCGGACCTGTCGGGGTGGCCTACCGGCACCTGAGCCTGCTCTCCCTGGGGTTGATCGCCGCGTGGGTCGGCCTGATCTTTCGGGTGCGGGCGGCGTATGTGGACGCCTTCCGAATGGCGCTCCGGCGGAGGAGCCTGGATGTCCATCGGGAGACGGTGGGCGTCTCGGATGTGTCGGCCATACGCATCCTGTTGAAGGCCCTTGAAAGTCCGGATGAACAGGAGGTCCTCTATGCCCTGGACCTCCTGGAGACCGTGCGGAACGTGCACCTGACTCCGCACCTCGTGCGGCTCCTCTATTATCCCTCGGAAGCCGTCCGGAGGCGTGTGCTCCACATCCTGGTGGCTGAGGGCGATCGAAGTGTCCTGCCTGAGGTGAAGCCCCTGTTGAATGATGCGAGCATCGAGGTTCAGGTGGAGGCCGTGAACTACATCTGCATGTACGACAAATTACCTCCGATGGAGCAGATACGGCGTCTCCTGAACGATCCCCAAAATATCACCCGTGCAGCGGCAGCCGCCTGTCTGATCGTCCATCACCAGGACGCTTCGGCTCTATCCCTGGCCAGGCAGACACTGGAGGAGATGCTCCGGGGGGATTGGGGCGATCAGGGAAAGATGGCAGCTACCAAGACGCTGGAGGTGATCCAGGACGCCTCTCTATACAGCCACCTCGTCTCTCTTTTAGAGGACCGATCGCCAGCCGTAGCCATTCAGGCCATCCAGACCGCGGGGGTGATCCAGAGGCCGGAATACATCTTCTCATTGACCCGGAAGCTGGAGGATCGGCGGTTCCGGGGGTATGGGGTCCGGGCGCTCGCACAGTATGGGGCGGATGCCCTGGATGGACTGAGAACCCTTCTGGCGGACGGGGCGACATCTCTGGACCTGAAGAAGGGCATCCTGCGCGTCCTGGCCCTGATCCAGGCGCAGGCATCCGTTGAGCTGCTCGTGGGTGTCCTGGGGTATTCCGACGCCTCCATGCGCTACGAAGCTCTGCGGGCGCTCAACCGGCTTCGCACAGGGGACGGCCCTCTGCACTTTCACCCCGAGGCCGTTCGGGCGGTTCTGGGCCGGGAGGTCCGGGACTACTATGAGACGCTGAGTCTGCTGCACGCCTGTTGCCCTGAGCGGGAGGAAGCCGGCAGAGATGGATGTACGGATCTCCTGGGGTGCGTCCTGAGAGAGCGCCTGGGCCACGCCCTGGAGCGGATCTTCCGGCTGCTCGGCCTCCTCTACCCCCACAGGGATATCCGAAGCGCCTACAGTGCGCTGACAGGCAGACAGAGGGACCTGCGGCCAGGAGCCCTGGAATTCCTGGACAATGTGTTGAGCCCGGATGACCGCCGGAGGATCGTCCCCCTCGTGGACGATCTTTCTCTCGAAGAGCGACTGCGTCGAGGGGGCGCGAGGCTTGAGGAGATGAATCGGGGACGAGAGGGCATCCTGCTCAGTCTGATGCACGGAGAGGATGCCTGGCTCCGGGCGTGCGCCGTCTACACGGTGGGCCAGCGCCGAATCGTGTCCCTCCTCAGCCGCGTAGAAGCCGCTCAGGCAGATGAAGACCCTCTCGTGCGCGAGGCAGCAGTCCTCGCTCTCCGACAGTTCCATGGTCCGGTGGATCCGGGGGAGATGCTGACGCGGATGGGGAAGGCCATCTTCCTGCGGCAGGTCGCGATCTTCTCTCACACGACCACCCAGGAGCTGGCCCGGATCGCTGACATCGCCCATCCAGAACCCTTCCCTGGAGGAGCGACGATTTTCGCAGAGGGATCGGCGGCGGATGCGGTCTACCTGGTCGTATCGGGCCGGGTGCGCCTTTACGGGGCTGGTCGGGACCTGGGGGTCGTCAGGGCAGGGGAGAGTGTCGGAGTCTGGGAGATGTTTGAGGGCCGACCGCGCGGGGAGACGGCATCGCTCCTGGAGGATACGCTTACCCTTCGGGTTGGCCGGCCGGACCTCTTCGACCTGATGGACACCCACCCGGAGATCGCCCGAGGGATCCTCAAGACTATGGTCGGTTACATCCGGCGGCAGATCGACGCTATCCACTGAGGAGAAGGCCGTGACACCGGTCGAAAAGGCGCTGCTCCTGCACGGGACCGACGTCTTCCGGGAAACAAGTTCGGAAGTCCTGGCCGAGGTCGGGGCCGTCGCCGACGAGATGAGGGTTGAGGGAGGGATGGTGATCTTCAGCGAGAACGAACCTGCCGACGCCTTCTATGCCGTCGTGTCGGGCCGGGTACAGCTCAGCCAGGGAGGCCGGGAGATTAAAACGGTCGGGCCGGGGGAAGTCTTTGGGGTCTGGGCCGCCTTCGACGGGGAGCCTCGGGTGGTTACGGCGACGGCAATAGAGGACGTGAGTGCTCTGAAGATCGCCTACGAGGACTTCCACGACCTGCTGTTGGACAACATGGAGATCGGTCGGGGGATCTTCAAGGTACTGGCCCGCCAGATCAGAGATTCAATAATTGCCGTACACGAGGAGGTGATAAGTTCTCACAATAAATAGGTGACACTACGCTCAAGGCCCTTGACTCCGTACTCAGGTCCAGGGTGTATATTGAGGGAATGTCCGATACTGGAGGCACTGGAAGGGAGAGGAAGAAAGTATACGGGCCATTGAGCCCATCTATGACACCGAGTGTCCCAATGCAGTCCTGATGGGAAAGGTTGAAGTGTTGGCCGTGGGCAGAGGATGCCCAGAAGTAGAGCCGTGTTCAGCAGGCCCCTGTGGCAGTAGATTGCCGCAGGGGCCTGCGAGGCGCTGTCGCGGGATTGCGCTCGGGTTTCTGTTGTTGGCCAGGCTCTGCGGCTGTGGAGAGGTCCCGTCCCTGTGTTATGTGCTGGAGACGCAGTGGGGCGCTTCGGGTGAGAGAGCCGGCCAGTTCCGCGAGCCGATAGGGATTGCGCTCGATGCGGGGGGGAATGTGTACGTGGCTGATGCGCGCAACCGGCGGGTGCAGAAGTTCACAGCACAGGGGAAACTCCTCTCTGTATTCGGCGGATTACTTCGAAAAGCCAGTGGATGTGGCAGTAGATAGAAAGGGGAATGTGTACGCGAGCGACTACGGTCTGGACCGGGTAGTCAAGTTCGCGCCGGATGGAGAGTTCCTCCTGGCGTGGGGAGAGAGTGGAGCAGGAGCTGGACAGTTCGATGCCCCGGCCGGGGTGGCAGTGGACGGGGCAGACAAGGTGTACGTGGCTGATTTCTACAACCACCGGATCCAGGTCTTCTCCGGAGAGGGGAAGTTGCTGCGGGTGCTGGGGAGTGAGGGCTCGGGAGAAGGCCAGCTCCACTACCCGACCGACCTGGCCCTCGGCGAAGAGGGCCATTTCTACGTGGCCGACGCGTACAATTACCGGGTGCAGAAGTGGGCGCCTGACGGCAGCTTCCTGGCGATATGGGGCGCTCAGGGGCCGGGCCGTGACCAGTTCGACGTGCCCAGTGGCATCGCGGTCGAGGGTGGAGTGGTCCACATCGCTGACAGCGCCAACCACCGGGTGGTGGCGCGGAACACCGGGGGTGAGTTACTGGCGGTGTGGGAGCTGACCGACAGCACGGGGCCGCAGATCCACTCTCCCACTCGGGTGGCGGCGCGCGGGGAGAGGATCTACCTGGCTGACACGGCCAATGATCGGGTCGTAGTCCTCAATCTGGAGAGAAGGAGATAGCGAGTGACAGAGAGAGGATCGCGCCTGGCGGCCCTGGTCGAGCGGGAGCAATGACGCCGGCTTGGGGCGCCCCGCACGCAGCGTCTGGGGACTCCCGGGGGACTCCCGGGCCGACCCTGCATCGCGTGGCGCGCCCGGCCGGGGTTCACCGCCATGGGCCAAAGGCCCCGCAGAAGGGGTTGGGGACGCCATCCGAGGCCCTGGAGATTTTTTCCGAAGAAACCCTTGACTCCGTAGTATGGTACGGAGCGTATCTTCTTCTTGGATGGCGGAGATGACCATGAACTCGATGACCATCGGACGAGTGGCGAAGCTGGCGGACGTCGGCGTCGAAACGATCCGCTTTTACGAACGGGAAGGGCTGATCGAAGAGCCTCCCCGGCGGGCCTCGGGCTACCGCCAGTACCCCACCGACACCGTGGATCGGCTGCGCTTCATCAGACGGGCCAAGGAACTCGGCTTCACGCTGAAGGAGATCAAGGAGCTGATGAGCCTTCGGGACGGTGGCGGCAGGCGCAGGGGCGAAGTGCGGGCTCTCGCCGAGGCGAAGATGCGGGACATCGACCAGAAGTTGGCTCGGCTCCAAGCCATGCGCAGCGCCCTGGATGGTCTGGTCGAGTCCTGTGTGTGTGGACGTCGTCCCACCTGCCCGATCCTCGAGGCGCTGAATGATCCCGAAGACGAGGCCGCAACCAGGCGGAGGACCCCCAATGGAAAGCAGTAACCGGCGCGCCTTGGCCCCGCTGGCGATTATCCTGGCCACCGTGGTGATCGCCCTTGCTCTCGTCGTGGTTGGCGTATTCAGCAGGCAGGAAGCGTCGCGCCTGACAAGCACCGAGGAGGCCAACATGAAGACGGTGATCATCCCAATCGAGGGCATGTCGTGCTCCGCGTGTGCGGCACGAGTTGAGAATACCCTCACGGCCATTGCCGGCGTTTCAGGCGTCGAGGTGAATCTCGCCGAGCGTAACGCCAGCGTCCGCTTCGACCCGAACAAGCTCTCTCCAGATCGGATGGTCTCCGCCGTCAGTGGTCTGGGCTATCACGCAAGCGCACCCGAGGAGGTCAAGTGACCCTCGACGAGTTCCTTCGCCAGTTCGGCTCCGGCCTGGACAGTGGTATCTCGCTCGTGGGCCTCGGGGTCGTCTTCCTCGCGGGCATCGTGGCGAGTGCCGTGTGCCCCTGCACGCTGCCGGTGGGGCTCGGCATGGCGAGCGCGGCGGGGGCATCCGAGGTCGAGTCGCGGCGAAGCGGGTGGAAGATCGCCGCTGCCTTCTTCGCGGGCGTCGTCATCAATCTGACGCTCCTTGGACTGCTCGCAGGCCGACTGGGCGCCCTGGCGACGGAGTCGTTCGGTCGCTACTGGGCGCTGGCGATGGCGATCCTGTCGTTGGCCGCCGCGGCCTTCGCGTTTTCGGGACCCCAGTTGAAGGTGAGCCAGTTGGAAGGGTGGCGAAGACCAGGCCTGACCGGCGCGTTCGGGTATGGGTTCATCTTCAGCCTCGGGACTTCCGTAGCGCCGCTACTGCTGCTGCTCACGGTTTCGGCCGCGAAGGGAAGCCCCACCCAGGGGCTCCTCCTGGCCTTCACGTTCGGCCTGGGCCGAGGTTTTCCATTCCTCCTGGCTGGAGTCATCGGAAGCACAATCACCGGCTTCACGCGGCTCGGCGCATGGCGCCGAACAATTCAAGTCGTCAGCGGGTGTGCTCTGCTCGTCGTGAGCGGGTACTACGCCAAGGTGTTCATCGCGCTCTCTTGAAAGGAGATGTCATCATGAGTACCGCAACCACCGTCGAACCGAGTCAACGTTTCTGGAGCGACGAGGCGTCCAAATCACCGGGCCGCCGTCGAATGCGCACGCGTATCGGGGGGTTGCACTGTTCGTTGTGCACCGGAACGATCGAAAAGGCGCTGGGCAGGAGACCTGGCGTCGACAAAGTCGCGGTCAGTCTGACCCATGAACAGGCGCTCATCGAGTACGACCCGAGCGTGGCTGAACCTGAGGAGCTTGTCCAGGCGCTCAAGGAGATCGGCTACACCGTGTCGGATCCGCGGAAGCTGCGTCCGTACGATGAAGAAGAGCGGGCGCTGGTGCGGGAGCGCGGGCGTTTCCTGACCGCACTGGGGATGAGCATTGTCGCGATGGGATTGGCCGGGTACCCGGTCAGCAGCGCCTGGTTCTACCTGTGTGTATTCTCCATCGCGAGCATGGTCGCGTTCTCCTTTGTCGTTCTTCGCGCCCATGGCTTGCGCTGGGCCGTTGCTGGCTCGGCTCTTTTCGCTGCGTTTGGCGCCGCGACCTACACTCTTCAGTTGCGCGGCGCGTTCGGCGTCGCCACGCCGTGGCTCGCCGGAGTGCTGGCCCTGTTCCTCGTCTTCGGCGTGGGCCTGCACATCCTGCGCATGGGCGCCATGTCGCTGCGGCGTGGCATCCTCAACCAGCACGTGCTGGTTGAAGCCGGGGCATTTGCGGGTCTCGTCGGCGGTGTGATCGGCCTGACATTCCATCCGGCGAATTATCCGACGGTGCCATTCTTTTCGGTCGCGGTGATGGTGCTCGCCTATCACATTTTTTCCGAGTGGCTGTCGCTGATCGTGAAGACCCGCAGCTCGCAGGCGGTGAAGAAGCTTCTGGACCTCGAACCTGACGTCGCGCACGTCGTCAAGGATGGCAGAGAACACGAGGTGCCGCTCGAAGAGGTACATGTTGGCGACCTGGTGCGCATCCGCCCGGGGGCGCGGGTGCCGGTGGACGGTCTGATCGAATCGGGGGAATCGGACGTGGACGAATCCCTCGTCACCGGCGAGCCGCTGCCGGTGGAGAAACGCACGGGTGACCGGACGGTGAGCGGCTCCCTCAACGGTCATGGCACGCTGCTTGTGCGGGTCGCCGTGGTGGGTGAAGAGAGTTTCCTCAGGCAAGTGATCCGCAGTGTGGAAGAGGCCCGGGCACTGAAGCCCGGTCTGTTGCACCTTGTAGACCGGGTACTGCGCGTGTACACGCCGACCGTGCTGCTGACGGCCGCGGGCGCGACCCTCTTTTGGCTGCTCGGTCCATGGATCGCCGGGATCTCCCCCGATCTACAGCGGGCGATGTTCGCGGGCCTGAGCGTGCTCGTCATGGGCTATCCCTGCGCGGTGGGGATCTCCGCGCCGCTGTCGATCGTGCGCGGTGCGGGCGACGCCGCTGACCGCGGCGTGCTGATGCGCACCGGCGAGGCCTTTGAAGCCCTGCGGCGCGTGACCCACGCGGTCTTCGACAAGACCGGCACGCTGACCGAGGGCCGCCCGGCCTTGCGACGGATCGTCGCCTTGGCTTGCCGTGAAGAAGAACTGCTCGCCTTCGCGGCAGCAGTGGAGATTGGTTCCGAACACCCACTCGCCCGAGCGGTCGTCGAAGAGGCTCTTCAACGCCAGATCGAGCTGCCCGAGGTGGAAGAGTTCAAGGCCGTGGCGGGTCAAGGCGTTCAGGCGCGCCTGGCCGGGACGAGGCTGATCGTCGGCAGTCCAGCTTTTCTCACGAGCCAGGGCGTGAATGTCACGGTTCAGGGAGAAAGCATCAACGAACTTGAAGGGCGCGGATTCACGGTTATCGGTGTGGCACGAGAGAACGAGTTTCTGGGTCTGTTGGCCCTTGGTGACGCCCTGCGGCCCGACGCGGCGGACGCGGTGCGCCGCCTGCACGAGCTCGGCATCCGCACCAGCCTGATCACTGGTGACAATGAGCAAGCGGCCCTCCATTTCGCCCGCGCCGCCGGCATCGAGGAGGTGCATGCGCGCGTGTTGCCGGCCGAGAAGGCCGCCATGATCCGCAAGCTTCAGGAAGGTGCTCGCGTGGTCATGATCGGCGACGGCATCAACGACGCGCCGGCCCTGATGCAAGCCGACGTGGGCATCGCCTTCGGCAGCGGAGCCGACATCTCGACCGAGTCCGCCGACGTGATCATCCTCAACAAGCGGGTTACCGCCGTGCTCGATGCCTATGAGATCAGCCGTTACAGCTACCGTAAGATGGTGCAAAACGTCTCGCTCGCATTCTCGTTCAACGGCATCGGGATTCCGCTCGCGGCGACGGGGCTGGTCTACCCGATATGGGGTATGGTCGCCATGGCGGCCAGCGTGACGTCGATCTTCATCAATTCCCTTTGGGGTCGCGGCGCCTATTTCTTCGAGGCGGTCAAGGGGGTTGGGCGTCCGGCCCAGAAACACACGGATATGATCGAGAGCGCACCTCTTGCGGATCTCGAGTTACATGTTCCGAGTATGGTTTGCGAGGGATGCGCGGAGAAGATCAGTGCCGCCTTGAGCCCCATCGCCGGCGTGCGCGAAGTGAAGTCGAAGGTCGCCCAGAAGCGCCTGCGCGTCCGGTATGAGCCGGGCAAGGTCCACGAGCAGCAGCTCAGGGAGGCGCTCGGCCAGGCCGGCTACAACGCGGTGGAGGCGTGAGGAAGGTGCATCATGGGCGCTGACATGGAACGTGGGCTCGACAGCGCTCGCGCGCGAGGCTACGACTGAAGAGACGGTGCGCACAGCCAGCTTGCGACGGCGCGTCTCACCTGCACCGGAGCGCTTCCACAGCCCAACCACGAGAAGGAGGAGGGTAGGTGAACTGGAAAGCCCTAATTCTCGGCGTGGGTCTCTCTGGCCCGATAGCGAGTACCGCCATTGCCCAGGGACCGCCGATCCATACCGAGACCGCATTCGTGACAGGACTCAACGGGGCTGCGTTTCGGACCTTTGTCCAGACGATGAAAAAGTCGAAGCTCTTGAAAAACGGGTCAGAGATTCCCGACCCTCTGGACCGCGAGGTGCGGGTGGTGGCGATCCCCTTGATGTTCCCCTACGAGCTGATCCCCAACCGGCTGGTGGTCGGGGCAGGAGTGCCCTATCTGGACAAGGCCCTGCACCTGAATCGGGATGGAGCCAAGCAGACGCTGTCTGATCAGGGGTTTGGCGATCTGTCGCTGCTTGCCAAGTACCAGCTCCTGCAGCGGGACGCCCCCCACAGGACGACCCGGCTCACCTTCAAGGGAGGGCTGAAACTGCCCACCGGCGATCATCGAGAGACGGATGGGGAAGGAAACCCCCTCCCCAGGGGCTTACAGCTCGGAACCGGTTCTGTCGATTACTCCGCCGGGTTGATCTTCACCCACAGCACCGGCCGGCTGGGGATCAACGCCGACGCCGTCTACTGGTTCAATAAGGAGGCGGACGGGTTCGAGTTCGGGGATGCGTTGAACTACGATCTCGCCGTCGGGTATCGAATCCACCCTTCAGTCTACCAGACCTACCCATCGCCCTACGCGACGGTCTACCTGGAGGCCAATGGCCAGTTCGGGTGGAAGGACAGAGCGGGCAGGCAGATCGCAGCGGACTCCGGGGGCCATACCCTGTTCCTCTCTCCGGGCATACAATACGTCCCGTTCCGCTCCCTCGCCCTGGAGGCATCGGTCCAGATTCCAGTCCTCCAGGATCTCAACGGGACCCAGTTGGGGACGAATCTCGTCTTCAAGACCGGTATCCAGTGGCTTGTCTTTTAAGCCCAATGCCCGTTTCGGTGCGAAGCATCATCTGTTCAACCCTCAAAAGGAGGTTGTGTCGAGATGCGCAAAGTAAACCTCATGCTCAGCTTGTGGGCTGTTGCTGCCTTCCTATTGGGAGCCTCCCTGTGCGCCTCTGCCCAGGTTGAGGCGGCTGCGGTCAAACTGGACGGCCTCTCTTGTCCCTTCTGCGCCTACGGCCTGGAGAAGAAGCTGAAGAAGGTCGAAGGGGTTGAAGAGGTGAAGATAGAGGTAGACCAGGGACTAGCCAAGCTTGCGGTGAAGAAAGACAAATCGCTTTCCCTCGAAGAGGTAGAAGCGGCCGTGAAGGAGGGAGGGTTTACCCCCAAAGAGATCGCGCTCACGGTGAGGGGCCGGCTCGCCGAGCGCCACGGTCGGATCGTGCTGACCCTACCTGGTAGCGAAGATATCCTCCTGGTCGAGGCAAACGAACAACTCCAAAAACTCAGGGAGACCCTGGCGGGAGCAGACAAAGCCGTGCGGCTCACCGGAAAGGTGGTGCGGAAGCACGAGGAAGGGCACGCCGGACACCCCTACGTTTTCTCGGTCGAGCGTTTCGAGGCCCTGTAGCCTATTCTGTTCTTCCATGCGAAAAGACGATACCCAGGGAATAGATGGTCCCGCTCAGGGTGTTTTTTCCCGCCGCGATGTACAGGATTTCTCCCTGCAGATCCAGACCCGGCCGGAAGGTGTAGATGATGGCCGGGTTAAACTTGACGACGTCCTGGTCACCCGCGATCAGCTCGGGCAGCGCTCCCCCGCCCCCAGGAAGCGGATTGAGTACCAGGCGACCAGCGACGTCCGGGGGTGGAGAGGTATTCTTCAGGCCGTCGAGCGCGAGTTTGAAAAGCGCAGGGCCAAGGGTATATCCTAGCTCAAAGGTGTAGAGGACCTCGTCGTGCAGGCGCCCGCCGCGGCGGCGGTAACCCAGGCCACTGCTCAGGTAAACCGGCAGGGGGTAGAGGCTTTTGCCGAGCAAGAGGTGGAACTCGCCGTCTGGGCTGCCGGTGCCCAGGGGTGGGCCGTCATTAGCTGGCTGCTTTTCATAACCCAGGGGTAGTTTGAGGCCACCCTGCAGGGAAAGAGCCAGGGGGGAACTGAGGAGGGCATGGCGTAAGGACAGCGCCACGTCTGCCAGGCCCGCCGTATTCGCGATCTCTCTTTGTTCCAGGAGGCCGCCGCCGATGCGCACCGTGCGCTCTGCGCGGAGGGTTTTGAAGGGGAGAGACGCGATCAGGGTGAGGCGCTGGCTCAGTCCGTACTCCAGATAGCCGGTCAGGTTGAGATCGCGGAAGGAAGCATCGTCAAAAGCCGGCTGTTCTTCGAGGATGGCGAGGCGCCTGCCCTCGTGGTTGAACTCCTCGGTGGTAGCAAGATAGGCAGTCGAGAATTTCAGGTAGTAGCCGCCCTTTTGCTGGACCCAGGCGCCAGCGCCCACCCGAGAGGAGCCGAGGATGAGGCACATGAGGGCTAAGGACGTGATTGTCAGGAAAAGGTCTTCTTGAGATCGCCGAGGAGCGCTTGGTAGACTGGATCGCAGAACTCGCCCACCCCGCCGCCGCTCGACTCCCAGCTAGAAGTCCACAGCACAAAGGTCGAATTGCTCTCGGTCACCGGGAAGAGGCGCACCTCCCCGATATAGCCCTGGACGTTGCTCTTCGCAACGGCTCCTGGTCCGTCGTCGATACTGTACCTGATGACGTGGTCCTGGTCGTCAAGGGCGCGCAGGGTCTCGTGAAAAGCGCCATTCAACACCCTTTTCGCCCCGAGTTGCGTTCCTGGGATGTTGCCGGCGCGTTCGACTTTGGTGACCACGTTTGGGCACCACGAGAGGTTGTGAAAATCCCTCAGCGCAGCCCACACCTTGTCCACTGGGGCGTTGACGACTGCTGAATTGAGGCAACCCATGTCATTTCTCCTTCTCTTAGGGTGAGATTATTGGGGCAGGAAGGCGGCGATCGTTTCCTGTCCGTACTTGGGTAGGGGCAGTTGACCGGCAGCCTGGGTGCAAAGGGTGCAGGGGTGGCATCCCCGGGATTGGGCCTGGGGCACCAGCACCTCATCGAGCCAATCCAGAAAGATCCCATACCTGCGCTCCACTTCCTGCGGCGGGGTGTGCAAATCGCCCAAGTCATAGTGGGGGCTGTTGTTCTCCACTGCAAAGGGGCAGGCGTGGTAGCGTCCACGGGTGGTGGCCACCGGAAAGCAGCGGGGGCAGGCATGGTCGAAGTCGGTGCGCTGGCGCAACTGCTCGCGCCCCCATTGCTGGGCCCGGCCCACCTCCACCAGGTCGGGGTGGCCGGCAAAGAGGCGGCCCGGGTGGCGCCGGGCGTACTCGGTCAATTGCCGCAGGGCAGCGGAGGGAAGGGGTTCGGCATGGGTGCCGGTGAGGATGGAGTAGTTCAGCACGCAGCAGGAGTTGTCGTCGGCTTCGAGCAATTCGAGCAGCCGGGCGGACTGGATGCCGTTGCTGAACAGGGTGAAGCGGCCGGCGAATCCCCGCTGGCGCAACTCGGCGAAGACCCAGCGCAGGTTGGCCGCCAGCAGGGTGGGCTCGCCGCCGTAGATCTTGAGCTGGGCCTGGGGGTGGAGCAGGTCCAGCAGCGCCTCCAGCAGTTCTTCGTCCACTTCGGCCATCCAGCCCCGGGGACTGCCGAAGACCACGCAGAAGTCGCACTCGCGGTTGCACCGCGAGCCAAAGTAGAGGTGGATCTCCGGCAGCCGCCCCTCCCCCGGCTCCCAGGAGGGGACCTGGTCTTCAAAAGGGGGGAATACCAGCGCAGTGCTTTTCTCGGCGATCATAAAGGGAGGTCTCGACCCGTTGTAGAGGGATATCCGGCGATGATGCCCCCAGTATTATAAAGCCAAAAGGGGAAAGAGTCGGTAAAAAATTACCGGAGCCAGATGGCCGCCTGGCACGCGTCAATTGCTGGCCTGACGGGGCAGGGTGAAGTAGAAGGTGCTGCCCTTACCAGGGGCCGAGCGCACCCCGATCTGGCCACCATGTGCCTCGACGATGAGTTTGGAGTAGGGCAGGCCGATGCCAGTGCTCTTGCCCTTGCGGTTTTTGGCTCGGTAGCCCAGAGTCCAGATGCCCTGGCGGTCTTCCTCGTCCATGCCCTCACCGCCGTCGGAGATCTGGACCAGCACCTCCTCTGTTCGCGCCTCGATCGCAATATCCACCCAGGGCGCGTGTTTCAGGGCATTGCCGATCAGGTTGTCGAGCACCCGCTCCAGGTACTGGGGATCGCACTCCACTGCGACGGCCTGTGGGGCAGGGGAGGTGGAGTCGTAAGGAATGCCGGCCACCTTGAATACCTTGTCGGCAGCGGCGCGTTGCAGGCGGCCGTACACCTTCCTGACCAAGCTGTAGAGATCTACCTGCGCTTTGTTCAGGCGAAGAGTTCCTGAGTAAGCCCGGGAAAACTCAAGCCTGGCAGTCAGGCTGTCGAGCAACTGGTTGCCGGCCTGGATGATGTAGGCGAGGGCTTCCTTCTGTTTTTCAGTCAGCGGGCCGAGGCGTTCGCTGTGGATCATCTCAGCGTAGGGGGTGATGAGGGTCAGGAGGTTCTTGAACTCGTGCTCCATGCCGGCTTCGAGCATGGTCCGCAGTTGTTCGTTCTCCACCTGCCGGGTGATGTCGGCGATGTGGATGAAGATATCGCTGCGGTTGTCTATGAATGGGGTATAGATGTGCCGGTAGTACTTTCCTTCGATCTGGATACGACCTACCTCGACCACTTCGTCAGTGCCGACGATGCGCTGCAGGATTTCCTTGAAATCCGGTGGGAAGAGCGCGCTGACCTGGCCCTGAAGGTAGCGGAAGCGGCCCGCTTCATCAGGGTCTTCCCCGGCCAGGTGCCGCAGCAGGGCGGCGGTCTTTTCATTGCCCGGCAACAGGATTACCTCCTCTTGCACCGGACAAGCCCGGACTAAGAAATCCGGGTCAGAACGCGGGAAGTAGGATAGGGTCAGGACTTCCTGCTTTAGCTTTTCCTGTTGCTGCTCCAGCTCCCTCGTCCTGAAATAGCGCTCGCACTTGGCGTAGATCTCCTGGAGGTCCGCAGGCAGAGGCTTGGTCAGATAGTCGTACACCCCCTTCTTCAGGGCCTGCACCGCTTCGGAGATGGTGCCGTGAGCGCTGATCATGATGACCCCTATCCGGGGGTACTCCGCCCGGACCTTCTGTGCCAACTCCATCCCATCCATCCGGGGCATGCGCAGGTCAGTCATGACCAGGTCGATCTCGTCTGGACGAGCCACGATCAGTTCCAGGGCCTCCAGACCATCAGCAGCAGTCAGGATGCGATAATGGACACTTAGGATGTCTTCGAGCAGCAGGCGGATATCCTCTTCGTCGTCCACTACCAGAATGGTATAGGGGTGGTCTTTGGGATACATGGTCCCCTGCTCCTGTAGAAAGGTCTGCGCCAAGCCTTCAGATACTCCAGTCATATCTCTTCCAGGTAAACCGCCACCGGCGGGCCTCGATCCCGCCGGTGCGGTACCGGCGGATCATCTCTTCCAGACCGCCCAGGCCGGCGAAGTCGGACCGGTACCAGCGCAAAATCCGGTTGGCGCGGATGGTCGAGTGTTCCGGGTCGATCTCGACCTCGGTGTCGAGGAAAGCGGTGGTGGCCAGCGCCAGTTGTTGGTCGATCAGCGCGTTGGCATAGGATCTGATCGGTGGACAACTCTGTCCCCCGCAGTTGAGGGCGAAGTGGATGCGGGGATCGAAAGGGCAGACCATCCAGGGGCGCAGGCGCGGACGCAGGAGGAGGGGCGGCAACAGCCCGATGGGGTGGCGCCGGTCAGTGCGCAGGAAGCCGTGCTCGATGTCGTCCAGGCTGAGCGGTTCCCCGGCCAGCTCCAGGCGCTTGGCAGTGAAAAAGCCCCTGACCTCCCGGACGCTGTGCTCCACCCCGCAGGCGATGGCCAGGTCGATCACCGCGCCGTTGTAGAGGTTGATCCAGAAACTCCGCCGGTCTTCTAGGCCGGCGATATCCGCAAATGCGATCTGCCGCAGCCCTTTCCTGGCCGCGACAGCGTCCTCGATCGTTTTTGCCACGGCCAGACCTCGCTGTCCCCCGTAATACCAGTCCGCCTTGAGGGTCTTGAAGCGCGCGGCGTACTCCTGGGCCAATTCGTTGATTCCCATAGATTTGCTCAGTCTTGTTGCGGGGTCTTCCTATAAGAAAACGAGAACGCCGTCGCCGTTCAGTGAAGTATTCACCTTTGGAGACCGGCTCCAGATTGTTGGGGCAAAAGGTGAATTCTTCACTGAATCCCCCTGTTGTTCTGGTTACTTTTCTGCATGATCTCAGGGTCTGGCCTGAGGCGGCATCGAGGGAGGTCCCCTCTACGTGCGTATTTCGCGCGCCATCACTGCAGCAGTTTCTGTCTGCTGCGAAAGGAGCGGAAAAATGGAGGCCACAACAGATATCCGTAGGCGCATCACTTTTCAACTGCGCGCCCCCGAAGCACAAGCAGTGTATCTGGCCGGCTGCTTCAACGATTGGGATGCCACCAGCCTGCCCATGACGCAGGACGAGGAGGGGATCTGGAAGACAGAGGTGGATCTGGAAGTGGGGGAGTACGAATACCGCTTCATCGTAGATGGAGAGTGGCAGGACGACCCCGGGTGTGAAAAGCGGTGTGACAATGTCTTTGGGACCTGTAACTGCCTGGTGCGGGTCTGAGGGGGCTCCCACTCCTATGACCACTCTTTCAGCCTGTCGCGCGGCGCGGGTAAACTGGCTGTTTCTCCTGTGCGCCGGGCTGGTTGCAGGGTCGGCCATGGCGCAAACTCAGGTGCGGCCGACCCTTACCCGGCCCGTGGTGATCGATCTCGCCCCCGCCGATCCGGTAGTGCACCCCGGTCAGGCCTCGGCGCTGGTGCTCCGTCTTCGCATCCCCCGCGGCTTCCGGCTCGGTTCACCCGAACCGGGCGTCCGGATGCCAGCTCCCATCCTGGTGCAGGTGGCCGAAAGTCCCTGTTTCCGGTTCGGCGAGCCTCAGTTCCCCGAGCCGCTCGCCCGGGGAGTGCCGGTCAAGCTGGGGACCGCCCAGGTCTACGAGGGCGAGGTCCGCGTGGTCATCCCTTTCACCGTGGCCCCCGGATGTCCGTCGGGACCGCAGACAGTGACGTTGCTGCTGACCTATACCCCGGCCGGGAATGCCGGCCAACTCAGTACCCATGTGAAGGAACCGCAGCAGATGACAATTGTGGTAGCGGCCGGGCCGGCTGACCATACACAGGTGGCAGGACTGCTGCCCAGCCTGGCGCCGGTACCTGAAGATTTCCTGGTCGAGGACCAGCCGGTTGCTCTCCCCGGCCCGATGGAGCTGATGATCCACCGCTTCCAGGAAAGCGGAGTCCTGCCGCGGCTGCTCCACGGGCTCTTTCTGGATCCGCCCGACCACGGCAAGCATATCCAGTTGATGCCCCACCCCTATGTCGCTGATGGCCGGCACAACGGCCTGAGTTTGGGGGCAGGGATGTCCCTCCTGAATACGACTCGGGAGGGGATTATGACCGGCACCATGGATCTGCTGGTCTATCACAACGAACAC
>JACPJE010000199.1 GCA_016187725.1 Candidatus Latescibacterota bacterium
CTTCTTGGTAGTCGCTATAGCGACACTGTGGGTTATCCTGTCTCGTGTGGCCTGGAAAAAAGGAGGACAATGAAATGGAGGGAACCTGGGGAGTTTATGCAGCACTCGGCGGATTTGCACTCATAGTCGCTATAGCGATCTTCTGGCCATTCAAGAAAAAGAAGGGCGTGCCCTAACCTGCTTTTCGCTCGCCCCCCACTGCCGCAGCACCTCGAAGACCACCACCGCGCCGGCCGCTGCCACGTTCAGCGAGTTCTTGAACCCGTACATGGGGATCTGCACCAACTCGTCGCAGCCCTCCAGCACCTCCCGTTCCACCCCCAGGGCCTCGTTGCCCAGCACCAGTCCCAGTGGCCGTGGATAGTGTACTGCCGTGTGGTTGCGGCTCCGCGAGGTGGTCTCCACTCCCCATACCGGAATGCCCTGGTCCTTGAGCGACTCGACGGCCTCCAGGGTGGTGGCAAAGTGGGTGGTGGGTATATAGGCCAGGGTACCCAGGGCGGTCTTGTCGAGCTTGGGGTGGGGCGGATGGGCGGTGTACCCGCAGGTGAGGAGGCCGGCCAGGCGCGCAGTGTCCGCAGTGCGGAAGAGGGACCCTACGTTGAAGGCGCTACGCAGGTTGTCCAGCACCAGGTATAGGGGGTGCTTGGGCAGGCGCTGGTACTCCTCCAGGCTCAGGGGGCTGTCGCAGGTGCGCACCGCAAAGGAGGTCTCCATCCCTTCGGTGGCGCGCCCCTTTTTCATCCTTCTCCTTCTGGCCGCACGGTCTGCCCCGAGGCAGCCGAGGCCCGGGCCGCCTCGATGAGGGCCATCACCCGCCGCGCGCTCTCGGGAGTGACGGCCAGTTTGGAACGGTCCTCCAGCGCCTGGGCAATGTTCTCGTAGAAGGAGCGCCAGCGGCCCGGCAGGGTCTCCAGCATCACCTCCGAGGAGCGCCCCGCTGTCTCCACCCACAATCGCGGGTACTGGGCGGGCTCCTCCCGGGCCGCGTCGATCTGGCCGGCGACCATGGCCCGCTCCTGCGGGTCCAGCCCCTCCTTGACCAGGGTGCCCTTGGTGCCCATCACATACCAGCGGGGCTTGGGCCGCCGCGCCAGGGACGAGGTGGTGACCTGCACCTCCACCCCGTTGGCAAAACTCAGCAGACAAAGGGCGTGATCCTCCACGTCGGTCTGCCAGCCCCCCTCGAAGAAGCGGGCGTACACCCGTTCCACCGGGCCGGGGATCAGTTGCAGGGCCTGGTCGAGCAGATGGGCGCCCAGGTCCATGAACTTCCCGCCCCCGTGCTGGTGCTGGCTGCGCCAGCCGCGCGGCACCCCGTACTGGGCCCAGCACATTTCGATGGAGAAGACCTCGCCCAGCAGGCCCTCCTCCATCACCTTGCGCACCGTGAGGAAATCCCCGTCCCAGCGGCGGTTCTGGAACACGCTCAGCAGCCGGCCGGTCCTGCGGCTGGCCCCGATCATGGCCTCGGCCTCGGCGGTGCTCAGGCACATGGGTTTGTCGGTGACCACGTGTTTGCCTGCCTCCAGGGCCTGGATGGCCTGGGCGGCGTGCAGGTCGTTGGGGGTGGCCAGCACCACTAGGTCCACCGCCGGATCGACCAGGGCCTCTTCAAAACGGGCAAAAACCTTCACCCCCAACTGGGACTGGATCTGGGCCCGGGCTTCGGGCCGGCTGGTGACCACCCCGTAGAGTTCTAGCTGGCTGGCCAGGCCCACCAGGTAGGTGTGGAAACAGCGGCCCGCGTACCCGTACCCCACGACCGCGACCTTGGGTTTGTCCATGTCTACCCGTTCTCCATGCGCAGGAAGAGACGCCGCACCTCATTGATATCGCGCACCGTTCCGGCCAGGGTCTCTTCGAGAAATCTCCGGCAGCGCTGCTCGTGGGCCACATCGCGCGGTGCCCGGGCTGCCAGACCCCCTTCGTGGGTGAAGACGACCTGATGGGCCGCCCGGCCGTCGGAGAGATATACCTCATTGATGAAGCGCCGGGAGACCGGATCGTTGACGCGGCCGGTTCCCGGCGCCACCCCTTCGACCCGGACAAAGGCGAAGAGCTTCACCGCCCTGAACTGCTCCTCGGGTACCCCGTTGGTGACACATACCTGGGTGCGGGTCTCCTCCAGGTCGTCGGCATGCACATTGCCCACCAGCATGTGGCCTTGCTGCGAGAGGGCGAAGAAGTCGCGCAGGTTCTGCCCCCACAGGTAGGTGGGCGGCGGGTGGTCGCTCAACTCGTGGCTGACCACGCAGCTACAGCGGCCGTCCACCTGGGCCACCTTGCCGGGCAGGGCCACGGCAAAGGGCCGGTCAGAGGGCGCAAAGGCCAGCAGGGCGCGCATGGTGGTGGTCTTGCCCACCCCGCCCGGTCCGGAGCCGACGATGAACGAGGCCCCGCGCGCCACCCGCGCCACCAGCCAGGCGGCCAGCTCGAGGTCGAACACCTTCAGTTCGATGAGGTCGAGCAGGGAGCGGGGGGGCGTCTTGCTTTTGGGATCGAGCAGGTCTGTGGGCAGGTCAGCGGGATTGCGGGTCTCCATGGCGCTCCACCAGGTCGGTTTTTGGCGGTTGCCTGCGGCAGGGAGTGCCACAGGGTGAAATAACCCTTCGGGATGCGTATATTTGGGACTTGATAGTAACTATCCTGCCGCCATCGATCAAGCATTCGCGGAGCCTCCTCCGTTCATGGCCGCAATGCTGGAGCAGGCGCTGGGCGCCGGGGCTGATTGGATCTACCTCACCGACGACATCCTGTCCAACCCCTGGGACACCCTGCCGACCTTCTGGGCCCAGGTGCGGGCCCTGGCCCGCTTCAACCAGCCGCCCGGGGAACAAAGGCGCGCCCCAGAGCATTGAACTCACAGACTCACAGACTCCCAAACTGCCTGAAGCGCATGGCCAGACTGCTGCTGAAGACCGGGATATGGGCCGCCGCGCTGCTCCTGCTGGCCGGCTGCGCAGCCGGGTATTCGAGCCTGATGCGGGCCCCGCTCAAGCGCCTGGAGCGCCGCGACTACGAGGGCGCCCTGGCCCGCCTCGAAAAACCCGAGGGCAAGACCAACAAACTGCTCTACCGGTTGGAGCGGGGACTGATCTTCCACTATCAGGGCCAGTATCAGACTTCAAATCAGGAATTCGAGAAGGCCGAGAAACTCATCGACGAACTCTACACCCGCTCGGTCTCGCGCGAACTGGCCTCCCTGGTCACCAACGACGCCATCATCCCCTACACCGGCGAGGAGTTTGAATGCTCCTTCATCCACTACTACCGCGCCCTGAACTACGCATACCTGGGCGCCCCCGAAGACGCCCTGGTCGAATGCCGCAAGGCCAACCTCAAGCTGGCCGACTACGCCCAGGCCGTTGACTACAAACTCAGCTACAAGAACGACGCCTTCATCCAGTACATGACCGGGATCTTCTACGAGGCGCAGGGCGAGTGGAACGACGCATACATCTCCTACAAGGACGCCGCACGGGGCTATCAGGCGTACCAGCAGGCCTTTGGCCTGCAGCTGCCCCCCACCCTGCCGGCCGACCTGGCCCGGATGGCCCAGCGCCTGGGTTTTGCCGATGAACGGGCCGAGTACCTCCAGCGCTACGCGCTCGACCCCCAGGACCTGGCACCTGTAGGGGGCGGCCAGGTGGTGGTCTTTGTCGAGCAGGGCTTTGTCGCCCGCAAGCGCCAGCACGAGATTCAGGTCCCTCTGCTGGATGACGACGACACCCGGGAGATCTGGAACCTGTCCGACCAGATGTGTTACCGTTATTACCACCCTAACCCCTTCTATGCCAAGGTGGAGTACTGGCTCAGGGTGGCCCTGCCCGTGTACCAGGCATTGCCCTCCCAGATCCGCGGCGTCCGCCTCAGCGGAGCCGGCCAGAGCGCTCGGGGGGTGCTGGTGGAGGACCTGGATGCCATCGCCTTCAAAACCCTGGGAGAGAAGGAGAACTCCATCCTGGCCAAGACCCTGGCCAGGGCCCTGGCCAAATATCTGATTACCAAAAAGGTGGAGAAGGAGAACGAGGCCCTGGGTGCGCTCTTCAATTGGATCGGCTTCTCCACCGAGGCGGCCGACACCCGCAGCTGGCTCTCCCTGCCTTCCCGTGTCGAGTTGGCGCGTTTTTCCCTGCCTCCGGGAACAGTGGATCTGACTTTGGAGTTATTAGATGGCAGGGACCAGACCATCGAGACCCAGGTCTTCCCGGGAGTGCAAGTGGCGGCGGGCAAGACCCTTTTCTTAAATTATCGGAGCTTTCGCTGAGGAGTCCCGACATGAAACGCATCCTCGCAGCCCTCGCGCTGCTGGCCCTCGCCGCGCTGAGCGCCCCGGCCCAGCAACCCGCCCCGGCCAGCCCGGGCCAGGTGTCCAGGAAGGTGCTGGACGAAGGGTACCTGTTCAACATCGTCGACTGGGACGGTGGCCAGCTGCCCAGATTGTATGAGCGGTCAGACCAGCTTCCTCTCAAACTGGAGGAGGTGCGGCAACTGAGCGCCAGCAAGTTCAGCGACGCGGCCATCATCAAGATGCTCGAGGAGCGCCGTTGCGCCTGCGACGCCTCGGTGGAGGCCCTGGTCGGTCTCAAGGAAGCCGGAGTGTCCGAGGCGGTGATCGAAGCGCTCTCGCTGCACGCCCTGCCCCCCAACCGCGCCCTGGATCTGAGGATCTCCCTCGACTTCGAGGGCACCGGCGGGGCGGACCAGGTTTCGAACCAGGCGCGCAAAGGCTACCTCTACCTGATCATCCCGGACGGGGAGCGGGAACGGGTCTTCTTCGCCGACCTGCAGGCGGTGCTGGCCGGCCGCTGGCAGCGCGATGCCCTGGTGGACAACACCGACCTGCTGCTGCCCAAGAAGGTGCGCCGGGTGGCCTTTGAGGCGCGGGTACCGCTCAAGATCCACGAGCACAAAAAAGTCCTGGTCTTCACCTCCACCCGGCCGGACATCTACAAGTCCGCCGATATCCCCCAGGCCGACCGGGCCGGGGTGCAGGCCTTCGAGTTCGACTATCCGACCAGTTCGCCGCAGCAGAATTGCACCC
>JACPJE010000131.1 GCA_016187725.1 Candidatus Latescibacterota bacterium
ACCGGCACCCCGCTGATCCGGTGGTCGTAGAGCAGGGCCACCAGATCGGCTATGGACAGATCCTCCTGCACCGAAATGACCTGGCGCTGCATGATGTCCGCCGCCTTTACTCCCATATGATCTCCTTCTCCTCCTTCACTCCAACATGTGGGCACGGCCGGACCGGCCCAGGATCCCCAGCCCGGCCAGGCGCTCCAGCACCTGGGCATCCCGCTGCCAGGGAACAGGGGGAGCGGCCGCTGGCAGGCATCTGAAAACCAGCTCCCCCCCGCTTTTCTCAACGGAAACGACCACCTGGCGCACCGGCTCCTTGAGGCGGCCGATGATCTTCAGGTGGAAGGAACCCGGATCGTGGGCCAGGGCATAGACCACCCCTTCCAGGGCCAGGGGGCCGCCGGCACCGGCCGGGGGCTCCTCCAGAAAAACCACCTCCATCTGGAATCTGCGGTCCTGGAGCCGGGGAGGCTCGGGGCGCTTCTCCATGCCCTTGAACATCTGCTCCAGGGCCTTCTGCCGTTCCTCCACCCCTTCCTGGTACAATTCCAGGTAATGGGTCAGCTGCTCGGCGAGCTGGGCCTTGAGGGCTCCCAGGGTGGTCTCGTGCCCGGCGCGATCCCTGACCTTCTTTTCCAGATCTCCCTGCTCCAGGCGCCGCACCATCTCCAGGGACACCCCCGGATAGATGGTCCCGCCCACCACCACCTGGAAACCCTCTCCCCCCTCGGCTTCGCCTTCGTCGCCCTGCTGGACCAGCCGCGCCAGATCGGCGACCTGGCGCCGGGCGTCGGCCACCTCGCGTTCCAGGCGCTGCCGGTCCTTGGCCGCCTGCAGGAACTGGATCAGCAGCTGCCTTTCCAGCGGGTGCTGGGGCACGCGCTTCTCGCCGCGCATGAAGGCGGCCCAGTACGCGCTCTTGGCGGATTTTTTCTCCATGCCGGCCTGGTGGGTCTCCAGGGCCTGGACCCGGATCTCCAGTTTCTCGCGCTCGGCCTGGAGCCTGAACCGGTCCTGCTCCTGGGCCTGCCCGCCCGCCTCTCCCAGGTGGACGCGGGTGGTGGTTCCCGACTCATTGCCCAGATCCCCCGCCACCTGCAGGCGCGTGCCGCACAGCACCAGCCCTCCCGACAGATTGCCGTCCACCAGCACCTCCTCGCGCGCCTCCAGGGCGGCCCCCCGCACGTCGTCCCGCACCAGCACCTGACCGGCGGTGACGTTGCGCCCCAGCACCTCGCGCGCCGCAAAGAGCCCCGCCACCTCCAGTTGCGAGCGTTCCAGCTGGCTGTAGACCTGGCGCTGGGCAATGCTCTCCAGCGTCTCCAACTCCCCGCTCAGATAGGAGGCCGGCAGGGGCCGGCCCGCCACCTGGCCGCGCACCAGCAGGTGCCTGGCCCGCACCCGGGCATTGGCCTCCACCACCCCCGGCTCCTGGGGGGTGCCCACGAACACGTCTTCGGTGGTCTGCACGCTGGCCCCGTTGGCGATGGTCCGGCGCACCAGCACATTGACCGCCGCCACCCCCGAGCGGGGCAGATCGCCGGTGGCGGGGCTGACCTCGTCGACGGCCAGCTCCTGCACCACCCTGATCCGCCCCTTCAGATCCTCGCGGTACACCCCGTCGATGGCGGCCACCAGCTTCTGCAGCTGCACCTCGGTGTTGGGCCCGCTGATGGACTGCAGGACCACGTCCTCGGGCGGCCTGGCAGGCTCGACCTTTTCGCCGCGCACATCGACCCCGGCCTTGCCGGCCACCGGCGGGTGGCGCACCACCAGCGCCTCCCCCTTTTTGACCTGGTAGACCTGGCGGATGACCTGCTCCTGCTCCCGGCGGCCCAGCAGGCGGAGGGCCACCCCCTGGGGGTTGCGCACGTATTCCAGCTTGCCGTCTTCTCCGGGGGTGGGCTTTTCGCCGTCGGCGACCTTGCGGGAGGCCATGTCGCCGGTGCCCTTCAACACCATTTCCACAAAGGTGTCGATGACCTGGGCCACCTGCTCTTCGTCGACCCCGTAGCTGATCCCCTGGCGGCCCATTTCCGCCTGCACCTGCTGGCGCAGCAGGCTGCGCAACTCCCGCTGCTGGTCCGGATCTTCGAGCAGGCTCTTGATCAGCGCCGGGTTGGAGGTCTTGATCCCCAGGGCCGCGGCCTGGCCCGCCTCGTAGACCACCGCCTTGACAAAGCAGGGCAGCGGCTGCCCCTGCCACATCAACAGGTCGGGCCGCCGGGGTTGCTGCGGGGCGGGTTGCTGGCTCATGGCTGCTCAGGGCCTGGCTTTCAGCGCCCGGCCAGCCCCCTTGGCGTCGTAAGTCCCCACCATGCCGCTGCCCTGGGCATCGCAGCTCAACTGCACCACCCCCTGGCCGGCGCGGTTGTACAGATCGACGATGCCCCCGTTGCCCGTCGCGTCCACCCCCGCCGAGAGCGCAGTCCGCTCGGCCCCGGAAAAGAGCAGGAACTGCCCGTCTCCCTTCTTGTCCGCCCCGGCCGAGACCAGGGGCCGCTGCGCCCTGGAGCCGATGAGCAGCCGGCCGTTGCCGTCGGCGTCCACCACCGCCGAAAACACCCCCTGGTCGGCGTTGGAGCTGATCAGCAGCTGGCCGTTGCCCCGCTCGTCGGCCCCGGCGGTGAAGACCTGCTTGTCGGTGCGCGAATTCAGGGCCAGCCGGCCATTGCCCTCCCCGTCCTCCCCCACGCTGCACATCACCCGGCCCTGGCTGTCGACGACGAGCAGATCCCTGGTGCGGACCACCTGGAAGTCCTGCACCGCCGGCTGGCTGCCGGTGGCCCCCAGGGACAGCAGGGCCACCAACCCGGTGCCCAGGAGGGCGGCGAGGATGCGCAGGTGCTTGAGCTGCCTCTCCAGTGCGGCCACTCGCTCTTCCAGTTCCATGATCTCCTCCTAGAAGCCGTCTTAAAATTCGCTTTGTGGCCCGAGCGCGAGCGAAATCGGTGTGGGCAAGGCGCCCGAAAAAGGCATATTGATCCGAAATATGCCGATTGAGGGCAACGCCGGCCACGCCGATTGCAGCCGCGCGAAGCCCGAATGGAGTTTTGAGACGGCTTCTCAAGCGGTGATCTGGAACACCCCGAAGAGGGCGACCCAGACCACCTCTAAAAAGTGCCAGTACAGGGCGCAACCGTGCACCCGGTGCCGCGACGCGCTCCCGGGGGCGCGGCCCCAGGCGCTGAAGGTCAGCGCCGCCAGCGGGGCCATGCCCCCCAGCACGTGCAGGGCGTGGATGACCACCAGCGCAAAGGTCAACCCGTAAAGGGCGCCCCCCTGCTGGGCCAGGGCGACGCGGTGGACGCGCAAGAGTTCCAGCAGGCAGGGCACCTGCACCGCGATGAAGGCCGCCCCGCAGCCCAGGCTCAGACCCAGCCAGCGGCGCAGGGAGCGTTCCGCCCTGCGCCTGGCCCGCTGGTCGGCCACGTGGATGGCCCAGCCGGTGAGCAAGAGCAGGAGCGTGGAGACCCACAGCCCGGAGGGCAGGGCGAGGTGGCCGGGGGGCGGGGCCAGCGGGCTGTCGAGGCGGATGACCAGGTAGCCGACGATGCTGGCTCCGAAAAACATGGTCAGCGAGGCCAGGAAGAGCAGCAGGCCCAGCCGGGAAGCGGCGCCGGCCTCCTCTTCCCAGGGCGCCAGAAAGTCCTCTTCCAGATCCGGAGGTTCGGGGCGCTCCTTCATCGTGCGGATTTGCTCTCGAATTCCATCTGAGCCTCCCAGCGCTCAAGGTATAATATACATTGTCCCCCATCAAGGGCGGATTCCCCTTGTCCCCGCCCCTTTCCTGGCCTAGTTTTGACAGTGCGTGAAAAAGGAGGGCCCGATGGCCAAGCCCAAACCGATCTTCGCCACCCATCGCCGCATCCGCCTGGGGATCTGGGGCCTGGGCCGCGGCCTGTCCTTCTTCAACACCTGCCGCGCCCTCAACATGGACGTGGTGGCCGGCTGCGATTTCAACCTGCACATGCGCCAGCGCTTCGCCCAGCTCAATCCGGGCTCCTACGTCACTGACGACGTGGAGCACTTCCTGGCCCAGGACTTCGACGCGGTGCTGCTGGCCACCTATTGCCCGGCCCACGCCGGCGACGCCATCCGCTGCCTGCAGGCTGGCCGGCACGTGCTCTCCGAGGTGACCAGCTTCCACACCGTCGCCGAGGGGGTGCGCCTGATCGAGGCCGTGGAGGCCAGCGGCAAGGTCTACAACCTGGCCGAGAACTACCCCTTCTCCGCGGCCAACATGTGGCTGGCC